>JAILDK010000089.1 GCA_024689485.1 Fibrobacter sp.
AGCAACAGATCCCATTGGGCTAAGATTTTTTTCAACATAGCTAACGCTCCTTTCCCCTCATTCACTAAACTACACTCCTTGTGCGACAGAAGATGGCAAAATATGCTTTATATTGCTTACAAAAGAGTTGCAGAATACGCCCGAAACGGGGAACTTGCGACGATTCCTCACGTTTTTTATGCGATTTTGTTTTATATTCGTTTTTGGAAAATAAAGGATATATGATGCGTAAGGTTGTTCTTGCAGTTTGTGCCGCAGGCTTTTTGTTTGCGTGTTCCGATCCGGAAGCGGAAAAGGTGATTTCCCAAAAGCAACAGGAAGTGGCTGGGCTCGAATCCCAGATTGAAAAGACAAAGTCCAAGCTGGACAGCTTAAAGGCGAGCGACGCCGCGCTCAAGCAGGAACTGGATACTTTGGACATGGCCCGCTGATGAAAGCTCTTTGCACCTTTGTCGGTGCGCCGATCCTTTTGTTTTTGGCGGTCGCTTTTGGCGTTTCTCTTTGGCAAGGCTATGGCGCGTTCGTGGAAAACTGGAAGATTTTCCAGTTTGAATTCTACGGCGTCGTTGCCTATTTTGCGTTGCGCGTGGTTTTCTTTGTTGCTCGGCGCAATCTGGAGTTTGCCGAAACCTTTTGCCACGAGCTGAACCATACGGTTTTCGCGGTGCTTTCGTTTCACAAGGTGGAATCCTTTTTTGCGCATGCGGATGAGGGCGGCCAGGTGACTTTTTACGGTGGCACGAATCCGGTGATTTCGCTTGCGCCGTACACGTTCCCGCTGTTTGCGTTTGCCACGGCGTGGATTTCCCTGATTTTGATTCCCGAGGCGCGGATCGTGGCGCAGGGGCTTGTCGGTTTCTTTTTGATGTTCCACCTGGTGAGCGTGTTCCATGAGGCGCGTCCGCGTCAAACGGATTTGCAGGAATACGGTTACGCGTTTTCGTATGCGGCGATTTTGTTTGCGAATCTGTTCTGGGTGCCGGTCATCGCTTGGCTTTCGGCGGGCGGCGTTTCCTCGGCGTGGACGTGGGCAAAGTCGGGTTTTGAAGTCGCCTGGGACTGGGGAACTTCCCTTTGGAGTTTTGTATGAGTCAGCTGTTGCTAAAGTCCGTGCTGTTAGACGGCTTCCATAAGGACATTTTGATTGCGGATGGCGTTTTTAAGAAGATCGCGCCCGCAGAAACGTTGCAGGTAGAAGTTCCCGATACGTACGAATTGGATTGCCGTCACATGGCGATTGTTCCGGCGTTTTACAATACGCACACGCATGCGGCGATGACTTTTGTACGCGGCCTTGCGGACGACGTTCCGCTCAAGGTGTGGCTCGAAAAGCACATTTGGCCCCGCGAGGCGAAGCTTTCTGCCGAAGACGTTTATGTGGCTTCGAAGTACGCGATTCTTGAAATGATCCGTTCGGGGACCGTATTCTTTGCGGACATGTACTGGCACAGAACGCAGACGATTCGGGCTGCGGAAGAGATGGGCGTGCGCGCTTCGATCGGCGTTACCTTTGCGGATGTGTTGAAGCCCGATACGAGCGAAAATGTGCAGTTCCTTGCCGAGAATGTTTCGAAGTATCAGGACCGCATCCGTTTGGCGGTGGCGCCGCACGCGATTTACACGAACTCGGCAAAGTGCCTGCGGACGGCGGCGGAATGTTCCGAAAAGTATCAGATTCCGCTGCACGTGCATTTGGCGGAAACGCTCGGCGAAGAAAAGGGAAGTGTTGATTCCACAGAAGGAAAATCTCCCGTGGAATATCTGGATTCCTTGGGACTTCTTTCAAATCGCACGGTGGCCGCTCACGTGGTGCACGTTTCCGAAAAGGATTTGGATATTTTGGCGGAACGCGGCGTGACCGTGGCGCACAATCCCTGTTCGAACATGAAGCTTGCAAGCGGGACGTTCCAAGCAAAACCTTTTGTGGACCGCGGCATTCGTCTGTCGCTCGGCACGGACGGCGCCTCTTCGAACAACAACCTCGACATGCGCGAAGAAATGAAGTTCGCGTCGCTGCTTGCGAAAATGACTTCGGGCGATTCGACGCTCCTTTCTGCCAAAGAAACGTTGAAGATCGCGACGCAGAACGGTGCCGAAGCCTTTGGATTCCACGCGGGGAAAATCGAAGAAGGTTGGCTTGCCGACGCCTTGCTGCTCAATTTGAAGGCTCCGTGTTTTGCCGTGGGCGACGTGATTTCGAACTGGGTGTATGCGGCGAATTCCTCGGTGATCGACACGGTCATTTGCAACGGAAACATTTTGATGCAGCACCGCGTGATTCCTTTTGCGGACGACATCGAAAGGGAATTCCGGGAGCGCTTTAGCGAATCCCGTTGGAGGCTCTAGGCGATGTGGAACTTTATCAAGTACAATCTGATCGGTGTGGTGAATACGCTCATCACGCTCGTGGTCGTTTGGGTCTTGTACGAGCTTTTGCACTGGAATCTGGAGCTTTCGAACTTTTTAGGCTTTGTCGCGGGCGGTGTGAATTCTTACATCATGAATCGCCGTTTGAATTTTAAGAGCCATAACAAAAAACGTTCGGAAGTGGTGCGCTTTGTAATCGTGTTCCTTTGCGCTTACCTGGTGAACCTGTTTGTGCTCGAGTCGTTAAAAGACGCACTTCCGTCGGCGGGGGATTTTTTGAGCGCAGGGTACCTCGCGAACATTCTGGCGAACGTCGCTTATGTGGTCGTGAGCTTTGCTCTGTACCGCTATTTTGTTTTTCGAAAAAAAGATTAAAGGGCGAAGATGCGGTTCACGCGCAAGAGTCCTTCGACGAGCCTGTCGATTTCCCACTTTTGCGTGTAGGCGCCAAAGCTTGCGCGGATCGTTGCCGGAACGTTAAAGCGTTTCATCACCGGCTGTGCACAGTGATGCCCGCTGCGCACGGCGATTCCGTCTTCGTCTAAAAGCGTGGCCGCGTCGTGCGGATGTGCGGCGTCCAAAGTAAAGCTCAGCAGGGATCCGCGGTGCTTGGGATTTCCCAAAATGTGCAAGCCCGGAATTGCCTTCAGTTTTTCTTCCGCGTACTTCAAAATTTCTTGTTCGTGCTGGTAGATCGCTTCGATGCCGACCTGATTGATCCAATCGACAGCGGCGCCAAGGCCGATGACTTCGGCAATCGGAGGCGTTCCCGCTTCAAAACGGTCGGGCGGCAGGGCAAAGGTCGTCTTTTCGAAGGTGACCTGGTCGATCATTTCGCCGCCGCCTTCGAGCGGGGGCATGCTTTCGAGAATTTCGTATTTGCCGTAAAGAACGCCGATGCCCGTGGGGCCGTACATCTTGTGACCGGAGAAGGCGAGGAAATCGCAGTCCAAATCCTGGACGTCGATTTTTACATGCGGAGCGCTTTGGGCGGCATCGATCAAAATCTTGATGGTCGGGTCGATCTTTCGAATGGTCTGGATTATTTCCTTGACCGGATTTTCGGTGCCGACCGTGTTGCTGATGTGGGCAAAAGCGACGATCTTCGTTTTGCCGGGAACGACGAGTTCCGGGATTTTTTCAAGGATCAGGTCACCGTCATCGGCGACGGGAATCACTTTGAGCTTGGCGCCGCGTTCTTCGGCAATGAGCTGCCACGAGACGATGTTTGCGTGATGTTCGAGGGCGCTGATGACGATTTCGTCGCCCGCCTTCAAAAACTTTCGGCCATAGCTCCAGGCGCAAAGATTGATGCTCGCCGTGGTGCCGCGCGTGAAGACGATTTCATTTTCGCTTTTGGCGTTGATGAATTTGGCGACTTTTTTGCGAGCGGATTCGTAAGCGTCTGTCGTTTGTGCGGTCATGGAGTAAACGCCGCGTTTGATGGAGCTGTAATGCTTGCGGTAAAAGTTGTCCATCGCGTTGATGACAAATTCCGGCTTTTGTGTAGTCGCCGTACTATCCAGGAACGCAAACGGTTTGGGATCCTTGTCGTGAAGGGCAAGAACCGGGAATTGCTGACGGATTTCTTCTGCATTGTAGCTCATGCCGCAGAAAATAAAAAAATAACAAGTCAATTATGCCCAATTTTTTAAATTTGGCCTATGAATTTCTTGGAAGCGAAAATCCTTGCCGACGGAGTTGTCAAACCCGGCAACGTTTTAAAGGTTGACAGTTTCTTAAATCACCAGATTGACATTCGATTGATGAAAAAGATCGGCGAAGAAATCAAGCGCCGATTCTCGGGTGAGGAATTCAACAAGGTTCTGACGATTGAATCGAGCGGCATCGCGATTGCATCGGCTGTCGCCTATGTGAACGAAATCCCGGTGGTCTTTGCCAAGAAGAGCCAAACGGTGAACAGTACCGACGATAAGTATGTGGCAAAGGCTTATTCCTTTACCCACAAAAAAATGAACGACATTTTTGTTTCAAAGCCCTATTTGAAGCCGACCGATAAAGTCTTGATCGTGGACGATTTTATGGCGAACGGGGAAGCTTGCAACGCTTTGATCGACCTGGTGAAGCAGGCGGGTGCAACGCTCGTGGGCATTGGAATCGCAATCGAAAAAGGCATGCAGCCGGGTGGCGCAAAACTCCGCGAAGCGGGAATCCATTTGGAATCTATCGCGATCGTCGACAGCATGGACGCTGAAAGCGGCTTTATCCAGTTCCGTGAACAACAGGCTTGATCGATTTTCTTATGACGGCACCAGCAAAATCTTCCCAGAATCTTTATACGTTGGACGGTAAAGTCCCTCTCTTTCAGGCGCTTCCTTTTGGACTTCAGCATGTGCTTGCGATGTTCGTAAGCAACATTACGCCGATCATTATTTTGGCAAATGTCGTGGGGCTCGAACAGGGCATTACCGCTTCGCTGATTCAAAACTGCATGATCATTGCGAGTATTGGCACGCTGATTCAGCTGTACCCGATTTGGAAAATCGGTTCGCGCTTGCCGATTGTGATGGGCTTAAGTTTTACCTTCCTTTCCGTGGCGATTTCCATTGGAACGACGCAGGGCATGGGAACCTTGATGGGCGCGGTGATTGTGGGCGGTATCGTGGAAGGCTTGCTCGGACTTTGTGCCAAGTATTGGTTAAAGCTCATTCCGCATATCGTGGCGGCGACGGTCGTGACGTCGATTGGATTTTCGCTGCTTCCGATCGGGGCGAATTCGTTTGCGGGCGGCCAGGGTGCCGCGAATTTTGGCGCCGCGGAAAACTGGATTGTCGGCAGTGTAACGCTTTTGACGTGCCTTTTGACTCAAGTGTTTGCGAAGGGATTTTTGCGTTCGCTTTCGGTGCTCGTCGGTTTGATTGTCGGCTATATTCTGGCGGTCTGCATGGGAATGGTTGATTTTTCGGGCGTGCTGAATTGTGATGTGTTTTCGCTTCCGAAGTTCATGCCGTTCAAGCCGGAATTCCATTTGGGCGCGATCCTTTCGATGGTGGCGATTTACCTTGTGTCGGCAACGGAAACGGTGGGCGATTCGAGTGCCTTGGTGAATGGGGCCTTAAAGCGCCAGATTCACAAGGTGGAAATGGGAGGCGCGATCAGCTGTGACGGTTTTGTGAGTTCCATTTCGGGCCTGTTCGGCTGCACGCCGATTACGTCTTTTAGCCAGAATGTGGGACTTGCTGCGCTCTCGGGCGTGGTGAACCGTTTTGCGATTGGAACGAGTGCCGTGGTGATGCTTCTGGGGGGACTTTTCCCGCCGTTTGGACATTTGCTGACGACGATCCCGCAGGCGGTTCTCGGTGGCTGCACCATTATGATGTTCGGGTCGATTTTGTTCGCGGGCTTCGGGATGATGGCGAAGAGCGGCTTTTCGCAGCGGAACATGATCATTACGAGCCTTTCGCTGAGCGTGGGCCTGGGCTTTACTTCGGCGTCGAAAATGTTTGCTATTTTCCCGCAGATCGTGCAGACTATTTTTGCCGAAAACTGCGTCGCGGTTGTGTTCCTGCTTGCGGTACTTTTGAACCTGGTTCTTCCGAAGGATAAAGTTCAGACCATTCATGCAGAAAAAAGCGCGTAAGCCTTTAACCAGAAAAATCAAACCAGTGGAAATTTTATGCAGAAAGAATTTGACGAAGCTCTGGAAAACCTGAAGAACATCGAAGTCGTGGACGAACAGTCCGCTGCTCGTTACAACGAACAGTTCAAGGCTCTCATCGGTGAAACGATGCAGCTGGTGAACAGCACGGATTACGACGCACTTGTGAAGGCAAAAGTCGAAGACGCCGAAAAGAAGTTCTCCGCAAAAGTCGAATTCAGCGACGACGCCACGGACGCCTATAAAAAGCTCCGCGAAGTCGTGCGTTTTGAAATGTTCCACGAAGCGTCTCTCGCGGGCAAGGAATTCGAAGTCTGCTGCACCGAAAGCAACTTTGCCCAGGCGATGAATAAGCTCCGCGCGGATATTTCGAAGCTCGTACCGGAAGATCAAAAGGAAGCCGTCGAAACGATCGGATATTCCCTCTATTCCGACTTCACCAAGTACCTCATCTGCAGCGCATTCGACATGGTTGCAGACGCCAAGATTTTTGAAATGCCGGAATTCCGTCCGCTGCAGCTGAATGCTCTCGGCAAAGAAGTGCGCACGAATGTGAACGTGATTCGTCAGCAGAATAACAAGCCTCAAAAGTCCCAGGTGGTAACGGACTGGTTCCTGACTGTGATGGTGCTTCCGGCTCTGCTTTTGCGCAAGCTCTATTCAGTGAGCCTTGTCGAAATGTTCGAAGTGGAACAGAAACAGGCGGACAATGCCGCGCACCTGTTCAATATTTTCCAGAAGCGCATGGATGCTTTTTCTGCAGGAGTCGAATATCAGATTTTGCAGGAATTCCTCGCGCCTCTCGGAATCGCGGACAGCTTCACGGTGCGTCCGAAGCAGAAAGACAAGCCGAAGGACGGCTACATCAGTTAATCAAAATCGAAATTTGTATATTCTTTTGTATGAAAAAGTATTCTTTAATCGCTGTTCTTTTACTCGCAAGTGTGACGCTTGCAGCCGCTCCGAAAGTTTCTAAGGCTTGTTCCAAGGCAAAAGGCGAACAGGCTTGCTCTGAATCCCTGATCGCTCTTGCAGAACAGGGTAAAACCGGGGATACCGCGGCGATTGAACTCTACGGAAAGACTCTGGAAGTCATCCGCAAAAACAAAAAGTTCATGAAACCGGTGATGGTCAAGGTCGATACCTTGATCTGGGAAACCTGCAAAAAGAAAGAAAAACAGGCTTGCCTAGACGCTTGCATCGCTCGCACCGATTCTTCCTTTACCCGGGAAGACGCTCCGGATTCCGCAACGTGTGCCGCTACGCCGCAAAAGCTCGTGGCAAAAAAGGTGAGCGTTCCGACTCCTTCGCCGATGACGCTTTTGATCGATTCTCTTTCGATTGACGCTTTCTGGGCGGCTCCGTTTTATGTGGCAAATAACTGGCTTCTCGCTGTGGGCGATTCGGTGATTCCGTCGATCGATTCGGCGGTAACGTTCCTCACGGGCAACGATCCGGCTGACTTTATTTATGCGAGAAGAAAGTTCCACCTTTGCGATGCCTACGGCGATTCTTTGAATGTGCGCTTGGATTCTTTGGAAGCTCCGATTCGTTGCCCGGTTATCGGAAGCGTTGTCGATCCGCGTGATAACAAGATGTACCGCGTGGAACGTTTTGGCGAAAAGATCTGGATGATTGACAACATCTCTTTTGATATTCCGGATTCTTCCGCTTGCTATGACGGCGATTCCCTGAACTGCGAAAAGTACGGTCGCCTTTACACATTTGAATCGGCAAAGCTCGCCTGCCCGGAAGGTTTCCATGCGGCGACGGACGAAGAATTCGACGCCCTTTCTGCAGTGGACGTGGCGGACTTCTCGGTGACGGTGCAGTTCGGCGGTTACTTTAACCAGAACGGCATTTGCACTCTCGCTGGCGAAGGCACTTATTTCTGGACTTCGACCGAAGAAGATGCTTCCCGCGGCTTCGTGCGGAACCTTTTCTCGGATGCGATCAACTTGGATAAGGCTTCTGTCGATAAGCGCTTTGGACTTTCCGTGCGCTGCGTGCAGGAATAATTTTCGATGAAGACTTTTGAACCGAGCTGTGATCTTGAAACGTGGAAGGCGCGTTATGCGTTGACCGAAAAAATCCGTGCATTTTTTAAGGTGCGAAAGGTGCAGGAAGTCGAAACGCCTGTGCTTTCCCGTGCTAGCGGAACCGATGCGCACTTGGATTACTTTGAAACGCTCGGAAAGCCGACCCGTTACCTGATGACGAGCCCGGAATTTCACTTGAAGCGTCTGCTTGCCGCGGGCTTCGGGGATATCTTTGAAATCGCTCACGCTTTTCGCTTGGACGAAGTCGGTCGCAAGCACAATTCGGAATTTCAACTCGTCGAATGGTACCGCGTCGGCATGCATTACGAAGAGCTGATGACGGAAGTCGAAGATCTCGCGTCCACGATTCTCGGCAAAAGGATCCAGGCGGAACGTTTGACTTTTCGCGAAGCGTATCTGCGGTATGCGAAGGTGGATCCCTTTAAGGCGACCGCGGACGATTACCGCCAAGCCTTAAAAGAAAATGACGTTCCGGACGTGGAAGGCTCGGAAACTTTTTCGACCGAAGACTGGTGGGACTATCTGATGGTGACGGTCGTGGAACCGCATCTGGGAAAGGACGCTCCGCAGTTCTTGATGGACTATCCGGAAAGCTGCGCCGCTCTCGCTCAGACGTATGTGAATGCGAACGGCGACACGGTCGCAAAACGTTTTGAACTTTACATCGAAAATATGGAACTCTGCAACGGCTACGAGGAACTCACGGACCCTGCAGAACAAAGGCGCCGCTTTGAAGCGGACATCGCTTGGAGAAAGGCGAACAATAGGCCCGTTCCGGCGATTGATGAAAAGTTCCTCGCCGCGCTCGAACATGGAATGCCCGCCGCATCGGGAGTCGCCATGGGACTCGATCGCCTTTATATGCTCGCCCTCGGTAAAAAGAATATCGAAGACGTCATCCTGTTTATGGACGACAATTCGTAACGTCCAAAGCCTTTTCGATCTGCGCCCGGAGAATTTCTTCGTTCAGCGGACCGATCTGCCGCATTTGAATATTTCCGGTACTGTCGATTAAAAAGTGCGTCGGAATCGAACGCGGATGCCCGAACTTTTTCATCAGCTTAAAGTCCCAGTACACGACCGGGTAGGGAATTTCCCTTGCCTTCACAAATTCGTGCATCGTCTTTTCGTCATCATCTTCGTTCACGCCGATCACGTGCAGTCCGCAGGGGGAATATTCTGCATAGATCCTTTTGAGCGTGGGAAGTTCCATGTTGCAGTAGCCGCACCAGGACGTGTGGAATACAAAAAGGTTCACCCCTTCATAGCCTTCGACCTTTTCTGGTATGCGGTCGTATTTGGCGTCGGAACAAGCGTTGAAGCCAAGCACAAGAGCTAATCCTAAAATGACTGTCAGCGAAATCAAAGTCTTCATTATGGCGAAAATTTAAAAATTTTAGACATTTTTATAAAAAGTTTGGCGATATGCGTCGTTTTGGGTGTTGTAAAATGTTGTAAAAAGCGAAACAAAAAATCCCGAAAAATACCTTGCAATTTACTTACGAATTAGTAAGTTAGAGTCACCATTTTTTGTAAGGGGTTACAATTATGAATTTGAAGCAGATTACACTCATGCTCTCCTCTGCAGCCCTTTTGGGTGCTTGCAGCCAGACTGTCACGAATGTCAACGATGAAGCGAAGACCAAGGGCAACATCACGTTGCAGATGGTGGACGCTAGCACGCAGGCCGGTGTGGCTTCTGCAAAGGTTTACTCGGTGACGGATGACGAAACGGTGACTTCCGATTCCTCGGGCCTTGTCGTTTTGAAGAACAACGTGATCGGTGATTACGCTTTCATCATTTCTGCAGATAAGTATGTGAGCCGTCGCATGGTCGTTTCGCTTGCCGAACAGGGTCAGGGCGATGTCGCTCGCGTTCCGGATGTCTATTCGACCGTTCAGATGTATAAGAAGGGCGTGAAGGCTACGGGTTCCCTCTTCTACTATGATGCGGAATCGTCCAGCAAGAAGGTCGCTTCCGGCGTGACTGTTTACGCAAGCTTCGGTTCGAACTTTGTTCCGTCTGAAGTTTCGACTCAGACCGACAAGAACGGTATTTATACCTTTGAAAACCTCCCGGAAGGCGTCGATGTGACGATCTCCTTCGCCCAGACGACTTTTGGTAAGCTCGCTTACGGCACGACTTCTTACAGAAGCGTCAGCGGTCTCCGCGTCGGCGAAGAAACGAACCTGACCGCAGTCCTGATGGAACAGGTGGCTGGTGAAGTGTTCCTCGTCTCGGACAACACGAATTCGATCGACTCCACGACGACCATCGCTCTCACGTTCTCCCAGGTTCTTGCCAAGGATTCCATCGCTGACCATTGGATGGTGACGAAGGGTTCTACCTCTTCGAGCTATAAGGTTCTGACGACCGTTTCTCTCGATGAAAGCAAGAAGGTTGTGACCATCAAGCCGTATTCCGGCAAGTGGGAAACCGGTTACACGTACTATATCAGCGGTACGGCTTATGCAACCGACGGCGCTTACGCAACGGTCAGCAGCAAGTCCTTCAAGGTCGGCGGCACTGCATCCGATATCCCGAGCCAGGTGAAGAACCTCACTGTCGAAGAATACGACGGTTCCTATTACGACATCACTCTCTCTTGGGATGCTCCGGAAGAAACGATCTCCGGCTACCATCTCTACTACAAGACGAGCGAAATGTCGGATTACAGCTACTATGGCAGCATCTATGACGATTATACGTCCAAGAGCTACGATTTGAGCGACTTCGGCTACGATTACACGTCTATTTCCTTCATCCTCCTCCCGTATAACGAAAACGGCGTGGAAGCGGAACTCGAAAAGGCAAAGGCCGTGACCTATAAGGTTCCGACCGTGACGATCGACGAAGAATAATACGAGTCTTCTCATTCCAATCAAGCGGACTGCGAATTTGCAGCCCGCTTTTGTGTTTTTAGTCAAATTTCCCAAAATCAGCAAATACTAGTCGAAAGATTTAATGTTATATTCAAAGCATGTATAATATTCAAGATCTTCTTGCAGAAATGGTGAAGCGTGGAGCTTCCGACTTGCATATCACCGCAGGCATCCCTCCGATGCTTCGTTTGGCGGGCAAACTCACTCCGATGGGCACCGAAAAGCTCAAACCGGATGAGACCATGCGCATGACGTATAGTTTGATGAACGAACTCCAGAAGAAGTCCTTCGAACAGAACAAGGAATGCGACTTCTCTTTTGGTATTGCGAATTTGGCCCGTTTCCGTGCGAACGCTTATTTGCAGCGCGGCTGCGTCGCTCTCGCCTTGCGTATCATTCCTCTTGAAATCAAGACCTTTAAGGATTTGGACCTTCCGCCGATCGTTGCCGAATTTACGACGCGTCCGTCGGGACTTGTGCTCGTGACCGGTTCTACAGGTTCGGGTAAGTCGACGACTCTTGCCGCCATGATCGACAAGATCAACAAGGAACGCCATGAACACATTCTGACGATCGAAGACCCGATCGAATTCTTGCACAAGCATCAGAACTGCATGGTGAACCAGCGTGAAGTTGGTAACGATACGAAGAGCTTCTCCCAGGCTTTGAAGATGGCTCTCCGTCAGGACCCGGACATTGTGCTCATCGGCGAAATGCGTGACCTGGAAACGATCCGTGCCGCTTTGACGATTGCGGAAACGGGTCACTTGACCTTGGCCACGCTCCATACGAACTCCGCCGTGCAGACGATCAACCGTATTGTCGACGCGTTCCCGCAGGGTGAACAGCAAACGGTCAGAACTCAGCTTTCCTTTGTGCTCCAGGGCGTTGTCTGTCAGATGCTTCTTCCGAAGATCGGCGGCGGCCGTGTGATGTGCTACGAAGTGATGAACGTGACGCCGGCTATCCGCGCTTTGATTCGCGATAACAAGTCTCACCAGATCGGCTCCATGATCGAAATCGGTCAGAAGTTCGGTATGAATACGATGAATATGCGACTCGCGGAACTTGTGCGTCAGGGCAAGCTCGAACATTTCGAAGCGGTCTCCAAGTCTCCGGACCCGACCCAGCTCGAAAAAGAACTCGAACAGATGGGAGTTTAATCCATGCCGGTTTTCCTTTATAAGGCGCAAAACACTCAAGGAAACCAGTTCTCCGGGGAAATTGAGGCGAAAGACAAGAACGAAGCGGAATCCCTGCTTCGCCGTAAACACTTGGTGATTGAAAGCCTCAAGCGCAAGCCGCTTGAAATCAAAATCAATATCGGCTCGGGCATCAAAACCAAGGACGTTTCCCGTTTTACGCGCATGTTCAGCTCGATGACTTCCGCAGGCCTTCCGATGCTCCAGTGCTTGACCATTTTGGAAGAGCAGATGGAAAACCCGGCGATGCGTGAAGTGGTTCACAAGCTGACGATGTCGATCAGTGGTGGTTCGAGCCTTGCCGATGCTTTGACTCAGCATCCGAAGGTTTTTGACAAGCTCTACTGTAACATGGTTGCGGCAGGTGAAGCGGGCGGTATTTTGGACGGTATTCTTTCTCGTCTTGCCGACTACCAGGAATCGAACGAACGCTTGGTCCGTAAAGTGAAAAAGGCTTTGACTTACCCGGTGATGGTCGCTGTCGTGGCAGTCGTTGTGGTGATCTTGATGCTTTCCTTCGTGGTGCCGACCTTCGCAGCTTCGTTTATGGAACTCGGTGGTGAACTTCCGTGGCCGACGCAGTTCGTGATGGACCTTTCGGATGTGATCCGCGATTATGCGGCGTTCTGGATTTTGGGCGCGGTCTCGATTATTGTCGCGTTCAAGGTGATTATGAAAGTGCCGAAGTTGCACTTTGCCTTTGATAAGTTTATGCTTAAAGTCCCGAAAGTGGGCGACTTGCAGATCAAGAGTGCCGTGGCGCGTTTTAGCCGTACTTTGGGTACGCTTTTGAATGCCGGTGTTTCGGTGACGGAAGCGTTGCAGGTGACGGCAAAGACTTCGGGTAACTCCGTGGTCGAAGCGGCGATTATGAAGATTGCAGTCGGCCTTGCTGGCGGTAAGAGTATTGTGGAACCGATGAAGGACGCGAAGATCTTCCCGGCGATGGTCATTCAGATGGTCGGCGTCGGTGAAAAGACGGGTCAGCTCGGTGCGATGCTTTTGAAGGTTGCGGACTTCTACGATGAAGAAGTGGACGCTGCCATTGACGCTTTGACGTCGATGATGGAACCGCTTATCATGGTGGTGCTCGGCGGTGCTGTCGGCTTCCTCATGATTGCAATGTACATGCCGATGTTCAGTATGTCGGATGCGATTAAGGGCTAGCGAAAGCTCCGCTGATTAATCGATTGTAATCACTGATTAATCACTTTTGAAAAATGAAAAACGGCGATTTCTTTTCGAAATCGCCGTTTTTGTTTTGGCACGCATTTTGCCTTAATAAGTGCGTCTCGATGTTGAGACGCTAACTTATTAGGAGGGCGCAATGCCAAAGGTCAAAACTGCAACAGCAGAAGTCAAACAGGATAAGCAGGAAAAGCCGGCGAAGGCTTCGGAATTCGATTGCCTCGTCGTCACCAACGTTCGCGTGTATCCGTTCAAGGATGGCATCAACATGGGCCACATCAAGGCGCTTGCCCGTGTGGTTCTGAACGACCAGTTTGAACTCACACAGCTCCGCGTGATGGACGGCGAAAACGGTCTGTTTGTCGGCTACCCGAACGACCCGTTCTACAAGGGCGAGGAATACCGCAGTATCTTCTACCCGATTACCCGCGAATGCCGCGAACACATTGAAAACTGCGTGCTGGAAAAGTACCAGGAAGTCACTGCAGCATAAGAGGTTTCGACGTGTTTCAAAGAATTCGCACAAGCTGCCTGCTCGGAATCAAGGCGATTCCCGTCAACGTAGAAGTTGATTCTTCGCCGGGACTTCCCGGTTTTACACTGGTCGGTCTCCCGGACAATGCTGTTCGCGAATCTCGGGAACGCGTCGTTTCCAGTATTCGAAGTTCCGGTTATGCGGCTTCCGGAAGTCGCATGACTGTGAACCTTTCCCCTGCGGATTTGCGCAAGGAAGGAACCTCTTTGGACCTTCCGCTTGCAATCGGAATGCTCGTGGCGAGCGAAGAAATTCAGGCGGAGCGTCCAGAAAGATTTGTCTTCTTGGGGGAGCTTTCTTTAGATGGAAAGGTGAAGGCTGTACACGGAGTGCTTTCTGTGGCAATGAGCCTTTCTAAAAAGGAAGACATTTTGGTGGTGCCGAGGGAAAACGTGGCGGAGGCGAGCCTTGTGGAAGGGCTTTCGGTGATTGGCGTCTCCACCCTTGCGGAATGCATTGATGCGATTGCACCGGGTTCTGTAAATCTCCCGGTGCGGTCGTGCGGAATTTCGCACAGGGTTTTGCCTGCGGATCCCTCGGTGCCGGATTTTCGTTCGGTGGTGGGAATGGAAGGGGTGAAGAGAGCCTTGGAAATTGCGGCGGCGGGCGGTCATAACTTTTTGCTGGTCGGTTCCCCGGGCTCTGGCAAAACTTTTTCCGCCCGCTGCCTTCCGGGCATTTTGCCTCCGATGACCGATGAAGAAATTCTCGAATGTACGCGCATCTATTCTTCGCTACATGTTCTGGGGGAAGATAAGGCGGAAAGCTTTTTTGCTCGGCGCCCGTTCCGTTCCCCGCATCATTCTTCGTCGATGGTTTCGCTCGTCGGGGGCGGCGTGCATCTGCGCCCCGGCGAAGCGAGTCTCGCTCACAACGGAGTGCTCTTTTTAGATGAACTGCCCGAGTTCAACCGGAACGTTCTAGAGGCTCTCCGGGAACCGATGGAAGAAGGTGTCATCCACATTAGCCGCGCCTGTGGAACGGTCTCTTGGCCTGCGCGCTTTATGATGGGAGCGGCAATGAATCCATGCCCATGCGGATATTCAATGGACCCAAAGCGGGAATGTACCTGCTTGCCGGATTCCATTCGACGGTATCGGCAACGCCTTTCCGGACCGCTGCTCGACCGGATTGACATCCAAATGGCGGTCCCGTCCACCGACCCGCAACAGCTGATGCAAATGCCGCCCGGAGAATCGTCCGCTGAAATCCGCGCCCGTGTGACCGCAGCCCGGAACTTGCAACAGCAACGGTTTAGGCGCACCCACTGCCGCACGAACTCCGAAATGACAAGCGAAGAAACGAAAAGCTTTTGCAAAATGAGCGTTGAAACGGAACGCTTTGCCGTTTCCGCCGCCGACAAGATACAGCTGAGCGCAAGAGGCTATTACCGCATGCTCAAGGTCGCCCGCACCATTGCGGACTTGCGAGCTTCACAATTCGGCTCTAAAGCGGAAGATGCAAAAAAGGCTTCCGTCGAATGTTCGGACATCGCGGAAGCTTTAAGATATCGCGCCTTTTCAGGCTTAAACAGTTGATACTTGGAACGTCTAGGAACGTTCGAGCTGGATCTCTGCCACAGAGCCTTTTGCCCCCGGGATCGCTTCTGTCTTTTGGATGCGGACCCAGGCGGCAGAAACCTTCGGAGATTTGGCGAGGATCTTTTCGGCGGTACGCAACACTAAAGTCTCGACCAGCTGAAATTTGGAATCCTGAATAAACTTCACCAGTTCGTTGGACAGATCAGCGTAGTTGACGGTATCGTTTAAGTCGTCAGAGGCGGCAATCGGTTCAAAGTCCAACCAAAGGGAAAAGCTGAGCGTTACCGGCTGCGGTGTTTCACGCTCAAAAGAAAGGGCTCCGAGAATCGTCTCAAAGCCCAAATCTTGAACTGTAATTTTACCAGTCTTCATTACCAGGTGAAGAGAACGATAGCGCCAGCGATCGAAGCTGCTGCAACACCGAACCAGATGTTACGAGCCATCGAGTAGGAATCCATCGCATCCTTGTTCTTCTTGTTGCGGGATTCCAGCTTGCTGATTTCCGAAGTGTTGTCCTGCTTTTCGTACCAGAGAAGAGCTTCGTAGCAAGAGTTCTTGCCACCGCAAGCGCTTTCGATATTTGCCTTGTGAGAGTCGATCACGTCGTTCACGTCGTCGTAAGCGGACTTTGCGTCGCTATACTGCATCTGGTCGTAGATGCCGACGCCGATACCGGCAGCAGCGACACCGACAAGACCCCAAGCGCTCCACTTACGAACTTCGTCGGCGATACCGAAACGGTTCGTCACGTCGTTAGCAGCGTCGCTCGAAGCGTAGTCTTCATCGTTTGCACGGCTTGCGGTTTCGCCCACATTGCCCTGCACGTCATAATTATAATCGTCTTCGCTTTCGCAATCCGGATCGTCGTCATCGCAGTATTCGTATTCGTCATCTGCAGAAGAGGAGCTTTCCGCAGCGGCTGCTGCATAAGTGTCATCTTCGCTGCTCGAAGAGGATTCTGCCGTCGCAGAAACGAGGGCAATCGTCTTGACGCCGCGGTGGACATACATTTCGGTCACGCCTTCTGCAAAGACGGACTTGCCGTCGAAGTAGACCTTTTCAATATCGCTGTTCGCATCGGCGTCTTCGCTTGCATAAGCCTTTGCCTTAACGACAAAACCGTAAGCGATGCCGTCCGGGAGGCTGAATTCTGCAAGGCTTGCCTTGTCGGAGCCTTCGCGGCCTTCATAAAGCTGGTAGGTGGTCGGAGCTTCGCCAAACGGGTCTTCGAACTTCTGACGCACATAGAAACGTCCGTCCTGAACGTTTTCAACCGAGCCGGAGGCGGAAATCTTCAAAGAACCGCCAAATTCTGCATCAATATACTGGTCTGGGGTGCCGACTTCTTCGCCGGAAAAGCTCTGAATGGTATAGTCATCGGCGAATGCGGTGGCCGCAAACATGCCGATGATCGCGAATAACTTAGACTTCATTCGTTGACTCCAATAAATATTCTGCCTCAAATATATATAATCCTTTTTTTGAGAGGTAACTTCCCAAAATTTTTCTAGCTTACATATTTGAAAAAAGTGATGAAAAATAAAGAAAATACGCATTGTGTCGTTCTCGGCGCAAGTCATAAGACGTGCCCGGTTGCTTTACGTGACCGGCTTGGTTTTTCTGGTAATCTGCTCGACAAGGGCCTTTCGAGCTTGGGAAAGCTCCCTGGACTCTCGGAAGTCGTGATTCTTTCGACCTGCAATCGTACAGAAATCTATGCCGCGACCCTGTATCCGGACGCTTTACGAGATACTTTGATCAACTGGTGGGCGGAATTTGCGCACATGGATGCCGCAGAACTCGTTCCGCACTGCTTCTATTTGACCCATACCGAGGCGATTTCGCACCTTTATACGGTGGTTTCTTCCCTCGACAGCCTGGTTTTGGGCGAAACCCAGATCATGGGGCAGGTCAAGGAGGCGTTCCAGCTTTCGCAGAAGGCGGGAAATGTCGGATTCTTCCTCAGCCACCTGTTCCAGTCGGCCTTGACCCTCGGGAAAAAGGTCCGTGAGGATACGGCGATCGGGGAAGGGACCGTTTCGATTCCGTTTGCGGCGGTTCAGCTCGCTTTGCGCGAATTTGACGACCTTTCGCCCCTTTGCGTGGGAATTCTCGGACTCGGCGACATGGGAAACATCGCTTCCGTGGAACTTTCTGCGGAGAGGGTGACCAAATTCCGATTCTTTAACCGGACCCTCGCCAAGGCTCAGAATTTTGCGGCGCGTTTTGGGGGAGAGGCTTATGACCTCTACGAGATGCCCGAAAAATTAAAAGACGTGGACTTGCTCATTGCCGCCGCCTCTTCGCCCGAATATCTTGTGACCGAAGAGATGGTGAAAAAGGCGAATCGCACCGGCAAGACTGTATATATAGATATAGGCGCACCGAGAAATATTGACCCGGCGGTCGCTAATCTTCCGAACGTTTCGCTCTTTAGCATTGACGATCTGAGCCGCGTCGTGGAAGACAACCGCAACAAGAGACGGCATTCCGCAGAACGCGCTCGCGAAATCATTAGCGATGCCGTGGACGAATTCGCCGAATGGTATGCGACTCTCGGTGTGATTCCGCTGATGCTTTCGCTTCGCAAGCACCACGAAACGATCGGACAGGAATTGTTACAAAAATGGGAACATCGCGTGTCCCCAGAAGAAATGGAACACCTGCGCCGTTACAACGATGAACTGATTGCAAAGCTTTTGCACCGCCCGTCTTCGGAGCTCAAACGTTTAGGCGCCGCGGGTATGGGCCTTGAAAGCCAGTTGATTCTCGAAAAACTCTTCGACTTGAAGAGCGAAGATTAAGAGGTTTTGCACATGGGAACGATTAAGATCGGTACACGCGGAAGCGCTCTCGCTCTTGCCCAAGCCTATTTGACTCGGGACTTGATCCAAAAAGCTTGCCCGGATTTGACCGCAGAAATCTGCATCATTAAAACGAGCGGTGACAAGGATCATGTGCGTTCCCTCGTTTCGTTCGGCGGACAGGGCGTCTTTGTGAAAGAAATCGAAGAAGCCCTGATGGAAAAGAAGATCGATCTCGCGGTGCATTCCCTGAAAGATGTGCCGGATTCGATGGATGACCGCTTAGAACTTTCGGGCTTTTTAAAACGCGAAAATCCGTGCGACGTTTTGGTTTCGGGCGGTAAAAAGTTTGCTGATTTAAGGCCCGGTGCAACGATCGGAACCGGTTCGCCGCGCCGTGTTTTGCAGTTGAAAAAGATGCGTCCGGATGTGCATTGTGTGAACTTGCGCGGCAATTTGCCGTCTCGCATTGAAAAGGTCAAGAGCGGGGAATTCGATGCGATCCTTTTGGGCGCTGCGGGTTTGAACCGTTTGGAAATGCCTTCGGAAATTTCGGAAGTCTTTGCGGTCGATCAGGTGACGCCGGCGATCGGTCAGGGCATTATCGCCTTGCAGAGCTTAAAGGAAAATTCCATGGCGCGGGAAATCGCCGAAAGGATTTCTCACCGCGAAACGGTCATTGCGGCTCGCGTGGAAAGACATTGGATGAACTTGCTCGGCGGTGGCTGTCGCGTTCCGATGGGCGCAATCCTGGAAGTGGACGGAAGCGCCTTCCGCTTTACCGCTTACCTCGCCGATCCGCAGAATGGAAAATCCCTGCGCATGGTCCAGCGCTTTGAAGAAAGCGAACTTTCGGAACAGGCGCACGCGTGCAAGGCTTTGGACGCATTTGCCAAAACCTTTATGGACGCTTGCCATCAAAAGGGAATCATGCTCCCTGCGGAAGCTCCGGGAACGGAAGCGATTGCCGCATTCTGGAATACGGAACACTGATGCTTGTCATTGATACGAAAATGACGCCGCCGAATGCGGAAACCTTTTCGCAAGAAGCCTTGGCTGGGAACGAGCTTTGGCATGTGCCGGCGTTGCAGTATCGTCCGACGGGAATTCAAATCGATCTTTCGAATTTTGACGCCGCTTTTCTCGGAAGTCCGCGGGCGGTGAACCTTTCGAAAGAGGTGCTGAAAAATTTTGACGGTGTGATTTTTACCGCCGGCGCTCAAACGGCGCAATGCCTTTTGCAAGAGGGAATCCCTGTGGCGGCGGCAGGTTCTGAAAATGGCGCCGGCAAAGATTTTCCGAGCTTTTTACAAAAGCATCCCGTGAAAAAAATCGCTTGGATTTCGGCGTCGCAGACCGCGGCGGATCTGCATGCGATTGCCGAAGAGAATCAGATTGAAATTTGCCACTTTCCGGTTTACGAAACTTCGCCCGCGCCTGTGGATGAAGAAAAATTCAAAGCCTTGGAACATCCTGTCGCTTGGCATTTTTATTCGGGCAAGGCGGTGCTTGCGTTAAAATGCTTTATTCAAAAATCCGATGTGGTGCATTTGCACGGCGCGAGCGCCGAAAAAGCTTTTAAAAGCGTAAAAGCTTCCCTTTGATTTGACTTTGAGAAATGTAGCCGAAGCTGCGGGAATCTTCGCAGCGGACGCCCTTTTGGCAGATGACGTAATACGCGTCTTGGGGCGCCTTGAAGTATTTGACTTCCGATGAATCCTGAGTACGGTAGAGCTTGCGTTCAAAGTGAACGGGCTTGGCTCCCGGATCTTCGCGGTCGATTTGCAGACCGAGCAGAATGTATTCTTGCCAGTGGAATCCGTTGACTTCGCGGATGGAAACAGGACGTCCAAAAATGTGCGTGCTACCGACGCGGTTAATCGGAAGCGTGTCCGTGCCACGGTACAATTTGGCTTCGGTATAGAAGTTGCGGAATCCGAATTTGCGATGCGCCCATTCCGATGTGTAGTCAAACGAAATGTCGTTCATGTTTTCAAATACAAGGGAATCGTTTTTGCGCGGCACGTAAAAGCTGCGCGGGGCAAGGATTTCGGATTCTTCTTCCCAATGGTACAGATCTTTTTGCACACGGATCTTTCCGTCGGGCGAAAGGTGCACCGTGTCACCGGGAAGTCCAAAGACCGTGCGCAGAGCCTCGGAATGATCGGGGAACGAAACGAGGACAATGTCTCCGCGAGTTAATTTATCTGTACACGACGGAAGCTTGCAGACCCAGACGAGCTTTCCCGAAGGAAGCTCCGGCTCCATCGAGTTTCCGACGATGCGGAAAGGTTCCAGTGCGTAGAATCTAGCCGCAAAGCTTGCCACGAAAACAATCGCGAGGATCGTTCCCAAAAGAACGTTCCAGCTCGGAGACGTGGAATGCAAAAGTCTGCGGCTAGTCGACTGAACAGACATGATTAGTCTTCGGAACCCTTGCCTGCATCGGAAAGGGAAAGAACAGCGAGGAACGCCTTCTGAGGAACTTCGACCGTGCCGATGCTCTTCATGCGCTTCTTACCTTCCTTCTGCTTTTCGAGAAGCTTTCTCTTACGGGTAATGTCACCGCCATAGCACTTGGCAAGAACGTCCTTGCGAACAGCCTTGACCGTGCTGCGGCTGATGATCTTTCCGCCGATCGCACCTTGGATGGCGACGTCGAACTGCTGACGAGGAATCAGGTCCTTCAATCGGACGCAGATCGCGTTCGCGTAAGTTGCGGACTTGTCGCGGTGAATGATCACCGAGAAGGCGTCCACCGGATCGCCGTTCAACAGAATGTCGAGCTTCACCAGGTTGTTTGCGCGGTAGCCGTTCGGGGCGTAGTCAAGTCCGCCGTATCCGCGGCTAATGGACTTGAGCTTGTCGTAGAAGTCGAACATGATTTCGGCAAGCGGAAGATCGTACTTGAGAATGACCTTCGTTTCGTCGATGTATTCCATGTTTTCGAATTCGCCGCGCTTTTCTTCGCAAAGCTTCATGAGGCCGCCGACGAATTCCTTCGGCGTAAAGATCTGAGCCTTCACGTAAGGTTCTTCGATGCGTTCGTAACGCGAAGCATCCGGAAGCTTGGACGGGCTCGAAACCTTGATCATTTCACCGCCCGTCAGATAGACGTGGTATTCCACGTTCGGAACGGTCGTGATGATGTTCACGTTGAATTCACGGTCCAAGCGTTCCTGCACAATTTCCATGTGCAAGAGTCCGAGGAAGCCCGTGCGGAAGCCGAAGCCGAGGGCGTCGGAAGTTTCCGGTTCCCACTGCAAAGCGGAATCGTTCAGCTTGAGCTTTTCCAAAGCTTCGCGCAAATTCTTGTAGTCTTCCGGATCGATCGGGTAAATGCCCGAGTAGATCATCGGCTGAATGTCTTTGTAACCAGGTAGCGGTGTATCGGCAGGATCTGCGGCGTCAGTGATCGTGTCGCCGATTTTCACATCGCTGATCGTTTTCACGTTGGCGAGGACGTAGCCGACCATGCCAGCGGTGAGTTCCTTGCGCGGATTGCGCTTCATGGTGAAGGTTCCGACTTCGGTCACGGTGTAAGTGGCGCCGCTTGCCATCAGCTGAATTTCCATGCCCGGACGAAGGGTGCCGTTCATGATGCGGATGTCGTTAATCACGCCGCGGTAGGAGTCGTACATCGAGTCGAAGATGAGCGCCTGGAGCTTTGCCTTGTTGTCGCCCTTCGGAGCCGGGATTTCGTCGACGATGCGGTCGAGAACTTCACCGATGTTGATACCGGTCTTGGCCGAAATGCGAGGAATCTTTTCCGGGTCGTATCCGAGAAGATCGCCGACGAGCTCTGCCACATGGTCCGGGTTTGCACTGGGCAGGTCCACCTTGTTCAGAACCGGGATAATCGTCAGATCGTTTTCGATCGCGAGGTACAGGTTCGAAAGGGTTTGAGCCTGGATGCCCTGGGTCGCATCGACGACGAGAACAGCACCTTCACAGGCGGCGAGGGAGCGGCTGACTTCGTAGCTGAAGTCGACGTGCCCCGGCGTATCGATCATGTTCAGAATGTACTGTTCGCCATTGCGTTCGTAAAGCAAACGGATTGCGTGGGCTTTAATGGTAATGCCACGTTCCCTTTCCAGATCCATGTCATCCAGGAGCTGGTTCTGCATATCTTTTTCGGCAACCGTTTTGGTCAATTCGATCAAACGGTCGGCGAGGGTGGATTTGCCGTGGTCAATGTGGGCGATAATCGAGAAATTGCGGATATTGTCTTCTATTTTGGCCATCGGGCACAAATATAGTTTGTTATATTTTAGTGATATGAGCTCAAAAAAACAATTGACTAAGAAAAAATCAATTCCTGAAAAAAAGACAGCGAAAAAAGCCGCACCTGAAAAAAAGGTGCAGTCGGTGAAAAAAGGCTCTCCGAAAAAGGCAGCTCCTGCTAAAAAAGTAGCGACTGTCAAAAAGTCGGCCCCGGCGAAGACCGCTCCGGTCAAAAAGGCTGCTCCTGCGAAAAAGTCTGCCACCAAGGCCGCTCCGAAGAAAGCCACCGTCGTCAAGAAGGCGACTTCGGTCAAAAAAGCGGCAACCGTAAAAAAGACGGCTTCGGTCAAAAAGGCCGCTCCGCAGACGAAAAAATCCGCAAAGTCCGCTGTCGAAAAAACAAAAGTTTCAGCGCAAGCATCTTCGACGCCGAAGAAGAATTCCGCCAAGGGAACTCCGGTGAAGACGAAGGGTGCTGCAAAGCCGAGTAATACGAAAAATTCTAAGAAGAACACGGAGACGAAGGTCAAACCGGTAAAACCGGTTGTCACGAAACCGACGAAGCCTACAAAGCCGGTGAAACCTGCTGCGCCTGTGAAACCGGTCAAGTCGACGAAGCCCGCTCCGCAGTCGGAAGTCAAGTCGGTAGAAGAAAAGCCGGTCGTGAAACCAGCTCCGGTGGTAAAGCCGGAAGTGGAAGTCAAGCCGGAACCGGAAGTCGTGGAAGAAGATGCGATTCTTCTTCGCGGCGGAGTCAAGATTACGAAGGTCGCTTTCTTCTTCGAAGATACCGAACAGGATTCTGCGGCGAAGAAAAAGGTTTCGGGTGCGGAAGCGGTTGAAAAGCCGACTGCCAGCATGCGTCACCGCGCTTCTCTTGCAGAAGAAACTCCGGAAGAACTTTATGCACGCGTGATTGCAGAACTCCAGGAAGAAAACCTGCGCTTTGCAAAGGAATGCTCCCGTCAGCTTTGCACCAAGTGCTGCCGCAATCCGGTGGCTCCGGAATTCCGCGTCGACAAGGATCTCGGTTACTGCGAAGAATGTGCAGAAATCCTTGGCCTTGGAAGCTCGAAGGAAGCGCGTCATTTGAACTATCAGGCGAAGCTTCTCGGTGCAGATTCCTTGGACGAAGCCCGTGACGATGACGACTTTGAAGGCGCACCGTCTCAGCAGGAAATTGAAGAAGCTGATGAAGATCTGAACTTGGACGACGATTCCGATCTTCGCTAATTTCGAACTTCTCAAGATTCTAAAAAGAAAGCCCGCGTGAAATCACGCGAGCTTTCTTTTTTTTTTGTTCGGATAAATTAATTGATTTTGCGGAGAACGCCGATGACGCGGCCTGCGATCGAGAACTTGCGGTCTGGGTTGACGATGATCGGCTGGTACTTCGGGTTCGCGGCGCGGAGTTCAATGTGGTCCGGCTGCGGCTGATAGTATTTCACAGTCGCTTCGTCGTCGACTTGGGCGATGATGATTTCACCGCGTTCTGCAACAGTCTGGGAACGGGCGAAAACGAGGTCACCGTCGAAGATGCCCGCGTTGATCATGGAGTCGCCTTTGACATGGAGCGCGAAGACGTTCGGCTGGCTCGCGAGGAAGTCGCGGTCAACGGTCACGGTGCCTTCGATGTTCTGCACGGCGAGGATCGGGGTACCGGCTGCGACGCGTCCGATGATAGGAACTTCAACCGTATTTTCGGAATTCGGAGTTTCTGCTGGGGCGCTTTGGGCCTTGGCGGATTCGTCCAAAATTTCGATGCCGCGGCTGAGTCTCGGGGCTCTGCGGATGTAGCCTTTCTTGATCAGGGCAGACAGAATGGAGCGGACTCCGTTCGTCGAAGAGATTCCGAATTTGTCTCCGATTTCGCGGACGGTCGGCGGCATCTTTTCCTTTTCGGTGCAGGAGCGGATGTAGTCGTAGATTTCCTTCTGTCGATCGGTTAGCGGTTTTTGCGGCGTATCCATATAAGACCTCGTTCTTTATAGTATAAAAATAGTGCACATCTGTTTAATTGTCAATAGGGGCACTGCACAAAAAAATTTTTGCAGGTTTTGCAACGATTTTGTGAGCATTTTCGGCCGATTCGTTCTGTATTTATCTAAATTAGGCGTCGAAGTCGCACTTTTCTTTCGCCAGTTGGCGATTTTGCCCGTTTTTTGGGCCTTTTCACATGGCCGTTGAGCTCCCAGGAGCGCTAGTAAATGGCCCCCGTCTCGCGACTTCCGCGGAAATTACGGTCCTTCCAGCCGCTTTCCGTGTCACCCTTTGATTGAGGTACTCTAAATGGAATACATCACTCTCGTACTCGCCGTTATCACGGTGATCCTTGGAATCGTTATTCTTTCCAAGGTGAATAAGCTCATCACGATGCTTCATACTCCGATTGTCAAGCGTGTCTCGGACACCAATCTGAAGCCGAACCGTCATCCGGTTAGCGCTCAGGATATGGCTGCTCGTAACAATGACCGTCGCGATAATAATCGTAACAACGATCGTCGTGATCGCAACAACAATGCGAATAACAATGGCAATCGCCAGGAACGCAATAACAACCGCGATCGTAACAATGATCGCAACGACCGCAATGACCGTCGTAACGATCGCCGCAATGGCCGTAACGAACGTCGTCGTGACTTCGCTGAAAAGACCGCTGAAGCACAGGCTCCGGTGGTTGAAGCTCAGGCTCCGGCAGCACCGGTCGCACCGGCTCCTGTCGCTGCTCCGGCTCCGGTCGAAGCTCCGGCTGCAGAAGCACCGCGTGCTGAAGCTCCGCGTGCAGAAGGTCGTCGTCCGCTTCCTCCGCGTGTTCAGGCAACGCTTCCGGAAACTCCGGCAGCTGCTCCGTCCGCTCCTGCTGCTCCGGCTGCAGAACCGGAAGCCGTCGGTGCTGAATTCGATCCGTCGAAGGTCCGCTATGGCCGTCGCAACGTGATGAAGAAGCTCCCGGTGGAAGAAGATTCTGCTGAAGAAGCAAAGGCTTAATCGCCAGCGGATTCTAAACGCAATTTGCAAAAAAGGCTCGCAGAAATGCGGGCCTTTTTTTGTGCAGTAAACCTTTTTTGTGCAGTCAAAAAGAAAAGGCAACCGAGCGGTTGCCTTTCATTTGAAACAAAGTTTTTGAACTTCGGATTAGGTCTGGTCGTTTAAACGGACAACCTTTCCGCCGAGCTTTGCCATCTTGGCTTCGAAGTCTTCGTAGCCGCGGTCCAGATGGTAAATGCGGCTGACGCGCGTTTCGCCGTCTGCGACAAGGCCTGCAATGACGAGGGCGGCTGCTGCACGCAGGTCCGAAGCCATCACCGGAGCGCCTTGGAGTTTTTCAACGCCCTTGATCGTTGCCGTGTTGCCTTCGAGAGAAATGTTTGCGCCGAGACGGTTCAATTCGGCGACGTGCTTAAAGCGGTCGATGTAAACGGTGTCGCGGATTTTGCTTTCGCCTGGAACGGTTGCAAGGACTGCCATCAGCGGAGCCTGCAGGTCGGTGGGGAAGCCCGGATACGGGACCGCTTCCACGTGGACCGGTTTCAGGTCGCGGCTCGAAGCGTCGACTTCTGCCCAGTCCTTTCCGGTGTGAACGATGCAGCCCATTTCTTCAAAGACGTCGAGGAGAGATTTGATATGGACCGGGTTGCACTTGGTCGCCTTGACTTTTCCGCGGCTGATGACCGCGCCGCAGAGGAAGGAGCCCGCTTCGATGCGGTCCGGAATCGTTTCGCTAAAGCCCGGATGCATTTCTTCGACACCGTGGATGACGAGGGAACGCGTTCCCTTGCCTTCGATGTTTGCGCCCATGCTCTGCAGCAAATCGACGAGGGAATCGATTTCCGG
This sequence comes from Fibrobacter sp., assembly GCA_024689485.1. GTDB lineage: Bacteria > Fibrobacterota > Fibrobacteria > Fibrobacterales > Fibrobacteraceae > Hallerella. The sequence continues at coordinate 26,258 of JAILDK010000089.1, forward strand.
TTCGAGTGCTGCGTTTTCGAGAACGCTTGTTCCCTTGGCAAGAGTTGCCGCCATGAGAACGTTCACCGTTGCGCCGACGGAAGAAATCGGGAAGCGGAAATTGCCACCCGGAAGGCGACCGTTCGAAGTCGCTTCCACATAACCGTGGGTCACTTCAATGTTTGCGCCGAGAGCTTCAAGGCCTTTCAAGTGCAGGTCCACAGGACGCGGACCCCAAGCGCATCCGCCCGGAAGCGAAACGCGGCAACGGCCAAAGCGCGCAACCAGAGGACCGAGAACGTAGAAGCTTGCACGCATAGTGCTCACGAGTTCGTACGGAGCTTCCAAATGGTTTGCACCGTGCGTGTCCACCTTGAATTCATGCGCGCCGCCGTCGATACGGCAACCGATGACGCGCAGCACATTCGACATTGTCTTCGTGTCGCGCAAATAGGGAACGTTTGTAATCGTGGTGACGCCGTCTGCAAGCATCGCCGCAGTCATCGTCGCGAGAACAGCATTCTTTGCCCCGGAAATTTCGACTTCGCCGTTAAGAGGCTTGCCGGTGGGGACTATCGAAAAGTAATCCATACAAATTAATCCTTATTGAAATCTTTGTTCTCGTCGGAATCCGCATTCTTTTTGCGAACGTGAATCACCTGGGTGCGGGCGAAAAAGTCATGCAGGGCGCGCTTTTTCGGGTCGATTGCCGCGATGACGTAACCGATTCCGTAGAAGACGAGAGTCGCCTGGGTGAGCAGGCTAAAAATGTAGCGGACAAGCGCACCGGAAATCTTGAGCTTAGAGCCGTCGGCGCGTTCGATTTTCAAATGCAACAAGAACTTTCCCGGAGTCGCCGAAAGGAATCCGTTGAAACCGACAAAGTAAAGGGTCTGGATTACAAACCAGAGAACGAACAGATCCGTCATGCCCGGAATTGACATGAACTCATTGCTGAGATTCGCCGCCATCGGATCTGCGGAATACTTGTCGATAAACGCGTTGGAGGCTTCGACGACCGCGTTGAAGTCAATCAGGTTTGCCCAGTCGAGAAGGTGAACTCCCAGTTCCCAGAGCATCGCGATGATGAACCAGTCGATGATGATGGCGCCTGCGCGAACAAAGAAGCCAGCGAAGGTCTTCTTCTGAAATTCCTCGATGCGTTCTTTTAAGATCGCTTCGACGGTTTCGCGGAGCATGCGCTCGTCTTCTTCGGAATGACTTGCGACTTCGGCGTCGAGCGCTTCTTTCCAAGTAATCCAGTTCTCGAGGCCTTTATGCCAGACGAGGGTGTTTTCGTGAATCTGCTGCTTGCTGTGCAGCATCTGTAAATCTTCGAAACTGACCGGACCTTGACGGCGGTCGCCTTCTAGGATGCTTTCATCAATGTAAAACCAATTCATAAGTCGTTTCTAAATCTACAAAAATGCTAACTTGCGCATTATGAGTACATTCCAAATCGGTCAGCGTTATATCAGTGAACAAGAACCTGAACTGGGTGTGGGTCGAGTTCAGAAAATTGAGTTCAAGAACATCACGATCGAATTCCCTGCTGTGAAGCAGTCTCGAATCTATCGCACGACTGCAGCTCCCATCAAGCGTTACCTTTTGACGATTGGCGAAAATGCCAAGAATGAAAAGGGAACGAGCTTTGCTGTTGAAAACATCCGCATGGATAACGGCCTTGCCATTTACTTGGGCCGTGGCGGACGTGAAATGAAGGAATCGGATTTGAGCCCGAAGGCCGCTCCGCGTGTTTCCGATATCTTTTCTCAGTTGATCCGCGGTAACTGCGCCGACAATAAGGAGTTCGTGCGTCGTGAAATGGCGAATGAACTTTCTTGCGAATGGCAGCGTTCCTCGGTGCGCGGCATGATCGGTCCGCGTGTGAACCTGATTCCGCACCAGTATTACCTTTGCAGACGTGCCTGCACTTCCAGTGCGATTCCGCGTTTGATGCTTTCCGATGAAGTCGGTCTGGGCAAGACGATCGAAGCCGGTATGATCTGGCATTCCTTGCGCAGCACGGGCCGCATTACGCGTACGCTCATCCTTGTGCCGGAATCGTTGAAGCACCAGTGGATGACGGAAATGTACCGCCGCTTTAACCACGTCTTCACCTTGGTGGATGAAGGCTATATCCGCAGCTTCCTCGAAAGCGGTATGCACGAAAGCGACAATCCGAATCCGTTCAACCAGGCGAACGATGTGATTTGCACGATTGAATTCGTGATGAGTCAGCCGGCTGTGACGCAGGATTTTTTGAGCGCCGAATGGGATCTGACGATTGTCGACGAAGCGCACCACTTGGTCTGCGAAGACGACTTTACGAGTAAGGAATATCTGCTCGTGAATTCGATCACGACTCGCACCAAGGGCCTTTTGCTTTTGACGGGTACGCCGCTTCAGCTGCAACCGGAATCGCACTTCAACCGCTTGAAAATGCTCGATCCGGCACGCTTTACCGATTACCAGGAATTTTTGAAGGACGAAGAATCTTACCGCAAGATTGTGCGCGACCTTTCGAAGCTCCAGGTGGAATCGGAAGAACCGATGACCTGGGACGACTTGAACGAAGTGCTCCCGAAAAATTCTCCGATCCGTGAATGGCTCTCCAAGGAAAATTCCCGTGAGATGACCGCCGCAGAATGGGTGCGTCGCATTGTCGATGCTCTCGGTACAGGCTCTGTCGTGTTCCGCAACACGCGCCGCAGCGTAGGCGGATTCCCGAAACGCGAACTGCACGAAGTGGAACTGAAGCCGGTTCCGGAGTACAGAGCGCTCGTGGAAAAGGCAAGCGAAGCGGATCCGGATCATTCGTTCGACATTCTCGTGGACGGTCTTTTGATTACCAAGTACAAGTCCACTTGGAACATGGATGAACGCATCCCTTGGCTGCTCGAATTTTTGAAGGAACATTTGAAGGACAAGGTCCTTCTCATTTGCGAACATCCGGATGTGGTGAACGCTCTTGCCAGTGTTCTCGCCGAAGAAATCGGTGAAAATTCGTATGTGACCTTTACCGAAGACATGACGATTCTCGCCCGTGACCGTGCAGCGGCAAGCTTTGCCGATGAACGCGGTCCGATGCTCATGATCGCTTCGGAAATCGGTTCGGAAGGCCGTAACTTCCAGTTCAGCCACGATTTGATTTTGTTCGATCTTCCGCTCGACGCCGCTCTTGTGGAACAGCGTATTGGACGTTTGGACCGTATCGGTCAGACGCAGACGATCCGTGTGCATGTGCCGTATGTGAAGGGCAGTGCGCAGGAAGTGATCTTCCACTGGTACAATGAAGGCCTCGGTGCATTCGGTGCGCCTCTCATGAGCGGTGGTGAACTCTTCCTCAAGTACACGGAAACTTTGATTGCGGCGATGGCCGATCCGAAGCACAAGCTTTCGAAGTTCATGAAGGAAACGATTCCGCTGGTGCAGAAAGACAGCGAAATGCTCCGCAAGAACATTGAAAAGGGTCGCGATAAACTTTTGGAATTCAACTCGCGCGATCCGCAAGTTTCGAAGCAGATCACGGACGAAATTCGAAACATCGACGCCGATGAACGTTTGCAGAATTTGATGATCGATACGCTCATGGCTGCAGGCGTGGAAGTGGAAAAGGGTTACGTTCCGACGAGCATGATTTTCCGCGCAGGCTCTCAGGTCGAAGGCGGTACGATTCCGGGACTTCCGACTCGCACGATGCTCGACAAGACGCTTGCCGCAGGCCCGAAGGACGGCTCGGAAAAGTCGGACGACGGAGCTGGCGAACTCACCGGTACGTTTGACCGTACCGTGGCGATGCAGCACGATGAAATTTCGTTCTTGAGCTTTGAACATCCGCTTGCACAGGGCGTAATCGATATGGCGACTGCTTCGGGCAAGGGCCTTACCGCTTGCGTCATTTGGGACGATGCCGGTTCGAAGGACATGCTCATGCAGTATAACTTTGTCGTGGAACCGTCTGTGCCTGCCGCATGGGGCCTTTCGAGTCTCGCCGGTCCGGAATTCATTCGCGTACTGGTCGATTCCCAGGGCAAGGATTGCTCGGATCGTTTGGAAGCGATGGACAAGGGCAAAATGCGCAACGCAAATGTGCCGCAGAAGGTACCTGTGGTCACTGAAAAACTGCGCTACTTCGCCAGTACGGGCCATGCCCTCGCCAAGCGTATCGCTACGCAAAAGATGGAAGCGATTGCCGCGGAATCTGCGAAGAAGGTGGAAGAACGCGCCGAACAGGAATATCAGCGTATGAACCACTTGCTGACTTTGCGCGGCAAGGCTCAGAACAGCGCCCTCCTCGATCATCTCCGTAAAAACGTGGCTCTTCACAAGAAGGCCGCATTAAACCCGCAGCTCCGTCTGGATTCTATCCGTCTTCTCGTCTGCCGCTAAAATTACTTTGTAAGGTATTCCAATGAGTGAATTACGTCGAAACATTTTAGGAGAAGCCAAGCGTATTGTCATCAAGATCGGTTCCCGCATTTTGGTGGATTCGGTCCGCGGTGGAGTCCGCACTTCTTTCATTCAGAAGTTTGCCCATTCTGTGGCCAAGCTTGTGGAAGATGGCAAGGAAGTCATCGTGGTCACAAGCGGTGCCGTGGGAACGGGCATGGCGATTCTCGGTTATGATGAAAAGCCGAAGGTCCTTGCCGAAAAGCAGGCCTGTGCCGCAGTCGGACAGATCGATTTGATGTACGTCTACCGCGAAATGTTCCTCGGAAACGGAATCGCCGTGGGGCAGATTCTGCTTTCCGCAGATGACTTCCGCGATCGCCGACGTTACAAGAATTTGCAGAACACGCTGCAGACGATGATTTCGAAAAAGATCATTCCGCTCATCAACGAAAACGATTCCTTGGTGGTGAAGGAACTGAACGGCATCGGCGATAACGACAAGCTTTCAAGCGATGTCGCGCTCTTCTTTGACGCGGATCTTTTGGTCGTCTTTACCGATGAAGACGGACTCTTCGACGACAATCCGAAGAAGAATCCGAAGGCGCGCCTTTTGCGCTTTGTTCCGGAAATCACACCGGAAATCATGGCTCTCACGGGCAAGCCTGGCGAAAGCGGTTCCGCAGTCAGCACGGGCGGTATGCGTTCCAAGGTAGAATCCATTCGCGCGGTGGTCAAGAGTGGCTGTAACGCGTTCCTCGCCAACGGCATGAAGGTGCTCCCGCATGAAATCATCTACGGGGATGCCGTCGGTACGCTGTTTATCGGCAGCCATAAAAAGCTCGGCAGCCGTAAGCGTTGGCTCTCGTTTGTGAGCACGCCGAGCGGAAGCGTTGTCGTGGACGATGGCTGCGCAGAAGCTCTGCGCAAAAAGCATTCGAGCCTGCTCCCGGTGGGCGTTGTCGCTGTGAAAAAGCCGTTTAAGGCAGGGGATTTGATTGAAGTCCTTTCGCAGCAGGGAGAACGCCTTGCCCGCGGTATCGCTCAGCTGGACAGTGCAAACGTGCAGCTCGTGCTGCAAAAGAAAACGGCTCAGGTCCGTTCAATCTTGGGCGAAGACTCTCCGGAAGAAGTTATTCACAAGAACGACCTCGTTGTTTTCTAAAGGGAAACTTCTAGAGTGAAATTTCAAAAGAAAAGCGGACCGAAAGGTCCGCTTTTTTGCTTAATTAGCGTCTTGAATACAACGGATGGAAAAGTGTTTGTCTTTGTACTCTAATTCTGTCTCGATAGGACTCATATCGGGCCATTCGTAACCGATAATTTCAAAGGCATAGTCCAGTGCGCTGCCGTGGCTCCCCGGGTTGCCGGAAGATTGGCTATATGTCCAGAAAATTGCGGCATAGTGTGATCCGGGGGCATAGGTTGGCAGAGCGCCGAAGCCATAGGTGTCGGAACCATAAGTGTGCACGTAGGTTCCGTATATGGTACCGACATCTTCCCAATCGTTTGTCGATGCTTTTAATTTTTGGCCCGAATATGGACCGAAAGTTCCGGTTATGCGTTGCAATGTATCATATTCATCGATGCTAGGAAGATGGTAGCCTTTGGGGCAAATGCCGTGGACGGTATTTGCCATTTCACAGGTCGCTACGTAACCGCAACCTTTTGCGTCATGGTTGTAAATTCCAGCAGAGTCGATCGCGGCGCTCCATGTATAAAGACGTCCGTATTTTTTGCAGACTTCAGCGCTGTCGCTTTGGCAATAGTTGTTTGGCTCTGAGGAAGACGGGTCTGTCGGATATTCGAAATTCAGATTTTCGGCCATCCACGTTTGGGATCTAGTGCTGTCGGCGATGACGATGGTCTTGTAAACCTGGCCATCGCGTTCGTCAACGAGAGTTCCAAACGAAAACCTTTCGGAACTGCTGGAAGAGAATATGGCCAGAAGGTCTAGCGAAGAAGAAGACTCTAGGTTATGACTGGAGCTAGAGGAAGATTCTGAATTGGAACTGGAGGATGATTCCGATGAAGTTCCAAATGAAAATCCGGTTGAAGAGGATTCTTCGGCTTGGGGTGAACTGGCGGCTTGAGAGTTGCTTTCGCAACCGAATATACCGCAGGCAATCAGACAAAAGCACAAACTAGAAATGCTTTTCAACGAATTTTTCATAGGAACCCTCCATCGAAACTGCTTAATTTTCCTTGTTCTTGTTTTTGCACTTGCATTCGTGATTCGGATCGTCGTGGTGATGACCCTTGCCACCGCAGCAGTGATGTTCGCCTTCTTCGTCGTCATGGCCTTCGCCGTGGCAACAGCAATGATCGCCTTCTTCACCGTCTTCATGGCCTTCGCCATGGCAACAGCAGTGGTGCGGTTCCATCATTTCCTTGATTTCTTCTTCGGTCATGGCGTCAGCCTGCATCACTTCGATGTCAAAGTGCAGAGTCTTGCCGGCGAGTTCGTGGTTCATGTCGATCATCACGTTGTCGCCTTCGACCTTCGAAACGGTCAGCGGCATCGGACCTGCCGGAGTATTGGCGTAAAAGACCATGCCCGGTTCAATCTTGTCGGCCTGGAATGCGGACTTCGGAATGGCGCGGACGAGTTCCGGATTGTATTCACCGTAACCTTCTGCCGGAGCGACGTCCACAGAGAACTTGTCGCCCACATTCTTGCCGGTCAAAGCCTTTTCGAGACCCTGGACGATCATGCCCTGGCCGTGGATGTAATTCAGCGGATCTTTGCCGGCAGAAGAATCGATAACTTTGCCTTCGTCATCCTTGAGTGTGTAATGGATGGCGACTTTTGTGTTTTCAGCGATGGACATGTGTATGTTCCTTTGGGGTTGTATGTGTAAAACTTTTTATTTGCGAATCGGATTTTTTGGAGCGGATTTCTTGCGCAAATTGCGGAGCTCCTTGATCACGTTCTTGAGTTCCGGCGGAAGGGCGGAATCGATGCCGATCTTTTCACCGTGCCATTCAAAGTCGAGACGAGCGCTGTGCAAAAAGAGGCGCTTCAGTCCAAAGTCCTTTTTGAATTCTCGGTTTAGCGTGAAGTCTCCGTAGCGGCCGTCGCCGATCAGCGGATGGCCGATGCTTTCAAAGTGGGCGCGGATCTGGTGCATACGTCCGGTTTCAAGATCGATCTTCACCAGGTCGTAACCGTCAAAGTGTTCCTTGACCGTATAATGCGTGACTGCGTTTACGCCGTCTTTGGTTCCGGTCTTCATCTTGGCGCCGGCCTTGGAATCGGTGCGTTCGAGCGTCGTGTTGATCGTGCCGCGTTCCTTTTCGAGATTTCCCTTGACGAGGGCGAGGTACGTCTTTTTGATCTGGTGCTCGCGGAGCATCTTGGTGAGTTCGCGGAGCGTGTCGCCATGCAAGGCGGCCACGAGAAGTCCCGACGTCTCTTCGTCTAAACGGTGGGCAATCGTCGGCTTAAAATCGAGTTGCTGATCGTTGCCCCACTGCCAGAGCATTTCCACCAGGCTTTCGCCTTTGCGCGTGCCTGTACCCGGCTGACTCGGAATTCCCGAAGGCTTATCGACAATCACAAAGTCTTCTTTTTCGAGCGCGATGTTCAGGTTCTGTTCCACAAAGTAACGCTCGGAGAACTGCGGCGCGGTACCCCAGGCCTTTTTCACAGGAGCTTCGCTCTCGGTTTCGTTCGCGACGCTCTTAAAGTTTTCGTAAATGTCAACCGTATCGCCTTCGTGCAGCATCTGCGGAGCCTTGGCGTGGACACCGTTCACGCGGACTTTCTTTTTGCGCAGAATGGCGAAGAAGGTAGAAAGCGGTTCATTCGGAAACGCCTTGCGCAAAAAACGGTCAAGGCGCATGTTTGCAAAGTCACGATCGATAACTCGAGTAATCATAATCTGATATCCTAATCCTTTGCCAGGCGAACGCGATTCGAAAGTTTAATGCCGTCCGCCGCACTCGTCACGATGCCGCCCGTATAACCGGCACCTTCGCCGAGAACAAAAAGTCCCTTTGTCGAAACGCTTTCGAGCGTATCGGTATTTCGCACAATGCGCACCGGGGAACTGGTACGGGTTTCCGGCGCAACGATCAAGCCTTCCGAAATGAATCCCGGAATCTTGCGCTCGAACTGTTCAAAACCGTCGGCGAGCGAATCGCAAATCGCATCGTCTAAAATGTCGCGGATCGAGCAGGGGACAACGCCCGTAAGGAACGTGCTCTTCGGCAGGGTAGAATCCTTTTTTCCGCTGAGGAAAGCCTTGATCGTCTGAGCGGGTGCGGTATAATCCTTGCCGCCGATTTCAAAAGCTCTCTTTTCAAAACGGCGCTGCATTTCGATGCCACCAAAAAGGCTTTCGCTCTTTTCAATCGGAACGACGATCGCGCCGTTGGCAAGCTTACCGCTGCGTTTGCTGTAGCTCATCCCGTTTGTCGCCAAGGTTCCGTCTTCGGAAACGCACGGGACAAGGACGCCTCCCGGGCACATGCAAAAACTGTAGGCGGCGGAAGTCTGGTTCAAAGTCTTCGCGGTCAAGGCGTATTCCGCACTGCCGGTCAGGTTCGTATCGACGTTTGCCCCGTACTGTCTCAAGTTGATGAGCGACTGCGGATGTTCCACGCGAACGCCCAAGGCAAACGCTTTGCTTTCTTCTTCTACACCGCGTTCGTGCAAAAGTTCGTAAAGGAAACGCGCCGAATGTCCCGGAGCGAGCACCAGGTTATCGACGTTCTGCCAAGCCCCGTTGAACTTCGCCTTGGAAATGCTTCCGCCCGAAAGTTCAAAATCTTCGAGGGCGGTGTGAAAGTGCACCTCGCCGCCGAGCGATAAAAATTCTTTTCGCAGAGAGCGCAGTAAAGGAACCAAACGGTCCGTTCCGATATGCGGCTTTGCAAAGGTCAGCACATCCTTGGAAACGCCAAAGTGCACCATGTCCGCAAGGACGGCGCTCGAAAATACGTTGCGAGAACGCGTGTTCAGTTTTCCGTCGGAATAGGCTCCCGCACCGCCTTCGCCAAACAGAACGTTCGAATGCGGATTGAACTTGCGATCGATCGTAAAACGGTGAATATCGCCAAAGCGTTCTTCGACCGGGCTGCCTTGTTCGTAAAGATGAACATGGAAACCTTTGCGCTGTAAAGAAAGGGCCGCCCAAAGACCCGCAGGTCCTGCCCCGACGACTGTAACGTTCTTCGACAGCAAAACGGAATCCTTAAACGGATCGCTGTCCAAGGTTTCGGCTTTTTCCGTTGCCGGAACGAGCCAGTGCGTCGGGTGTAAACGCTTCGCCGTTTCAAAACGGACGTTGTAACTCCAGTGCGGTGCACCGCGTTTGCGGGAATCCAGCGCAAAACGTTCCACTTCCAAGTTTAAAATGGCGTCTTTGTGAAGCCCGGTCGCATGGGCGAGCGCCGGTAAAATTTCGCCTTTCTTTTCAAGCGGAATGGAAAGTTCTCTAAAATGGTATGCGTTTAATGGCATGAGCCCCTAATTTAGAAAATTAGGGGAGAGGGAACTTCTTTGTAAGTAAAAAAGGCTAGCTCGTATGGACCAGCCTTTGAACCTTTTTTACTGTTTTCCAAGAGAGAGGTCGCTTCAGCAGGTGTTGCCCAAGAGCTTCGCCGCGCAAACGCCTTTGGTCTTAAATATGAATGTCCTGGTGCAGGGGGCCGACTACAACTCGAACTTTACGCCGGCTACAAATCCGCCCGCCTGTCCTACGCCGAGCTCAAAAAAGAAAGAAGTGTCGTCTCCAAATTCAAACCCGACTAGGGATGCTTGCCATATCGCTTCTGTCTCAAACTTGTCGCTGTTGAAGCCAAATGTAGGGCCGATTGCCAATAGTGAATAGAAACGAAAATCGGATTTGTGAATCCAATTCAATTTAGCCTTGGGCATGAGTGTTATGGAATGATAATTATAACCAGAACCGATATATGAATATGTCAATATCCCGCCGATTTCTAATTTTTCCCTCAGTTCATATCCGTATGCCACATTGAACGAACTCAATGTCAAAAGATTAACATCGTCCTTTTCGTTTTCCGCACCAAATGAATCTGCAATGGCGTTCCCTGCGACGATGCTTCCTCCAGTCATGTTGAAAACACCGTAGCTGAAACTTACGTTATGATCGCCGCTTTCTCTGGCAAATAAAGCTGTAGAGGCGAATATCAGGCTGAATAGAAACTGTTTGCGCATACGATGTTCTTTCTTCTTTTGCAGAATAACAGTTGGCTTGAAAAACGGCCTACCCGTTTTTAGAGCAAATTCGATTTTTGCACAATCCCTTAAAGATTGCAGTGGAACGAATCGGTGATTTCGGAACGATTCCCCGCTTCGTCTTCCACAAGGATTCGGTACTTGCGGTTACCGCTGAGCATCGGAAGGCTCGCGCTCGGAACGTCCTTGGCGTGCTCGGTCTTGTATGCCGGCATGCCGTCGACGAATTCTTCAATTACGACCTTGCTGTTGTTGGTGCCGACAAGGCTGTAACGGATTTCGCACTTGTCCGCATTCGCCCCGATAATGCTGAGCTTTGGTGGGAAGGCGACCGGAATGGAATCCCGAAGGGTCTTCTTTTCACTTTGGAGAGTCACGTAAATGAACTTTTCCGTCCAGTTGATGTTCGGATCGCGAGCGCCAAAGGTGTAGCTCAGGTGACCGCCAGCTTCCGGCGTGTTCAGGTTCGGGGAGGTAACGCTTCCGAGAGAAACGGTGACCTGGGCGTTTGGATCTTCGCTAAAGAAGTCTGCGTTCACCGTGAGACCTTCGATCGTGTTCATCGAAAGTTTGTCTTCTTTCTGGATGCGGATAAAGGCGCTGTCGTCGTTGCTCGTCTGCTTCACGTATTCCACGTTCGCTTCTTTGCAAAGAACTTCGGCGTCTCCCTGCGCACACTTGACACGGATACGCTTGGAACCGTAAGAATCCTTGTCCCAACTTACGGGAACGTCAAAAGTTCCGTCTTTCGACATCACCGCATCGACTCCATTGACGCGGACGAGAATCGAGTCCGCGCATTTGCCCGAAACGTGGACTTCCGTTGCGGTAATCCGGTTCGGCAGGGGATTGAAAGTGCAAGGATTTTGAAGACCCGCACTCTTGGTGGCGAGATCCTGGGCTTTCTTTTCGAGGTTGTCTGCGGTAAAGGTGTGGCTCTTGCGTTCCTGGGTAATTTCTTTGGCGAGTCCCTTGGTGCCGGCGTTCGGCGTTTTGAACTTGCGCATCGGCTTGCCCTTTTCTTGGACGAGGGTTTCGCCGCCGTTCAGTTCCATTTCCTGTCCGGTCGTGTCGGTAATGACCATCTTGCCCGTTTCGAGCGAAACGACGGTCCCTGCAGCAGAGCCTTCGATAAAGCCGTTTGTGCCGCGAATAGCTGCGGTCGCGGTTCCGGTCTTGAATTGGAACTTCTCGTTGGATTTTTGTTTTTGGACGTCGAAGAAGACGCGTCCCGTGCGAATTTCCACGGTTTTGGTGGTTTCGTTCTGCTTGTTGACCGCGGTTTCAAAGGAAATCGTCGTGTTTTCTTCGATGGTAATTGAGCTTCCGTCCGAAAGAGCAATGCCCGCTTCGCTTTCGACGAGGGTGCGGATCAGGTCTTTTTCGCGGACTTTAAGCCCGATTCGGAGGGGGTTCCAGTTGCTTTTTGCCTTTTTCTGGACGGTCACTTCGCCCAAAATGTAGCGGACCTTGCCGACGGAGCTAGAATTGCCTGCAGCAAAAGTCGGAAGAATCAAAAGACTTCCGGCCAGAAGCGTTCTTGCGAAAAGACGGCTAAATGGAGAATGGAATTCGTTCAAAATCTCCCTCCTTGGGGCTTTGCCTGATTCTTTTGGCAATATAGATTTTTATCTTTATGGGTAGTTTGTCAAATTTTTTAAGAGGTGATCATGGATACAGAAAATCTTGAACCGACCGTCGAATACACCGACGAAGAAACCGGTGAACTCGTTATCAAGGAACTTGCAAAGGAATATCTGAGCAAGGGCGCTTGGTCCACGATGATGTTCCTGTACCAGGATCGCAATGCGAAAACAGGCGAATTTGGGGAACCGAAGGTCTCGATCCGCCGTTATCAAAAGCAGCAGGGCGTCTTCAAACAGAGAAGCAAGTTCAATATTTCGAACAAGGAACAGGCGAAGGCGATCATCACTGTTTTAAAGAAGTGGTACGAACTTTAATATGAAAAAGGAATCTCGATTACCGAATTTCCAGGTCAATTTTCTCGCTGAAAAAGAAGGCGAAGAGTTCCCGTGGAAGGCTCGTCTGGAACCGCTGGCCCGCAAGGTCCTGATTGAAGAAGGTCACCCGGAAAACGTCAACATTGTGATGTGCTCCGACCAGATGGTGCGCGAATTGAATCATCAATACCGCAAACTCGACAAGGTGACGGACGTTTTGAGCTTCGAATGGCACGAAGACTATCTTCTGGGTGAAATCTACATCGCCCATGATCAGGTCAAACGCCAGGCTCCGAAGTTCGGCAACACGTTCTACATGGAACTCAAGCGCATGATCGTTCATGGTCTTCTGCACCTTTCGGGCTATGACCATCATACGGTCCCGGAACGAGTCGTGATGCGTCGCCGCGAACGGGAAATCCTCGGAATCGATCCTTACCGTCACGGAAAGAAGGGGAAGAACTGATGCCCATTTTGACGTGGGTAGACAGTGTTACCCCTTATATCGTTCTCGCGATTCTTTTCTTGCTCCTCTCGGGACTTTTTTCCCTGATTAAAATCGTTTTTCTCGCCCTTTCGGTAACGACGGAAAGCGAAGAAGACGAAAAGCTCGTGAAAAAGGTGAATGCCTTTGTCGATGCTCCGGGCTTTAATGAAACGATTTCCATGGCCCGCACCGTGTTGAATGCGACTGCAGGCGTTCTCGGCTTTGTGGCGGCTTACGTTCTCACCGAAGGCTTTTACGGAAATCCGATTCTCGGCGTGGCGATCTATGCGGTGCTCGCCGGCTTTATCACTTACTTTGTTGTAATTCTTGTGCCGAACATGTTCGGTGCGGTCAAGCCGGAAACGTTCTCGCATATTTTACTCCCGATTTACAAGTATTTGCGCTTGCCGTTTGTGTTAGAGGCAAAGCTTGCCAACGTTCTGTATTTGAAGGTGCACAAGGCTTTGGGCTACGATTCCAAGCTGAGCTTCCTTTCCGAAGACAAACGTGACGCTTTGCAGTCGGACCTCGATTCGGATATGTCCGATGAAGATGAAGACGCTCTCGATGAAGACGAACGTCAGATGGTTCTGAACATATTTGACTTTGTGGAAACGCCGGTGCGTGAAATCATGACGCCGCGCGTGGACATGGTTGCAATCGACATCACGACGAGCCTTGAAGAAACGATCCAGGTCTTGAACGAAGAACGCCATTCCCGCGTTCCGGTTTACCGCGAATCGGTAGACAACATCATCGGCGTTCTTTCGGCACGCGACTTCCTCGAATGGTACACGGAACACGGCTCGGAAAAGTTCGATTTGCAGTCGCTTTTGAATCCGGTCGTCTTTGTGTCTCAGCAAAAAAAGATCGACGATCTTTTGCGTGAGCTCCGCGAAAACGGAAATCAGCTTGCGATTGTCGTCGATGAATACGGTGGCGTCGCAGGCCTTGTGACCGTCGAAGATATCGTCGAAGAAATTGTCGGCGAAATCAAGGATGAAGACGATCTCGAAGATGATGCGATGATCCAGAAGCTGAAGGATGGCCGCTACATTTTCAATCCGCTGATCACTCTCTCCGATTTTGAAGATGCGACGGAAATCGAGTTGAAGGAACCGGAAGGCATTCATGTCGAAACCGTTTCCGGCCTCATTTTGGCAAAACTCGGGACGATTCCGGCCGCTGGCGCAGAAGTCGATATGAGCGGTTACAGGTTCCGTGTTTTGCGCATGGAAGGCACCCGAATGACCAAGGCAATGCTCATTCCGCCCGACAAATTGACGCGCAAAATACAGGCAATTTCCAAATAGTCAAGTCTTTTAGTCACAAAAAAAGCGTCTATTTGGATTACTGTGAGAAATCCTACGTTTTCGTTGGATTTCTTTCGTTTTTTAAAGAAAAATCGTCAGCGGAAGACGAAAATAAGTTCCCATAAATTGCCAAATTTCCTATATTGTAGCCGCTGTTAAAATCGATTAAAGCAAAAAGGAGAATCATTATGATTCAAAATGAAGCTTGGGAAGGCTTTGAAGGTCGCATTTGGAAGGAAGAAATCAACGTCCGCGACTTTATCCAGAAGAACTATAAGCCGTACGATGGCGACGAAGAATTCCTCGCCGGTCCTACGGATGCCACGAACCAGCTCTGGGGTGCTCTCCAGAAGCTCCAGAAGGAAGAACGTGCCAAGGGTGGCGTGCTCGACATGGATACGGATATCGTTTCCTCGATCACTTCCCACGAACCGGGCTACCTCAACAAGGATTTGGAACAGGTCGTCGGTCTCCAGACCGATAAGCCGCTGAAGCGCGCATTCATGCCGTTCGGTGGTATCCGCATGGCTGAAGAAGCTTGCACGAACTACGGTTACACTCCGTCTCCGAAGCTCCACGAAATCTTCACGAAGTATCACAAGACCCACAACGATGGCGTCTTCGATGTCTATACTCCGGAAATGAAGCTCGCTCGTCACAGCCACATCGTGACCGGTCTTCCGGACACCTACGGCCGTGGCCGTATCGTCGGTGACTACCGTCGTGTGGCTCTTTACGGTATTGACTTCCTCATCGCTAAGAAGCAGGAAGACAAGGCTAACTGCGGCGATGGCACGATGACCGATGACGTCATTCGTCTCCGCGAAGAAATTTCCATGCAGATCAAGGCCCTCAAGGAATTGAAGGTCATGGCTGCTTCTTACGGCTTCGACATTTCTCAGCCGGCTAAGAATGCGAAGGAAGCTGTCCAGTGGCTCTACTTCGGCTACCTCGGCGCTATCAAGACCCAGAACGGTGCAGCAATGTCCGTCGGTCGTGTCTCTACGTTCCTCGACATTTACATGGAACGTGACCTCGCTAAGGGTCTCATCACCGAAGCTCAGGCTCAGGAACTCATCGACCACTTGGTCATGAAGTGCCGTATGGTCAAGTTCGCTCGTATCCCGTCTTACAACGCACTCTTCTCGGGTGACCCGGTGTGGGCTACTCTCGAAGTCGGCGGTACGGGTGTGGATGGCCGTCACATGGTCACCAAGAACGACTTCCGCTTCCTCCATACTCTCGAAAACATGGGTCCGTCTCCGGAACCGAACCTCACGGTTCTCTACACGAGCAAGCTCCCGGTTTCCTTCAAGAAGTATGCCGCTAAGATCTCTGTGATCACGAGCTCGATCCAGTATGAAAACGACGACGTGATGAAGCCGGTTTGGGGTGATGACTACTCCATCTGCTGCTGCGTCTCTGCAACTCAGACTGGTAAGGAAATGCAGTTCTTCGGCGCTCGCGCTAACCTCGCTAAGGCTTTGCTCTACGCGATCAACGGTGGTGTCGATGAAAAGAGCGGCGAACAGGTTGGTCCGTCCCTCTGCCCGATTACTTCTGAATACCTCGACTATGATGAAGTCGTGAAGAAGTATGACGCCATGCTCGAATGGCTCGCTAAGCTCTATGTGAATACTTTGAACGCCATCCAGTACATGCACGACAAGTACTACTATGAAGCCGAAGAAATGGCTCTCATCGATACGGACGTGCGTCGTACCTTCGCAACCGGTATCGCTGGCTTCTCTCACGTGATCGACTCCCTCTCTGCTATCAAGTATGCAAAGGTGAAGGTCATCCGTAACGAACAGGGCCTCGCTATCGATTACAAGACGGAAGGTGACTTCCCGAAGTATGGTAACGATGATGACCGCGCCGACAACATCGGTGTGGAACTCCTCCACAGCTTCGTGAACAAGATCAAGAAGCATCACACCTATCGTAACTCCGAACCGACCACCTCGATCTTGACGATTACGTCTAACGTCGTGTACGGTAAGGCTACGGGTGCTATGCCGGACGGCCGTAAGGCTGGTGAACCGCTCTCTCCGGGCGCGAACCCGAGCTACGGTGCAGAACAGAACGGTCTCCTCGCTTCCCTCAACTCGGTTGCGAAGATCCCGTACCACTGGTCTCTCGACGGTATCAGCAATACCCAGACGATCAACCCGAGTGCACTCGGTCATAGCGAAGATGAACGTACGAACAACCTCGTTCAGGTTCTCGACGGTTACTTCGCTCAGGGCTCTCACCACGTGAACGTGAACGTGTTCGGTCGTGAAAAGCTCATTGACGCAATGGAACACCCGGAAAAGGAAGAATACCAGAACTTCACCATTCGCGTGTCTGGCTACGCAGTTAAGTTCATCAACCTCACGAAGGAACAACAGATGGACGTTATCTCTCGTACCTGCCACGAAAGAATGTAATTGTACCGATGACGACAGGGCGCATTCATAAGCTGGAAACTTTTGGTCTCGTGGATGGCCCGGGTGTGCGGTGCGTTGTGTTTACACAGGGCTGCCGCATGCGTTGTCGTTATTGTCACAATCCGGAAACTTGGAATTGCTCCGAAGGCGGTACTCTGTACACGCCTCAGGAGCTTTTTTCACAGGTATACCGTTACAGATCTTACTGGAAGAATAATGGCGGCGTGACCGTTAGCGGTGGCGAGCCTCTTCTCCAGTTGGATTTTTTAATTGAATTTTTTGAAATTTGCCGCGAGCACAATGTCCATACGGCTTTGGATACGAGCGGAAACCCGTTCCAGAACACTCCAGAGTATTTGGAAAAGTTCGACCGTTTGCTGAAATCGACGTCGATCGTTCTTTTGGACTTGAAGATGCTGGACAGCGCTGGCCATAAGAATTTGACCCGCCAGCCGAACGAAAACATCTTGGAAATGGCTCGTTATATTTCGGACAAGGGCATCCCTATTTGGGTACGTCGCGTTCTTGTTCCGGGCCTCACCGATGGCGACGAAGAACTGCAGAAGACTTATGAATTCATTCAGTCTTTGAAGACGGTTCGCCGCGTTGAAGTGTTGCCGTATCACGCTTTTGCCATTCCGAAGTGGCAGGAACTCGGTATTCCGTATTCGTTGACGGATACTCTCGCTCCGACGAAAAAGCAGATCAAGCATGCGGAAGATATTTTGCATGTGAAGGACTTCCCGGACTATTCGTAATTGCCGGGTACTGGAAAAATGAAAAGGCTTCGCGTTGGCGAGGCCTTTTTGCATTTGAAACGGAATTACTTGGCGACTGCCTGGACGTTGCCGTCGGCGAAGTGCATTAAAAGTTCGTCGCCGGGTTTGACGTCGCTTGCGTTTTTGATTAAGCCGTTTTTGCCCGTGGTGTACGAGTATCCGCGGGAAAGAATTCGCTTGGGATCGTTCGCCTTGACTTTTTCTTCGACTACTTCGAATTTGGCTTTTTGTAGGGCGATGATCTTTTGCACGCCAAAGCTTAAACCTTCGATATCGCGGCGGAGCTTTTCGCGCTCGCGTTCGAGGGTGCGCGCCGGGGCGCGGGCGATGTCGTGTGCGATGGCGGAAAGTTTTTGCCTTTCGCTGGCGAGACGTTTTCCGAAGAGCGTGGAAATGCTCGTTTCGGTGCGGTGCAGGCGATCCTTGGACTGGGAAAGCTTTCGCTGGGAAGCATTTGCGATTTGCAGCAGGACTTCGCGCAGGGATCGCTTGGCTTCTTCGGCGCGGGCGACAAGGAACTTGGCGCAGTCCGTTGGCGTAATGCAGCTGCGGTAAGAAACCTGGTCCACAAGGCTTTCGTCGATCTGGTGACCGATGCCCGTTAAGACGGGAACGGGGAAGAGTGCAATCGCACGGCAGAGCGCTTCGCTGTCGAAGTAGTTCAGGTCCGTTTTGGAACCTCCTCCGCGCACGATGCAGACCGCGTCGAGATCCGGAATTTTTTGAAGCTCGGCGAGGGCGGCAAGGACCGTCGCTTCTGTTTCGTTGCCCTGCATTTTGGCGTAGCTCGGTACGACTTCAAAGGCAAATCCCGAGTGGGCGAGTGTCGTTGTAAAATCTTTGAAGGCGGCGGTTGTTTCGCCGGTAATCAGTCCGACTTTCAACGGCAATGCGGCAAAGGGAAGCATCTTGTTGCGGTTGAGCAGGCCTTCTTTTTCCAAGCGCTGTAGAATTGCCTGCTTCGTCTTGGCGAGCTCTCCGATGGTGAAGTTCGGATCGATGTTCTTGACGTGGCACTGGAACTTTCCGCTGCCGATGTAGAAGTCCGCTTCGACGAACAAGTTGACCTTGAGCTGTTCCTTGAGAACGAAGGGTGTCGGGAGTTCCGCAATGCGGGCG
>JAILDK010000110.1 GCA_024689485.1 Fibrobacter sp.
ATCCGCACAAAAGACATGGACCTGACCGCCGAAAAGGGTTTCGCCGCCCACTGGGCATACAAGCTCGAAACACAGCGCAGCGGTGAAGAACTCGAATGGCTTGATCGTTTGGCAAAGCTCCAGGCGGAAATTCCGGATTCGACGGAATACCTGAACTTCCTCCATGTGGACTTGAAGGACGAAGGCATCACCGTGTTTACGCCGAAGGGAGATTCCATTGAACTTCCGGAAGGCAGTACCGTTCTCGACTTCGCCTTTGCCGTGCATACGCAGCTCGGTTTGCACTGCGTCGGCGCCCGCATCAACAACGATGTGATCAGCGCGACCCGCACCGTCACCAACGGCGCGACGATCCAGGTGCTCACCAGCCACAACCAGAATCCGCTTCCGGAATGGCTCGAAATCGTCCGCACCGAAAAGGCAAAGCAGGAATTGCGCCGCTGGATGCGCACGAGCATCGTCAAAGAAGCGCAGACGCTCGGCAAGGAACTCTGGATGCGCGAATTGCGCATTTTCAAGATTACCAAGGCCGAAGAACAACCGAAAACGGAAGAAATCTGCGAATTCTTCAACGTCAAAACGATCGAAGAATTCTACGACAAGCTCGGTCAGGGCGAAATGGCCCTTTCGGAACTCGAAAAGTTTATCCAGAAGATCCATCCGGAAAAATTCCAGGAAGCCGACCCGACTTCCCCGGTGAAGCTCTTTGTAACGGACCAGGCAGACGAATCGCAGCTCCCTGTGGAAGTGGGCAACGAATCGAGTCTGCTTATCCATTTTGCAAACTGCTGTTCCCCGATTCCAGGAGAGCCGATTGTCGGTGCCTTGATGCCGAAGCACGGTATCGAAATTCACCGAAAGGACTGTCCGCATCTGCAGGCGATTCCGGAATCCCGTCGCATTTCGATGGAATGGAATCGCGATTCGAAGAAGGAATTCTCCGTCCACCTGAAGATCGTAACCGATGACCGCAAGGGCATCACGACCGACATTATGGATGCAACTGCCCGTGCCAAGGTCTTTATCGAACGCATGAGTGTCGTTTCCGGCAAAAAGAACGGTCGCATCCGCCTGGTATTCCGCATCGCCCGCCGTGACATGCTCGAACACTTGGTCGAAGAGATCCGCAAGATTTCCGGAGTCCACGAGGTGATCCGTCTATGATTACGTTATCCCACCCAGTCGAAGACCAGACGGTTCGAAACCGCGCCTTCAACTGCCGTATGCGCAATCGCCGTTACGAAGAAGTCTTTTACGCCTTTAGCGCCCTTTCCCCGATCATCACGCAAGCGAACGTGACGAATCGCCGCGAATGGTTTGCCGCCATCGGCGAAAAGGTCAGCATTTGCGAAACGTCACTCGCCGCCTGTCTCGAATATGCGCAGGCCTCCGTCTTCTTCGGTAAAATCGAAAAGATTGGACGCTATTCCACGGAAAATCCGCGAGGCATTCTCCAGGAAGAACTTTTGCTCGTTTACTTCTTGAGCGAGCTGCAGTCCACCACCCGTTACCTGCTTTCCCGCATCGAAACGGACAAGGAACTGCAGAACATGGACTCCGAGATGGAAACGAAAAAAAGCGGAGCCTATGTTTCCGGCTTTATTTCGAACATGCACAAGAACTTGAACGCTTTGAACCTCGCCACCGAAAAAGAATTCCGCGATCTGCATACGCATATCAAGGAACGCTTTGAAATCGGAAACGAGCTGTTCGGTACATTGCAAGAAGTCCAGCACTTCTACTGATTTCTTTCAACAAAAAAAGCTCCGCCAAAGCGGAGCTTTTTTCATTTTAAGGTTAAAACTTATTCGTCCTTACTCGTATCGATCGGCGGGAACGGAAGTTCGAGATCCACACTGATCGGGCAATGATCCGAGCCTTGCACTTCCGGGTAAATCGAAGCATCCGTCACATAATTCTTGAGGGCGGAATCCACAAAGGCATAGTCAATTCGCCAGCCAACGTTCCGTTCGCGGGAATTGGCACGGTTCGACCACCAAGTATAAGCGTCTGCCAAATTCGGATGCATCAGGCGGAAGGAATCCTCAAAGCCTGCAGCGATAAACTTGTCGATCCAAGCGCGTTCCACCGGCAAAAATCCGCTGATGTCGGCGTTTTCCTTAGGACGGGCAATGTCGATTTCCTGATGGCAGGTGTTGAAGTCGCCAAGCGTTACCACGTGACGTCCGCGCTTGAGCCAGTCCATGCAGTTGTCGAGATAGGCGTCGTAAAAGCGGAGCTTGTAGTCCACGCGGTCTTCGCCTTGGCCGCCGTTCGGGAAATAGATGGAATTCAACACCCAGTCCGGGAAGACGAGCTGAACAACGCGGCCTTCTTCATCGAATTCATCGATTCCGAAGCCGTATTCCACAGCGTCCGGTTCGATTTGACTCAAAATGGCGGTTCCGCTGTAGCCCTTCTTTTTCTGGCAAGCGTTCCAGTAGCAGAAATAGCCCTCCGGAGCCTGGATTTCTTCAGGGACCTGGTCCAGTTCGGCACGAGTTTCCTGCAAGCAGAGCAGTTCCGGCTGGGTCTTCTTGAACCAGTCGCTGAACCCCTTCTTTTCTGCAGAACGGATACCGTTCACATTCCAGCTATAGATACGCATGTTTGATTTCAATCTCCTAACAGATCGAGTTGCGCCAATTATAATAAACAGGGGCACAATTTTGCAGTCCTAGCTGTAAAGAAAATGGCAACAAAGAGCCGTTTTTGCTATTTTGAAGTAAATTCGGTACATCCATGCCTCATTTTATTCTTATCAGTCTTTTATTTCTTCTGATATGCGCCTGTTCGGAGTCTTCGAGCGGAAGTTCTAGCCATGAAGAACTCGATCCCAACGCAGACACGCTCCATGTCGGCATGATTACGATTCTTTCCAAATCCAACTCGACGACCCTCGGCACCAACGAGGCAGGATCCTCTTCGGAAACCCCGGCGATGCAGGCGTCCTTCGACTACAACTTTTC
>JAILDK010000113.1 GCA_024689485.1 Fibrobacter sp.
AAAAAAACACCCCGGATAAATCCGAGGTGTTTTTAAGCTTTTGACTTATGCCGCGATGCGGCTTTTTCGATTAAAGCTTGTTGTCAGAGCCGAGCACATTCACGATCTTGTGGATGTACATCTTCTTCATGTTTTCACGAGCCGGCTTCAGGTACTGACGCGGGTCGAAGTGATCCGGATGTTCAGCGAAGTGCTTGCGGATAGCAGCAGTCATAGCGAGACGGCTGTCGGAGTCGATGTTGATCTTGCAAACAGCGGACTTGGCAGCTTCGCGGAGCTGTTCTTCAGGAATACCGACTGCATCCGGGAGCTTGCCACCGAAAGCGTTGATGGTGTCGACTTCGTCCTGCGGAACGGAAGAAGAACCGTGGAGAACGATCGGGAAGCCCGGGAGCTTCTTTTCGATTTCGTGGAGAACGTCGAATGCGAGAGGAGGCGGAACGAGCTTGCCCTGAGCATTGCGAGTGCACTGTTCCGGCTTGAACTTGTAAGCACCGTGAGACGTACCGATGGAGATAGCGAGGGAGTCGCAGCCAGTACGCTTGGAGAAGTCGATGACTTCTTCCGGCTTCGTGTAGTGAGAAACTTCAGAAGCAACTTCGTCTTCAACGCCAGCGAGAACGCCGAGTTCAGCTTCGACAGTGACGTCGAACTGGTGAGCGTAGTCAGCAACCTTCTTGGAGAGGGCGATGTTTTCTTCGTACGGGAGAGAAGAACCGTCGATCATGACAGAGCTGAAGCCCATGTCAATGCAGTCCTTGCAGAGTTCGAAGGTATCACCGTGGTCGAGGTGGAGAACGATCTGCGGATTAGCGCAGCCGAGTTCCTTCGCATATTCAACAGCACCCTGAGCCATGTAGCGGAGGATCGTTGCGTTTGCGTAGTTACGAGCACCCTTAGAAACCTGCATGATGACCGGGGACTTGGTTTCAACTGCTGCCTGGACGATGGCCTGCATCTGTTCCATGGTGTTGAAGTTGAATGCCGGGATTGCATAGCCGCCCTTGACGGCCTTAGCAAACATTTCCTTAGTATTGACAAGACCGAGGTCCTTGTAGGAAACTGCCATTTTTTTACCTCTGATTGATTGTTGTGGCGTTTTTTAGGCGCCGTTTTGTTAATTAGACCGAGTGAAATCTAGAAAAATACTCCAACTTGGACGATGATTTCGGCTAAAAAAGGAAAGTTTTTTGCTTTTACCGCCCCCTTCCAAAACAAAACGGGCGGAGAGCGTTTCAAAATAAAACACGCTACGTAAAACTAGCGAAATTTCAAAAATTTAAGCCTTTTTTGAGAATGGCACGCATTTTGCTTTTAGAAAAGCGGTAAAAATAAAGCCTGCCGGAAAAGCTCCGGCAAGGAGGTGAAAATGGCTGATTTTACGAATGATTCGGAAAAGGTTCTTGCCAAGGCGCAGGAACTGATGGACAAGAAGTCCCATTCCTATCTGGGAGTGGTCCACCTTGCCCACGGGCTTCTCGAAGCTCCGGATGCCCGTTTGAAAAATCTGTACCGCGCTAAAAAGGCGAACATCAAGGAAATGCAGGCAAAGCTTGCTCCGTTCCTCGATTCCGTTCCCAAGCTCATGGATGTGAATCCGGACGCAGGACGCCCGGACGACGATCTTTCCCGTGTGCTGCGCGCCGCTATTCAGGCCGGACGTAAGACTTCCCAGGCGGCAAGTCCGAGCGATATGCTCGTCTCCTTGATGCGTTTTGCACAGGAACGCCGCGTGGCGAAAATTTTCGAAGACGCCCTTGGCAGTGCCGAAGTCGTGGAAACCTGGCTTTCTGATCCGATGAGCGCCGCCGCTGTCGCTGAGGAGGAATCTCCGTTAAAACTTTACGGTAGGGAACTCGTTTCCCTTGCCGAAGAAGGCAAGCTTGACCCGGTGATCGGTCGTGAAGAAGAAATTCGCCGTGTGATTTTGATTCTTTCGAGAAAAACGAAGAACAATCCGGTCCTCGTCGGGGAACCTGGCGTCGGTAAGACCGCGATTGTCGAAGGCCTTGCCATGCGAATCTTCAAGGGTGACGTTCCCGACGCGTTGAAGGGAAAGAAGCTCTTTTCGCTCGATCTGTCCGCGTTGATGGCAGGTGCAAAGTACCGTGGCGACTTTGAAGAACGCTTGAAAAATGTGCTGACCGCTCTCGAAGAAGACGGCAACACGCTTCTGTTTATCGATGAACTGCACACGATTGTCGGTGCAGGCAAGACCGAAGGCAGCATGGACCTTGGCAATATGCTGAAGCCGAAGCTCGCCCGTGGGGAACTCCACTGTATCGGTGCGACGACCACGCAGGAATACCGCCGCTACATTGAAAAGGATGCGGCTCTTGAACGCCGTTTCCAGCCGGTGACCGTTTTTGAACCGACCGAAGACGAAGCGATTTCCATTTTGCGCGGCGTCAAGGAAAGCTTTGAAAGCCATCACGGCGTGCGCATTCACGACAACGCCCTCGTCGCGGCGGTAAAGCTTTCGAGCCGTTACATCGCTGACCGTTTCCTTCCCGATAAGGCTATCGACCTGATCGATGAAGCGGCAAGTATGGTCAAGACCCAGCTCGATACCGTTCCCGAAGACCTGGACAATCTGCAGCGCAAGGAATTGCAGCTGAAAATCGAAGAAAAGGCTTTGGCGAAGGAATCGGACGACAAGAGCAAAAAGCGTTTAACGGAACTCCAGGACGAACTCAAAACGACTTCCGCTGCCGTCTCCGCCATGCAGGCAAGATGGCAAGAAAAGCGCGCCAAGTTCAACGAACTGAAAGATGCGAAGGAACGCCTGCACAAGGCTCACGAAGAAATGGAACAGGCAGAAGCCCGTTACGACTTGAACCGCGCAGCAGAACTCAAGTACAACACCATCTTGAAGCTCGAAAAGGATGTGAAAGACCTGGAAGCCAAGGCGCAGAAGGCCGCCCGCGAAGGCGAACTGACCGAAGAAGTCAACGAAGAAACGATTTCTCAGGTGGTCAGCCGTTGGACAGGCATTCCTGTGACACGTCTCCGCGAAACGGAACGTGCAAAGCTTTTGCACTTGGACGAACGTTTGCACGAACGCGTCGTCGGTCAGGACGTCGCCGTGTCTTCTGTCGCAGAAGCCATTCTGCGGAACCGCAGCGGACTTTCGAGAGAAAACGCTCCGGTGGGAAGCTTCCTCTTCCTCGGCCCGACAGGTGTCGGTAAAACGGAACTCGCCAAGGCTCTGGCGCAGGAACTTTTTGACAGCGAAAACGCCATCGTTCGAATCGACATGAGCGAATACATGGAGAAGCATTCCGTTTCTCGTTTGATCGGCGCTCCTCCGGGATATGTCGGTTATGAAGAAGGCGGCCAGCTGACGGAAGCGGTTCGCACCAAGCCTTATTCCGTGGTGCTTCTCGACGAAGTGGAAAAGGCGCATCCGGATGTTTTCAACGCCTTGCTGCAGGTGCTTGACGACGGTCGTTTGACCGACGGCAAGGGCAGAACGGTGAACTTCAAGAACACACTGATCTTGATGACATCGAACCTCGGCTCGGATCTGTTTGCGAACAATCCGGAAAAGGATGTTTCGATCGACGATGTGATGCCGCGTTTGAAGGGATTCTTTAGACCGGAATTCCTGAACCGCTTGGACGAAGTCCTTGTATTCAAGAGCCTTTCGAAGGACCAGATTCTTTCGATTACGGGTCTCAAGTTCAAGGATTTGGCAAAGCGCGCCGCTCGCGAAGGCTATATCGTGAACGCATCGGATGCGGCACTGCAAGCGATTGCCGACAAGTCGTACAATCCGGAATTCGGCGCAAGACCGATTCAGCGATTCCTTGAACGCGAAGTGGAGCGCAAGCTCTCGCATGCGATTATCGCTGGGGACGTCAAGCCCGAAGTTCCTTGCACGATTGACTTCCAGAATGGTGAATTTGTCGTCAAATAATTCATTCCACTCCAATAATCCAAGGTCAAAAAGGTTCGAAATTTTTCGAGCCTTTTTGATTTTATAGTTTTAAAACATGGCTACAAATCTTCGAATCAGTGTCTTGCTCGCCACCTATAACGGAGCTTCGCATTTGCGCGAACAGCTCGATTCCATTTTAGGGCAAATCGGACCTCAGATATCCATCTACATTTCCGATGACGGCTCCACCGATTCAACGCCAGAAATTCTGGAGGATTTTGCCCACCAATTTCCGGCAAGAATTTTTATTCTGCCGCCCAATACCCGCGGACGTGGAGCCTGTTCCAACTTTTTCTATTTGATGCAAAATGTCGATTCCGACCTCTATCTTTTTGCAGATCAGGACGATCTTTGGATGCCGGATCACGTACAAAGTCTTTATGAAAGATATCGCAATCTGAGCAACGCCAAACAGGCCTTGCCGACGTTGCTTTTTTCGGATATGAAGATCATCACTTCGGACGGACGTTTTTTGACGCATTCCTTTTTGAATGCCGAAAATTTGCCGACGGATGCCG
Source organism: Fibrobacter sp. (assembly GCA_024689485.1). Taxonomy (GTDB): domain Bacteria; phylum Fibrobacterota; class Fibrobacteria; order Fibrobacterales; family Fibrobacteraceae; genus Hallerella. The sequence continues at coordinate 4,459 of JAILDK010000113.1, forward strand.
CTCCTGCACACTTTTATTTTGTGCAGAATAACGTTTCGGGCTGCGTCACGCTTTTCAATCAGGCGTTAAAGAATTACGTACTCAAGAATCCGGATCTTTTGTGGGAAAATCTTTCGAAGGTTCCGATGCACGACGCGTTCCTTGCGACAACAGCAGCTACCTTCGGGAACGTTTACTTTGTACGCAAAGCACTTTCCCTGTACCGACATCACGATAAAAACACGCTCGGCGTCCAGGACATCACCAGTCACAAGCATATCTGCGAAAGATTAAAGCACCAGTCCGCAGACTTAAAGCGTTCGATGCAATACGCTAAATTCTTTGCAGAGTACTTTGAAAAGGAACTGGCAGCGGGGGAATTGAAAATTCTTCAAGAATTCGCCAGTCTTGAATCCAAGTCCAAAATGCAGCGCATCCTTTTTATGCTGCGCCACAAGTTCCTCAAAGCGGGTTCGTTAAGAAGATGCGTTCAGCTCTGGAACGCCTAAGTTCAGAAGCAAGCTTTTAGAATTCGAGGATTCCGTAAGCGCCAAGGCGCATCCGGTCATTGTTCTTCTCTTGCATAATGCCGATCGAAAGTTCGGTCATCACATGGAAATAGGGGAGAATGCCGATCTGCACACGGGGGACGATGTCCACCATGAAATCGTCCACAATATTTCCCAAACTGCCGGAAGTTTCAATGCCGATCATCGCAATCAAAGCCGGCGTAAATTTAAACTGGGGAGTCGCTCCAAACGCAAATTCCGCAAGCCCGCCATCGCTTACGATGCGGTCAAAGAATCCCAAGCGGGCTTCATAAAGCGTCGAAAAAATTCGGGAAACAGGATGCAACGACGTATAAGTGAAAACAAGACCCGCACCGCGCTTATTCCCGATTCCAATCAAGAAGTCCGCACCGATCGTCGAATATTCCAAAACGCGATATTTACCGCCCACATCCACATAGGACTGGACGCTTTCCATATTGTCTTCGGAATCAAACAAAAGCTTTGCACCGACTTCCCAGAAATCGTTGATGGCAAGCTGGGCATTGATCGGCAAGTAGCCGTCTTCCTGATAATTCGTATAAAAACCCGCACCGATCGATGTACGGTCACGGACTAAAAATTCAGGTCCGAACGTGTAACGCGTATCCCAAATACGATCCAACGCCGAAGCGGATGCCGCGAGCCAGATAATCAAAAGCAGGGAAGTGCGGAATAAATTTTTCACGCTCAAAAGATATTAAAATTTTTACTGGAGTTTCGAAGACCAGGCGTCAATGATCGTCGAAAGAACCGCATTCTTAGCCTTGTCGATAAAGGCGGTCCTTTCTTCCGGCAAAACGGGCTTCTTTTCGTCCACTGCAAAATGGACCAGTTCACCGTTTGGCGAAAGTGAAAATTCAAAATCTCCAGAAACGCGGATCGTATCGGTCGCAAGAATCTTGAGCGCATTCATATCGATATTCAAATGCGTGTGAAGTTCCGCTTCGGAAGATCCCGGAACTATCGCAAACGCGGAATCCCGGAAGTCAATCGGCAATTCCGCAAGAGAATCAAACGAAACAGTTCCTTTTGCCGAACGCAGCCAAAGCGTGTCTTCCGAGCCATTTTTCACGTTCACCTGAATCGCAAAATAAAGGGTTCCCAGGCTATCCGGAATGTTTCCCTTGGCAATATTCTGTATGAGCAAGATTGCTTTAGGATTCGGCAGAATCGAATTTTTCGGCTGTTCACCGATAAACTTGTCTAAATCCACGCGTACGGAATCATAACTCGCCCCGACGACTTCCAGCTTGCACTTGGTCAAAATATTTGCAGCCTGAACCTTTCGGGACGCAGCGCAGCCCGAAAGAACGGCGAAAGTCATCGAAGCAAAAGTCAAAAAGAGGGCGAGTTTCTTAAAATTCATGGGGTAAAGATAATTGAAAACGCGGCAGGAATTCGTATATTAGATGCAAAGTGGGCTCCATTTCTTTATGTCCGATAATGTGCAAGTTGTAAACTTGATTTCATACCCTTAATCACACATTTTCGGGCTCGGACTTCCTAAAGGGAGGTTCGAGTATGAAGATAGCATTTTTGCGCGTCATTACGCCGGAAGCGGAACTTATTCGCTCCTTTACGGGCGTCTTGCGGTACTTGAACCGCTTCTCAATCGCATTTGACAAACAGAACGGCGTAAGGATTTACGCGTTTGTATTCACTGACAGTGTCCGCGCATGGGTCGAATCCCTGCCGCATGATTTCAAATATTCTTTCGGCTTCTATCGGGAGGGAACCGCGGAAGAATCTCTTTCTCATTTCCCGAAAAAACAAAAGGTGGCATAAATGAGCCTTCTTAATTCCACGTCCAAAATCGTGATCCTTGCAAAGCGTTCGTCTTCGTGGACGGATGACAAGACCGGGAAGCAGCTTTCCCGTCAGTATGTGAGCGGATTTGACCCCGAGTCCGAAAGTGCGCTTTTTATTGATGTTCCGCTCGCGGAAGACGGCTTCACGTTCAACCAGGTCAAGCCGAACACGATCTACGAAGGCGAATTTATTCGCCAGGCTGACCGTATGAACGCGAACTCGTCCAAACTTACTGGAGTCCGACTCCAGAAGGTTTGGGGCGTCCTCGAAGCGAAACAGAACGCGAAGTAACTTTTAACAAATGCAGAAGAAACACTTTACCGCCGTTTATTCTTTTACACGATGAACACGAACGATACATTACAGCTTGCTGAATGGTTCTATTCGGGGACAGCGTACGGCGCGGAGCTTGGCGGTTTCGTCATTACTACCGTCTTCGCCGTGGTGGTTATAGTGGTATGTACACGAATTTTCAAATAGGAGTTTTTGGAATGTCTATTCTCAATAACGCAAAGATGAAAATTGCAGGTCTCGGCGTTGCCTTGATGCCGCTTGCTTCCTTCGCTCAGACTACGGACGGAAGCGAATCTTCGGGCACGGCTTCCGCCGCGACTGCTTCGGGTGCTCTTACCGAAGTCGGTAATAACTTGCAGGCTATTACCGATTCTACCGGTACTCTGCAGACGAAGGTTATCGCGCTCGCTGTGGCTCTTGCCGCGATCGTGATTGCTCGTAAGCTCATCAAGAAGTTCTTCAATATCTAGTGGCTTGCGAAAGGGTTTTCTAGCCGCTTGCACCTTCGAGCTAAGCGGCTTTTTTCTTTGGTCTTCTATGTGCATGCTCTGTTTTTGTTTCGGCTTTTTCGGTCAGATGATTTTTGCGGCGCTTGTCTCTGCCGCATTGGTGGCGTTCGCTTATGTCTAACCAACGCCCGGACAGAACGTGGGTTTATTCGGCGATTTTCGCCGTCTGCTTGTTCGGCTTCTACTGCGCCGCCGTGGTGCATTACCTGTATTTCTAGGGGTTTCGCATGAAAAAGGGAAAGTATTTGGGACTTGGAATTCGCACATTCCGCATTGAATTTATCCGTTTCGGCAAGAAACGTCACGGATTTTTTGAACGTCTTTCCGTCAAGGCCTTCGTGTATCGTGGCACTTTCGGCGGTGCGCTTGCCGTTGCGCAGCGTTTCCATGAATACGGCGAATCCGTATTCATTGACCCGGAGCGTGACGAATGAAACGTTACCAGGTTGTTCAGCTCGTTTTTGTGCTCTTTCTCTGCTGTCTAGCTGTGGGAAAGAGTTTTGCAAGTTGTCTCTATAAAAGTGAACCTTACGCAATGCATAAGAGTTCTGCTCATTATGGGACTTCGTGTTCTAATGATGAACTTTCGTGTTCAAATTTGACTTTATCGGATTGTTCTGTTTATGATACGGATACATCCTTTGGCGTTGTTATTTCCTCGTCTTGTGGATATATGTCGGGCGAAGCTTCAAGGGGTTGTGTTTATAACGGGAATGTTCAAGTAGCTTTTAGCGTTGTAAATATTCGTTGTGGATATTATACGTGTACGACTGCAGATGAAGCGGATTCTTTGAAATGTGTTTTGGATCCCACTGCGCCCGGTTGCGTGACGTGCGACACGATCACGGAAACGGACTGCAAGAATGAATATATCGTAACGTGGACTTCTACTGGAATCGGTTCGTCAAACGGCTATTGGGCGGCGGTACAGATTCGCCGCACATATCGCCGTTGTACTGACGGAACGGAAGAACTTCTTTCGGAACAGCAGGGGAGCGAGCTTCCGAACGTGGACTGTCGCGAGAATCCTTTCGGTTCGGATTCTTCCTCGTCTTCTCCTGTGCGCTGTGTCGGCGCTATCGGGAACACCTGTATTTTTGAGAGCGGAATAGGCGAATCGTTTACGTGCGCCTGTGACGGCTCGTGTTCTGACGCTCTGCGCTCCGGTTCGGAGTGCGCCGCGAAGGTCGATTCCGTGCTTGCGGAACGTTCTTCTGCTTCCTCCGCTTCTTCCTCCGCTTCCGAAAGTTCCGCTTCTTCGGCTTCGTCCTCCGCTTCCGAAAGCTCCGCTTCTTCCTCTGCTTCCTCGTCCCCTTCTTCCTCCGGGAGCGAGGGCGGGGACGAACACGATTATTCGGGCGTTCTTGAGCAGATCAAGCGCAATACCGCCACAACTGCCGGATATTCTGGACAGAATAACCGCGAATTGAAGACCGTAAACGGGAATTTGAATCAGATCATCACGCAACAGGAAACGATGAACGGCAACATGAACACCGTTATTCGTTACTGGGATGAATATTCCAACTGGCGCGACCAGCTGACGGACGGGATGACGGACACGGCGTCTTTGGACGATACCCCGCTTGAATGGACGGACACTCTGCCCGATCCGTTCCCCGATCCGGAAGATTCGTTAGACTCTCCGGAATGGGATTCGGCGGGAAGTTTCCTCGATTCCATGCGCGGGAACTTCGATTCCTTGAAAGTTCGCGCCGATTCTACGCTTGCCTGGACGGACAGCATCGCCGCCGCCGCTCGTGATACCACGCGCGACACGGTGGATGTCGATTCGCTTTGGACTGACCCCGACAAGATTAAAAAAGATGCTGCCTTTAGCGGTCTTTTCTTCGGCTCGCAGAGCGGGTGCGCCGATTGCTACAAAATCAGCTTTACGGTGCCGCTTCCTTCCTTTGTGGAGGAAACGCACACGCTTTCCGTTGATCTTGGGTCAATTGGGGAGCAAAATTGGAATTTCTGTGCGTTCATCAAAAAGATTGTGAGCGTGTTCACGCTTGTAATCGTCCTCTTGATGAACATAAAGACCTTTAAGAGCGCGTTTGCGCAAGGAGACGGGAACTAATGCCTATTCCAATTTTAGCCGCTCTGGGCGCCGCTGTAGCGCAGGGAGCACGGTTCGCCGTGCGTCCGCTCATTTCGTGGTTCGGTAGAAAAGCCGCAACGACTGCGGCGGGTGCTGCCGCTTCCGCTGCTGCATCTACCGGAATCCGCGGGATCATAAAGGGCATTTTTGGCAAGGTCGGCGGCTTCATTTTGAAGTCCGGTGTTGTCATGATGTTTATCGATTTGGGGGTAGCCTTCATCGAGCGCATTGTAGGACTGCTTGGAATTGGTCTGTCCTTGTACAGCTCCGGGCAGTCCGTGTTCAGTCTTCTAAAAGACGTTGTCGATCCCGCGTCCACTTTCAAATCTAAGCTCGCGTCCATTCTCGCCGATCTCCTCCCGTCCGGCGGTATCGAATCGGTTTTCACATCTTTGGACAGTTCTCTTTCGTCCGCGACTTCGGGCGTGTTTACGCCAAGTTTGACGTTTAGCGGGTTCCTTTGTTCGATTGGATTCATGGACGCCTGGGACGAAATTTTAGCGAACGCGATTTCTTCCGTGACGTTCCTCATTTCCGTTTTCTTCTTCCGTCATTCGATGCGAAATCAGAACTTTACTTTTACGAAAAAGTTGGGTAAATAATGCTTGTCTGTGTCTATGGTTTGGACGGTACGGGAAAAACCCTTTTCAGCATCTCCGACTATCTGCTTTACTATGTGAAGCAAGATAAGGACGTTTACACGAACATAACGGGTATTGATCCCGTTGCCGTGTCGGGCATGCTGAATCTTTCTCCGTTGGCGGCTCGTATTCACGAAATTACCTCTCTCGCCGAAATTCTGGACGTCTTCGATGATCCCGAATTAGGGCGAAATTGTCTTTTCTTGATTGATGAAATTCAAGAGTGGCTAGGCGATGATAAATCCGTTGAGTGGCTAGATAACCGTCTTGCGGTTATGCGTAAGCATAATGTCGATTTCGTCTTTATTACTCAAATCCCTTCGCGAATTCCGCCGACAATTCGCAAGCGTGCGCGCGCATGTGTATTCTTTGAACGCCAGTATGAACTCGGCAGTGAAGACGGCGTTTGGGAATATCGCTGGAATAAGGGAACGCCTGAGTTTGAAGATGATCGCCCCGTCAATTACAAAGCCAAGCTTTCCCGCAAGCTTGACAAGTCCATTTTCAAGTGTTATCAGAGCTATATAGATCAACAGATTATGGGTGCGCCGGAAGTCAAGACGGCGCTAAAGCATACTACCCGCCTTTGGGCATCCACGAAGGCAAAAAAGCTTTACATATCGCTTGCGATTCCTCTTGTTCTCTGTGGCTTGCTTCTTTACGGGCTTTTCCATATTACGGACGCGATCACGGGGAACGTTCCGCAGGCGCAAAAGGTTGTTCGTCAAGCCCCAAAAGCTGCTTTTTCGGAGCAGGGAGGGGGGGGGAAGTTCTTCGAGCGTTGAACCGCTCTGCTTTCGCCGTTTGAGCTGTGACGAGTATGTCTGCGTTACGGATGCGGGTACGTACTCCGCGAACTATTACGATCGCCGGAACGATTGGATTCTTGCCGGCAGAAACATTATTCGGCGCTGCGACACGTTCGCGCCTGTCGAAGACAAGAAGGGGGACAAATGACGCGCGTAATTTTCGCCGTGGCGGTTTTCGCCGCTCTGGGCTTCGCCGGACAGATCACCGCGTATCAGAATGCGGGGGACTGTTACGAACTTGTGACGGACTATCTGCAACGCCGGAATGTGGCTTTTATTGTATCGCCGGAACTCCGGGGCACGGCTTGCAATTGGAATTTCAAGGGCAAGACGGAAGCGGATTTTTCGGCATGGTGCAGGGCTTCCGGGTACACGTGCGGCGGGAACCCTTTCTTTGTCGGGCGTGATTCCGTGTATGACGAAGACGGGAACTGGACTTCTCGCCGCAAGGCGTCCGCGGCGGTTCGCGCGCGAAACGTTGCGGACTCCCTCTCGCGCCTTGCGGATTCGGTGGCGGCGGTACGCGCCACCCCTCTACCGCGTAAGCGGGTTTTCGTGGAATACTTGGAACTTTCCAAGGGTACCGCGGAAAAGCTCGGCTTCCGCTATTCGGACTATATCGGGACGGCGAAATTCTTCGAATATACGGACTTGTTTTCAGTCACGATCCAGGCGCAAGAATCCGGGGACACGTCTTATGTGTACCGGAATTATAGAGCGTTGTACGATTCCACGCTTTCCCTTTTTTGGGGCGGTCACAGACAGCGGCAGACAAGTTCAAGCGTTACTTCTTCGGGTATCGTTTCCACGAACTATGAAGACGAAAGTTATGGGCTTACGATCAAGCTTGACGGTCTGAAATACACGTACGATCATTCCGCGGATTACGAACACTCTATCCGCGGGAATGGTCTTTTGAAGCTCGGTGAAAACAAGATTTTTGGCACTTACAAGAGCTTTACGCGCGAGGAAGTGTCTTTGCCTTGGTTCGGTCAAATTCCGCTCTTGGGTGCGCTTTTCCGTCACGAACAGGAGCGGAGCGAATGGCGGTATATCTTTATTCGGGTCTTGTTGGAAGATGAAATTTAGTACTTTCGTTCGCCGGAACTATCCGGGAATAAGACAGTCCAGACGTCCCGCCGATTTCGGTTATATAACGGAAACTCGGGCGGGTAAGTACCTCGGGCGGAAACTCTGTTCCAACGTGCAAAAATGCGCGTGGATAAAGCGTTTGCCGGATGAGGTGGATTTATTCACGGGGGAAGTGAAACAGCCCTACATAGTGCTCAGAACGAAAGAAAAAAGATATTGTGAACGAAAGGACAGCAGGGAAGCGAACCCGCGCGGGGTGCGCGCCGCCTGTAACTCTTTCAAGTGGAAAATCCGAGCCAACGAAGACCGGATTAAACTTTTTGTTACTCTTACATACCGCGACAATATGACGGATGTTAAAAAGCTTTACGCGGATTTTTCCGCATGGTGGAAAAAGGTAAAGCGCGCTTTTCCCTATGTCAAGGATTATTTGGTTGCCTTTGAGCCGCAGGAGCGCGGAGCGTGGCATGCTCACGTTCTTTTGCTTTCTGGGCGTAACCGTGTTTTCATTCCGAATAAACTAATAGCGCGTCTTTGGGGTCACGGCTTCACGAAGACGCAGGGCATCGGTAAGATTCGCAAGATTGCCGAATATTTGACGGCGTATCTTACGAATCTAAAAGACGGCAAGAAGGGCGCGCGCCTTACGATGTACCCGCGCGGCTTCCACTTCTGCCGTTATTCTTCGGGCATTACGCGCCCCGTTGTTTCGAAGTGGCGGGGAATGTTCAACCGCTTGCCCAATGTTTCCGCATGGGAACTTCTTTTCGATCATTCAAAAGCCCGGAAGGTTTCTTCCTCTTTTACGCTCTTTTCTCGTTGCGTTCTGCTTCAACTCAAATACCCGCTCGATCCGTGGGATTCTTTCCCGTCTGCTTTTTCGGAGCAGGGAGGGGGGGGAACTTCTTACAAATTAAGTTTCGCTTAGTTTGTACGCAAAAAAAATATTCTGAAAACGCTTGACGGTTCACGCGTTTTTTATTACTTTATGTGTACCCCCCCCAAAACCTGCGATGAAAAAGCAGAAAAAAAATAACTCGGTTCTTCGGAACCGAGCTTTTTTTGTTTTTGTGTTCGCCTGGAACGTTCGTGAAGGGTTTCGCCGTCAAATATTCGGTCAAAAAAAGGTGGTTCGGGCGCACTCGCGGACGCGCGGGAGCGCGGCAAAGCGAGGGAGGGGCGCGGATGCGCCTTTTAACTTGACCATAGAGTATATTTTGCGCCGAAAAAAATCTAGATTGTTTCTATGCTCGAAACACTGGAAACAATTCGCGCCCTGACACGGGCGATCCTGGACAACTTTCTTTTTCAGTCGCTGTTCTTTGTTTCTGCGGTCGCCTTCGGCGTCTCGCGGATCGTTCGTTTTTTTCGCTCTCGCAAAAAAACGGAAACTTCTTCGCCAGATGAAGCGGCGAAAAGGCGGGTTCGAGAAGACTTGCAAAAAAAATTCAAATTTTTTCGCTAAAGGTCTTGACAAGTCTTTTTTGTGAATGTACTTTATTTGTGTCTGAGTCCGATAATGTGCATTATGTAAACTAATAAACCACAAAGAAATCCCGGAGATCGTCCGGGTTTCTTTTTTTTTGAGAATTATTCGCCGAGGCAGCTGTCGAGCTTGTCGCAGATTTCCTTGCGGTCCATCTTCTGGCCGATGAAGACAAGGCGAATTTCACGGTCACCGTACTTTTCGTCCCACATTTTCTTCACTTCCGGTTCTTCCTTCAGAGCGACTTCCTGTTCGCTCGGCTTCAAGGAAGCGATCCAACGGCCGAGGCAGCGGGCGCTAGCGTCCTTGCCAGCCTGTTCGAAGATGTAAGAGTAAGTGCGGTCGTCGTCGAACCACATGATGCCCTTGGCGCGGATAATGCTGTTCGGATAGTTGTCGAGGAACGCTTCGAGCTTTGCACGGGAGAACGGACGACGTGCCTTGTAAACGAACGTGCCGATGCCGTATTCGAGAGCTTCCCCTTCTTCTTCCTCTTCTTCAGGCTTGTTGAGCTGCTGAATCCAGGATGCAGAAGACGAAACCTTTTCAAAGTTGAAAAGCTTCGTGTCGAGAATGTCCTTGATGTCGACCTTGCCGAAGTTCGTTTCGATCATCTTGGCTTCCGGCTGGAGTGCGCGGACAACCGCCTTCACATGCTTCAATTCTTCTGCGGAGATCGTGTCGACCTTGTTCAAGACGATCGTGTTGCAGAATTCGATCTGCTGAACGAGAAGGCTTGCCAGATCTTCTTCTTCCATGTCTTCTTCGAGGAGCTTTTCTCCCCCGCCGAATTCCGTTGCCAGACGAAGAACGTCCACCACAGAAATAATGCCGTCCAAATGGCACGGAAGATTCTGACCGTCGCGGCCCTTGAGCTTCGAGCCCATGAGCGTAATCGTCTGCGCAATCGGAAGCGGTTCGCAAATGCCGCTTGCTTCGATCAGGATGTAGTCAAACTTGCCCTGTTCGAGAATCTGGGCGAGCTGTTCCAAAAGGTCCGTTTTGAGCGTGCAGCAAATGCAGCCGTTCGAAAGCGGAACAACGGAATCCTTCTGTTCAATATTGCCGCCCTTTTCAATCAGGGTCTGGTCGATATTCACTTCGCCGATATCGTTCACAATCACCGCCACATGATAACCCTGCTGGTTATTCAAAACGTGATTGAGAAGCGTCGTCTTGCCAGCTCCGAGGTAACCGGCGAGAAGTGTAATAGGTACGGATTTCATGTCTTTTTGACTCCTTTTATATATTCAAACCTAAATAGAGGCCCGCTTTGCCTGTTCCTTCCGACGGATCGAATCCATCGAGGATATATCCATAATGCAGGCCTATTTCAAGCTGGGCGGCAGACGTGCGGAACATGACAAGACCCGCTTGAGCAGACCCCGCAAAACCATAGCCATGGCGATTTTGGTCGGAAATATTATGAATAAAGGCGCCCACGCCAAAGCCGAGTCCCACAAACGGGGAAAAGCGCGTCGCTGTAAAATAATAGCGCGGACCCACGACAAAATCCATATGGTTCACCGATGGATTCACACCCACCGCAAAGTCGCCCTGCATCATAATCGCCCACAGCGGAGCGACTTCAAAAAGAACCTTGGCGTCAAACGCAAACAGGAACGACGTATTTCCATGCGTGTCATGCCAAAGCGTCGGACCGACTCCAAAGGACTTGTACTTGCGAACGCCCTTGCGGACCTCCATTTCATCCTTTTCCTGTTCGGCAATCTTCCCGACTTCTTCGTTTTCCTTGACGCTTTCCGACTTCAGAGTAGCCGAAACCACGCGTTCAAGGATGATGTCAAGTTCTTCCGGATTTTCCGCCTTCAGCTTTGCCGAATTCTTCGCCTTGCCGTTCTTTTCAAGCTCCCCCACGACAACAATCGAATAGCCAAGAGGCATCAAGGAGACATTCAATTTGTTGTCCGATTCTTCAACCGGAGAATCTCCATTCTGCACCACAGCATCGCGAACGAGCCGTGTTACAGTCGAAGTGGAGGCTACATCGCCTTCGACATCGACGACGATTTGAACCTCTTTCGCAAAAAGAGCGCAGGCAAAAAGTAAAGTAAAAAGAATCTGTTTCATACAAACGAATCTAAATAATTACGGAGCAGCCGTTTTTGCGGAATCCTGTTTTACAGATAAATTCACAATTTCGAGAGGTAAACCATTTGCAGGGTCTTCTGTATTGCACTTCGAAGCGTTTTCCAAATTCTTTTGGAAAAGTTCTTCAAAAGCCTTCAAAGAAAGTTCCGGCTTTTTCGTCTTCAGCAGGTGATGTTCTGCCAAAGAATCCGAATAAGCGGAGAGCGGAATCGCGTGATAGTTCCCCACTTCCTGCTGCGTCACAGAGCCTTCGAGCGTGGCGGCGGAGACTTCCAAACGGGAAGATTCGCCCTTCACCACCTTACGCACGGCGAACTTTGCCACGCCGCCGAGATTTGTCGAAATATCTTGCTGGTTCGAAACAAAGTTTCCGAGGGACCAGTACACGAGAGCGCGGTTCCCCGCTTTCGTCGTGTAAATACCGTAAGGTTCAATCACATGGGGATGCGCACAAACGAGAATGTCCGCACCGGCATCGATCGCCTTTTCCGCATAGGCCATTGCCTCTGCCGTCGGAAGTTCCACATATTCCGTTCCAAAATGCATAAAAGCAACGGTGACTTCGGCTGCAGCTTCCGCCTTGCGCACCATTTCAACCCAATGGCCGTTCGAATCCAACAGGTCCACCAGGTACGGGCGATCCGCCGGAAGCTTTTGACCGTTCAAGCCGTAGGTAAAATTCACAAACGAAAAACGGATACCGTTCTTGTCGAGAGTGAAAACGGAATCCTGCCCAGCCTGTGTCTTGTGAACGCCCAAAGCCTTCGCCGATTTTCCCGTCCAAAAGTCGATTGTGTAATCGACAGCGGAGGCGCGGCGGTCAATCGTGTGATTCGTCGCATGGGTCACAATGTCAAATCCAGCTTCGATTTCCGCAAGGCCCACTTCTTCTGGAGAACCAAAGCTCGGGTAAGAAGCGTAGCCTTCCGAACGCGGAACAAAGACCGTTTCCTGGTTTACAGCCGCAATGTCTGCCGCCTGGATGTCTTTTTTCCACGGTGCAAAAACGTAATCGTAATTGCACTTGGAAGAATCTTCCTTGCACGCCTTGAACAGCGGCGTGTGAAAAAGCACATCCCCGATAGCAAAGAACGAAACTTCGGAGACCGTCGAATCTTCCTTCACCGTCTTCACGGAATCCAGAGCCGAAACCGTATCGAGAGCAGCCGAGTCCACTGCAACAGAGTTTACGGCGACCGTATCCACAGCGGAAGTTTTTACCGCAGCCGAATCTTGCGCAGGCAAAGGATCCACTTTAGACGTTCCACTGCAGGCAACTAGCGCAAGCAGCGAGAGCCAAGGAAGAATTCGCATACATTACCCCAAAGATGTTTCGACGAACTTCAATTCCGGATAGTTCTTGACCGCAAGCGTCAGACGGTATTCGTTCGGGAAGAGGCAGACAAAACGTTCTTCCTTGTCACGCATGCAGTCACCGCCGTTATCGTTCACGAACTTTTCCACTTCTGCCGGGTCGCCCACAATCCAGCGGACGCCGAAGGAAGGAATGCGGTCAAGAGAAACATCGGCACCGTATTCCGACATCAGACGGAACTTGAGCACATCGAACTGCAGTTCACCGACGACACCGATCACCGGAATGGCAGACTTGAACGGCTGATACAACTGTGTTGCACCTTCTTCCGTCAATTCCTTCAAACCCTTCGCGAGCTGCTTCGACTTGAGCGGATTCAAAAGCGTCACACGGGCAAAATATTCCGGAGCAAAGTCCGGGATGCCCGAAAAGCTCATCTTTTCGCCCTTCGTCAGCGTATCGCCGATGTGGAAAAGGCCCGGATCGTTAATACCGACGATATCACCCGCCCAAGCGGTGTCAATCACTTCCTTATCCTTGGCGAGGAATGCGGTCGGAGCCGCCAAACGCACATCGCGTTCGGAACGCACGTGGTAAACCTTATCGCCGCGCTGGAACTGTCCCGAGCAAATGCGGATGAACGCGGTACGGTCACGGTGCTTCGGATCCATATTCGCCTGAATCTTAAAGACAAAGCCCGAGAAATCCGTTTCGCTCGGATCCACAATACGCTTGTCCGTTTCACGCGGCATCGGAGCCGGAGCAAGATCGGCAAAAGCGTTCAAAAGCTGACGCACGCCAAAGCCCGTCACGGCACTGCCAAAGAACACCGGGCACATTTCACCCTTCAAGAAGAGTTCGTGATCGAACGGATCCATACCGCCCGTCACCATGTCATATTCTTCACGGAATTGGTTCACCCAGTTTTCACCGCAAAGTTCTACGAGCTTCGGATCGTCCGGGCCGGACATCTGCAGAATTTCCTGGTGACCGGACTGCGCATCGTAAACGTTAAACGTATTATCGGCGATGCAGTAAACGCCCTTGAACAGTTTACCGACACCGATCGGAAGGGTGAACGGAATCGCCTTGATCTTCAAAACGGATTCAATTTGGTCGATCAAATCCAAAACCGGGCGACCGTCCAAGTCCATCTTGTTGATGAAGGTAATGATCGGGGTGTGGCGCATCCGGCAAACTTCCATGAGTTTGATCGTCTGTTTTTCCACACCGTTCACGCTATCGATCAAAACGAGCGCCGAGTCCACGGCGGTCAAAGCGCGGTAAGTATCTTCGCAGAAGTCTTGGTGCCCCGGAGTATCGACGAGGTTGAACCAGCAACCTTCAAAGGGGAAATTCAAAACAGAACTCGAAACGGAAATACCGCGGTCCTGTTCAATCTTCATCCAGTCACTGACCGTATAGCTGCGGTTAGCTTTAGCGCGGACATGGCCCGCTTCACGGATGACTTTACCGAACCAGAGAAATTTTTCGGTGATGGTGGTTTTACCTGCGTCAGGGTGGCTGACAATGGCGAAAGTGCGACGCTTGGCGATTTCTGGATTAATAGACAAAATGGGCCTCGTTCGTTGACGGGCCCAAATATAGAAAAAAGCGAAAATGGTTTTAAGAGAATCGCCGCGGAATTACTGCGGATGGCGTTCCAGATCGAGGATCATGGACTGCAGAGTGTCTTCCACCGAAGAACGGAAATCTGCCGAACCGAGGCTGCAGCTCTTAATCGGGTGTTCCGCATCCGTACCCTTGATGATACGAATCACCGGGAAACCGCCTTCCATCGAAAAAAGAACCGAATAACCCTTCTGCAACAGCTTTTCAATCAAATCGCGCATGGAACAAGACTCCTTATAAATGTGAAATGAAAAAATTTAGCCCGAAACGGGCTTCTTCCGCTAAATTACTCTTTTTTTAAGAAAAAGCAAGGAATTTCGCCAAATCCTTACTTTTCGACAACCGCTGTGAACAAAACCAGGTCATCTATCCCGGTATTTTCGATAATCTGCGTCGAACCCTGAGGGCAAATGTGGCAACAACCGGCATAAAGTCGCTCTTCTTTGCCATTACAAATCGCTTTTCCGGTCCCCGAAACGACAAAATTGATTTCATTGCCAGATTTTTGTTCGTGAATTCCAATGGATCCGTACGGATGGATACGGTTCAAAACAAAACGTCCACAGGTATTGGCAGCCATCTGAGCCGTCATTTCCCCTGCCCCATGATTCATTCCCGGTCCAGTCACCGGTTCTATCTGATTAAAATCGATTAACATATCAACCCCTTTTCTTCTTTCAATATACGCTTTAATCCGTCAAAAAAACACTTTGCCCGTTTTTTGTAGTCCAATGCGATTTTTTAGGATCCAATCGGAGTTCTAAAAGCTCCTTTGTTTGTATTTTAATTTTATAATCATCACCTTTCGAGGGACATATGAGCATTTACGATTACACACTCCCGACTTCCGACGGAAACCAAAAGTCCATGCAGGATTTTCAAGGCAAAGTCTTGTTGATCGTCAATACGGCAACAGGCTGCGGATTTACGCCGCACTACAAGCCTTTGGAAGAAATGTATGAAGCTTACCACGCTCAGGGTCTTGAAGTCATCGACATTCCCTGCAACCAATTTGGCGGTCAAACCCCGGGTGGCGACGAAGAAATTCATGAATTCTGCACGCTCAAGTACAACACGCAATTCCCGCAGTACAAAAAGAGCGATGTCAATGGCGAAAACGCCCTTCCGCTTTTCACCTACCTCAAAAGCCAAAAAGGCTTCGAAGGCTTCGGAAAGGGCGTTAAGGCTTTGGCAATGGGCGTCATGCTTTCTAAAATCGACAAGAACTACAAGGAAAATCCCGACATCAAATGGAATTTTACCAAGTTCCTCGTCGACAGAAAGGGTGAAGTCGTGGCCCGTTTTGAGCCGACCGCCGACATGAAAAAGGTCGAAGAAGCGGTCAAGAATCTTCTCTAATCCATTCCCTACATTTCATACAAATGAAACAAGCCTTCCTTAGCGGGAGGCATTTTTTATATGGAAATCCGGCGCTTTTCCAAGATCCGTTCCCAAAGCTTATCTTGCAAATGATAGAGCCTTTGCGTTCCATTCTCTAAAATGTAATAGTGGCGGATATACGGAACGAGCAGAACCAAAAAAAGCAGGTCCAGCACAAGCAGTGGAAGGGTCGGGTAAACCGTAAAGAAAAGGGTCGTGCCGACGAACAAAAGTGCAAACAACAGGGTCACGAGCAAATGGATCAAACGCTCATGCTGAAAGAACTGAATCTGCAAAATCAAATCCGTTCGGGCGGCTTCATCCGATTCGAGCGTAGACTCCCCAGCAAGGACGCTTTCCACATACGAGATATAGTTCAAAAGACGGTGCTTCATTCGACAACCTCCTTTCAAAACTTACTATCTTTGAGCTCGAAATGCAAGAAAACCGGTCCCTGCACAACGCTTTACGCCAAGTCCGTCATCAAGTCGGAAAAGTCCAGATTCATGGCTTTTCTGTTTCCGGACTTGCCACCTATCTTCAACTTCCGGAATACGATTTTTGCGTGGACATGGGCGAATGCCCCGTTTCCGCAATCGGCATCAACCACGTATTCCTGACCCATGCGCATGGCGACCACAGCCGTTGCCTGATGCGGCACCACAGCTTGCGTCGCATGATGGGCGTCGAAAAGCCTTCGATCTATTACATGTCCGAAGACCTCGTCCCCGGGGCAGAAAAATGGATCCATTCCGAGGCGATCTTTGAAGGCGTTCCCGAGCAGCGTTTTAAGCTTCCGGAAATCGTTGCGATGAAAGCAGGCGAAAAGATTCCTCTCAAATACCGAAAGGACCTTTCAATCGAAGCGTTCCGCGTCCGCCATGCCCAAGTGGGCCGTCAGAATTTTTTACCGTCGATGGGCGTCACGCTGTATAATCACAAGAACAAGCTGAAAGACGAATACCTCGGGTACAACGCTACGCAGATCATTGAACTTCGCAAGCAAGGCATTGAAATCACCCGTGAAGTTTACGATCCGCTGATCACGTTTATGGGAGACTGTCT
>JAILDK010000115.1 GCA_024689485.1 Fibrobacter sp.
ACGGCACTCGCAATGACATAGAGCAGGACAATTAGTCCTTACCGTAGACCTTTTCAGCGTAGGTAGCCGTAGCCATCAGGTATTCGCGGTTCATCTTGGCGATGTAATCCACGGTGATACCCTTCGGGCAAGCCGCCTGGCATTCGTAAAGGTTCGTGCAGTTACCGAAGCCTTCCTTGTCCATCTGAGCGACCATCGCGAGAACGCGCTTCTTCGCTTCGACCTTGCCCTGCGGCAAGTAAGAAAGATGGCTGACCTTCGCAGAAACGAAGAGCATAGCGGAAGAGTTCTTACAGGCAGCGACGCAAGCACCGCAGCCAATGCAAGCCGCAGCGTCAAACGCGCGGTCGGCCTGGTCCTTCGGAACCGGAATGGAAGCCGCTTCCGGAGCAGCGCCCGTATTCACGTTCACAAAGCCGCCGGCGGCGATGATGCGGTCGAACGCACCACGGTTCACCACGCAGTCCTTGATGACCGGGAATGCTGAAGCACGCCACGGTTCGATCACGATCGTGTCACCGTCCTTGAACTTGCGCATGTGAAGCTGGCAAGTGGTAATGCCATGGTCAGGACCATGCGGCATACCGTTGATCACCAGAGAGCACATACCGCAAATACCTTCGCGGCAGTCGTGGTCGAAAGCAAAGCCTTCCTTGCCCTGCTTCATTTCGCGATCGTTGACGATATCGAGCATTTCGAGGAAAGACATATCCGGGGAAATGCCGTCGATTTTTACAGTTTCGAATTGACCTTTGGTCTTGGCATTCGGTTGACGCCAGATTTTCAAAGTCAGATGCATATTTCCGCTCATTATTTGTAGCTCCGGGTCACGAGGTGAACATTATCGAATGTGAGAGGTTCCTTGGAGAGTTCCGGAGTCTGTCCGTCACCCTTATATTCCCAAGCACCGACATAGCAGAAGTGTTCGTCGTCGCGCATAGCTTCGCCTTCTGCAGTCTGATGTTCTTCACGGAAATGACCACCGCAGGATTCTTCACGGTGCAAAGCGTCGCGTGCGAGGAGTTCCGCGAATTCGAGGAAGTCCGCCACGTGGTTTGCATTTTCGAGATTCTGGTTGAAGTCACCTTCGCTACCGAGCACGTTCGCATTGTTCCAGAATTCGTCGCGGATTTCCGGAATGCGTTCGAGAGCCTTTTCAAGACCTGCCTTGTTACGGCCCATGCCGACGTAATCCCACATCACCTGACCGAGTTCGCGGTGGATGTCGGAAACGTTGCGCTTACCGTGGATGTTCAGGATCTTGTTCAAGCGTTCCATCGTCTGAGCTTCCGCAGCCTTGAACGCCGGATCCGAGGCAGAAACCTTTTCAAGCTTCGTGCCAGCGAAATAACCGCCGATGGTGTACGGAATCACGAAGTAACCATCGGAAAGGCCCTGCATCAAAGCAGAAGCACCGAGACGGTTAGCACCGTGGTCAGAGAAGTTCGCTTCACCGAGAACGAAGCAGCCCGGGATCGTGCTCATCAAGTTGTAGTCCACCCAGAGACCGCCCATGGTATAGTGGCTAGCCGGGTAGATGCGCATCGGAACCTTGTACGGGTCTTCGTCGGTAATCTTTTCATACATCTGGAAGAGGTTACCATACTTGGCAGAAACGCCCGACACGCCCATACGCTTAATGGCGTCAGAGAAGTCGAGGTACACGGCACGCTTCGTTGCGCCCACGCCCATGCCCTGGTCGCAGACCATCTTTGCATTGCGGGAAGCCACGTCACGCGGCACGAGGTTACCAAAGGACGGATAACGTTCTTCGAGGTAGTAATAACGTTCGCTTTCCGGGATTTCGTTAGCCGGGCGAGTATCGCCGACCTTCTTAGGAACCCAGATACGACCGTCGTTACGCAAGGATTCACTCATCAAGGTGAGCTTCGACTGGTGATCGCCGGTAACCGGGATGCAAGTCGGGTGAATCTGCGTGTAGCACGGGTTTGCAAAGAGCGCACCCTTCTTATAAGCCTGCCAAGCCGGGCTCACGTTACAGCCCTTAGCGTTGGTGGAAAGGTAGAAGACGTTGCCGTAGCCGCCCGTTGCAAGGCAGACTGCGTCCGCTTCGTAGCTTTCGAGAGCACCGGTAATGAGGTTACGCACCACGATACCGCGAGCCTTACCGTCGATCACGACAAGGTCCTGCATATCGCGACGCGGGAACAGCTTCACAGAGCCCTTGGCAACCTGGCGCATCATGGCCTGGTAAGCACCGAGGAGGAGCTGCTGACCGGTCTGGCCACGTGCGTAGAACGTACGGGAAACCTGAGTACCACCGAAGGAACGGTTGGCGAGAAGTCCACCGTAGTCGCGGCCGAACGGAACGCCCTGGGCCACGCACTGGTCAATGATCAAATTGGAGTTTTCAGCGAGACGATGCACGTTCGCTTCACGAGCGCGGAAGTCACCGCCCTTCACGGTATCGTAGAAGAGACGATAGACGGAGTCGCCGTCGTTCGTATAGTTCTTGGCTGCGTTGATACCGCCCTGTGCAGCAATGGAGTGCGCACGACGCGGAGAGTCTTGATAGCAGAACGCAAGAACGTTATAGCCAAGTTCACCGAGGGATGCGGCGGCACTTGCACCAGCAAGACCCGTACCGACGACGATGACCTTGAACTTACGCTTGTTGGTCGGGTTCACGAGCTTGAGTTCAAACTTGTGACGCGTCCATTTTTCGGAGATAGAACCACCAGGAATATGGGCATCCAAAATCATATTAGCGAGCTCCTTCCTTATTCATGACGTAGGAATACTGGAAACCATCTTCGAGCTTCACGGCGGAAGTCTTCTTGGATTCCTTTTCCTGCATCTGCTTTTGCTTCTGAAGTTCGAGCTTCTGCTGATAGACTTCGCTGCGAGCCTCTTCGCGCATCGCCTTCACTTCATCAGTGTTAGCGATATAGCAAGAGAAGGCTGCTTCAAAAGCGAAACCGAGAGCCACGACGACGCTGTAGGCGATGCCTGCGAAGTCGATGATCGGGGTCCACTTCTGGTGAGCGATACCCATCGTCTGGAAAGCAGAAGAAATTGCATGGAACAAGTGCATGCCGATAACGAACATGCTGATCAAATAGAAGATTGTCCAGAACGGACTTGCGAACATATCGACAGTCGTGAGCCACATGTCACGAATAATCACGCCTTCTTCATTTTCATACAGGTAGTGAGCGCCGAACTTGAGAACCATCAAGTGCTGGATCACGAAGCCGAGAATGAAGATGCCGGACCAGATCATGGTGAAGCTTGCGAAAGTCTTGTGACCCTTGCGAGCGTTCACTTCATAAGCTTCAGGACCGCGAGCCTTGCGGTTTTCAATCTTCAGCTTAATAGCGAGGCCGACGTGAATGATGAACAGAGCCACAAGTCCGAGTTCGACGAAATAAATCATCGGCTTCATTCCCGTAAGCAGCTGCGTGTAGGCGTTGTAGTGAGCTTGCGCGACAGATTGGTCCAAGTTGATAAGCTGTAAGTTACCAACCATGTGGCCCAAGATGAACAGCGCAAGGCATGCACCGCTAGCACCCATGATCTGCTTCTTACCGATAGAAGAAGTCAGATACTTGATTATCCATTGCATGTGGTTTTGTCTCCTTAAGTGTGAATATTAGCCGAGAACGGTGCAAGCCTTGTTGGAGGCAGCCTCGTACTCATAAAGGTCTTCTTTCTTGAACCAGAAAGCCACTTCGCGTTCAGCGCTTGCCGGGCTATCGGAACTGTGGACGACGTTTTCGGTCATCGACGGGGCAAAGTCATAGCGGAGCGTACCCGGTTCGGCCTTAGCCGGATTGGTAGCGCCATTAATCGCACGCACAGCCGCAATTGCGTTTTCACCGGCGAGAGCGATCATGACCGAAGGACCCTTGGTCATATAAGCTTCGAGTTCCGGGAAGAACGGCTTGTTCACGTGTTCTGCATAGAAGCCGCGGGCTTCTTCAGAAGTCATCTGGTGCAACTTGAGACCGACGACCGAGAGACGAGCGCTCGTATAGCGATCCAAAATGCGACCGATAAGACCAGACTTCACGCCGTTCGGCTTGATCATAGCAAATGTCATTTCCATAGTAATATACCGCCTTGAAAGGTTGTTCAAATATAACTAATTCGTCTTTTATTCCTGCTCGGAAATCTTCTGATTTAATTCTTCCGACAGTTTTCCGCCACTCTGGATGTCTTTAATGAGCCATTCCACCGACTCGCGGAGGTCACTTTTCGGATATTTTTCCATAAATTGGTTCAAAACTGCGAGGGCAGCGGTGTCCTGCTTCAAATTTTCACGCAGCTGGAAGCCCCGGGCGAACAT
>JAILDK010000067.1 GCA_024689485.1 Fibrobacter sp.
TTTGCAGCAGAACAGCGGAGACCGCTTCATCTACAAGAATGTGCGCCTGTTGAGCGGTCAGGATACTTATTACACCAAAACGGGCCGTACCTACTGGGAAGGCGGCGAAATCCAGGGAACCGTGGATTTTATCTGCGGCGACGGCGACGTCTTCTTTGAAGGGACAAAGCTCGTGATGACGCGTAAGGGAGGCTACATTACCGCCGCTTCGACGTCGACGTCTTGGGGCTACGTTTTCAACAATACGACGATCGAAGTCAGCAATTCGAGCTTCGACAAAACCTTCTATCTCGGCCGTTCCTGGAAGGCGGCAAAAACGGTATTCCTCAACACGACCATGAAGGCTCAGCCGATTGCCGAAGGCTGGGCAAAGAACATGAATTCCGCTCCGCAGGTTTACGGCGAATACAACAGCCATGATGCTTCGGGAAATGCGGTGGACGTGAGCAAGCGCAAAACGTACTTCGACGGCAGCAAGGACGGCTCTACCGCCACGTTAAAGACCGTCTGGAACGCAAACGATGCCGCCAAATACACGCTCTCGAATGTGACCAAAGGCTCCGACAACTGGGAACCGAACCGCTTGACCGTGCAGGTGGGCGCTCCGAAAATTTCCCAGGACGGCGCGGAAGTCACTTGGGCAAATGACGCTTCGGCTCTCTGCTGGGTCGTCTTTGTGAACGGCAAGTATAAAACAAATGTGACACAGCCGGTCTTTTCGCTGCAGGGAATCCCTGCCGGTTCTAAGGTAACTGTCCGTGCCGCAAACAGCATGGGCGGACTTGGACAAGCTTCGAATGAACTTGTGACTTTGGATGCGAACGTGACTTATCACAATGTTTCTGTCGTCCCTTCTGCAGGAGGCTCTGTACAAAGCTCTGTCACCGGAACGAAAGCGGCTGAAGGTAAATCGGTGACGATTACCGCGGTTCCGAATGCGGGCTGGAAATTTGCCGGTTGGACAGGTTCGAGCGCTTCAAAGGTGAACCCGGCGGATGCCGCCGTGACGCTGACCGTGGACGCGGATATCGATCTGCAGCCGAAGTTTACCGCAGAAGGCGTCACAACTTTCCAGGCGGAAAGCGGCATCTTGAACAATGCGACCGCCGACAACAACAACGCAGGATTTGCGGGAGACGGCTTTGTGAATTTCGCAAAGACCGGGAACAGCTCTATCTCTCTTCCGGTTTACGTGGAAACTGCCAATTCCTACAAGATTCTCGTGACCTATGCAAACGGTAGCGGTACGGCTCGTTCGCTGAACATTCAAACCGCAAACGATGCCGTGGGACAGTCGCACAGCTTTGCCGCTACTGCAGACTGGACAACCTGGGAATCCGATACGTTGCAGGTAGATCTTCCGGCTGGCGCAAGTTACATCGACTTCAAAACGATCGATGAAAATGACGGACCGAATCTCGACCAGATTACATTCGTCATCGTTTCGGAAGAAGAAAGAACGGCCATCGCAAAGCCAATGTCCAGAACGCACTTCCAGTACACTTCACAAACGCGCGCAAGACTCTTTGACATGAAGGGTCAGCTGCTCCGTGAAAGTGTCGGAAAGCCTGTGAATATGGACGGCTTGCGCGGAGTATTCCTGTTGCAGGTTCAAAGCGGAATGCAGACAGAACGTCGTGTCATTCGCCGATAAAGTTACTTTGTTTCAAATAAAGGAATATATTCATAGAAGCCGCTGTGGTGGGCGGCAAAGGATGGGTTTGGTATGAAGCATTTGAAGCGATGCTTAAAAACGGCAGGCGCAGTCGCCTTATGCTTGGCGGCCGCCTCGTCGGAATCTTTTGCTCAGACGAATGTGATCGTGGATCCGGGTAAACGCTATCAGCTGTTTGAAGGCTGGGGCTCAAGCCTTTGCTGGTGGGCTGTCAAAGCGGGCGCTTGGAATGAAGCGAATCGCAGTAAGCTGATCGGTGCCATTGTGGATCCGGATACGGGTCTGGGTTATAATGTTTTCCGTTACAATATCGGCGGTGGAGATCAGCCGGGCCACAACCATTTGACCAAAGGCGATGGCGGTGCCGCCGTTCCCGGCTATAGACCCAAAGAAGGGGGCGCTTACGATTGGAATGCGGACCCGTATCAGCGCAATATCGCTTTTGAAATTGCCAAGCGGGCTAAGGATCCTATTTTCGAAGCGTTTAGCAATTCGCCACCTTGGTGGATGACAAAGAGCGGCTGTGTGGCGGGCGGTACAAATGGCGCGGACAACCTGAAAGAAGATTACTTCGACGACTTTGCTGACTACCTTTCGGAAGTCGCTTTGCACTTTAAGGATTACTGGGGCATCACTTTCCGCACTGTGGAACCTTTTAACGAACCGAGTGCCGGTTGGTGGAAGGTGAACGGAACGCAGGAAGGCTGTGGCTTTAAGAACAAACAGTCCGAAATGATCGTGGAACTCGGCAAGGCTTTGACTCGGAAAGGCCTTTTCCCGGAAACTTCCGTGAGTGCCGCTGATGAATCGAATATCGGAGACGCTCTCAAGCGTTTCAACGGTTACAGCACCGAAGCGCTTTCTTACATGTTCCAGGTGAATACCCACAGCTATTCCGGTTACGATTCCCGCGGCGCTCTTTACGAAGCCGCATTCGCCAAGAATAAAAGGATTTGGCAGTCGGAATCGGGCCCTTTGCACAAAGGCAAGAATACAGAAAATATCGCCCTTTGGATGGCGGGCGTTATCATGGCAGACTTGCGAGATATGAAGGCGAGCGCTTGGGTCGATTGGCAGCTTGGAGATCCTTCTGCAAACTGGCAGACATTTGCTTTGGACCATAAGAATCAAACGTTTACCCGTGGGGTGCGCTATTACATGCACGCCGCCTTCTCGCGCGCTTTGCGTCCGGGATCACGAATCATTGACAGCGACAATGCGAATACGCTTGCCGCCATCCGTCCCGATGGTTCCCTCGTGTTGATCGTGCGCAATAGCGGTTCGTCGGATGTCAAGTACAACTTTGATTTGCGAAGCTTCAACTCGATCGGCTCCGTGGCAAAGGTGCATGTGTTTGCCCTTCCGGGAAGTTTGAAGGCTGGTTCGGATATCGCTCTTTCGGGCAGGGCTCTTGCGATGACCGCCAAGGCGAATACGATTACGACCCTTGTCATCGCGGATGCAGAAGGGGGAACTTGTACTTCGACAGCCGTTGTCCCATATGTGAAAATTCACGATGGAGGCTGGAACGAAACGACGGAAATTCTTCTGAACAAGGGAGATTCTCTGCGAATCGGGCCTCATCCGCATCGCGAAGGACGCTGGACTTGGAGCGGTCCGAATGGCTTTAATCAGGTGGGCCGTGAAATCGTCTTCAAGGATGTCGACGGAACGTATAGCGGCGTTTACCACGCTACTTATGTGAATGCATCGGGCTGTGAAACCGAAGTGGATTTTGAAATCATCGTCAATGACCCGGATAATCCTTACGTTTTGCCGGATACTTCTACGGTGGATACCTCTGTTGTGGATACGTCCGCAGTCGATACCTCTGCTGTGGATACCTCTGCGGTAGATACTTCGGCTGTGGATACTGCAACCGTAGATACAACGGTCACGGACACTTCTTCCGCGATCAAAACGTTGCGCCATACACCGCAGTTACGTATAAATGAATCCGTCCAGGTTTTCGATATGCAGGGACGTTTGCTAGGAAGCTTGCAGGCGAGAACCTTGAACAATGGAAATCTGGCGGCCACGCTCCGAGCCCGTTTCAGCTACCGAGGGGTTTACCTCGTTCGCCAAGGCACTTGGATGCGGCGCGTCCACGTTGATTAAAGCGCTTTTTTGACCCGCACGGAAATGTGCGGGTTTTTGCTTGTTTCGAGCCCTTGAAATCGGGATTCTCTAGGGAATCCTGTGTCCGCTTTACCTAGGAAATTCTAGATTTAGAGTAACTATGAAAGTCATTTTACCTGTGGCCGGAACTGGCACGCGTCTTAGACCATTCACTTTGTCTTTGCCAAAGTGCCTTCTTCCTATTGCTGGAAGAACGCTGATTGATCATATTATCGCGTCCTACGATTCCTTGCCTGTTTCCGAACAGATTTTCATTACCGGGTATAAAGGAGAACTGGTTGAAGATTTCATCAAGCAGAGAAACTTCCAGAATGCGCGTACCGTGCGGCAACGTAATCCGCAGGGACTCGGGGAAGCGATTTCTCTTTGCTTGCCTTTTTTGACCGATGATGAACCTGTTTTGATCATTTTAGGCGATACGCTTTTTGATGCAGACCTTTCCTTCCTCAAGACCGAAAAAGAAAACGTCTTGATGACACGCGAAGTGGAAGATCCGCGCCGCTTTGGCGTGGCGGTGACCGATGCTTCGGGCTACATCACGAAGCTTGTCGAAAAGCCTCAAACATTTGTTTCGAACGAAGCTTTGGTCGGCATCTATTACATCACGGATGTTGCCCTTCTCCGTTCCTCGCTCGAAAAACTGATCCGCGAAGACATTCGCACCCGTAACGAATACCAGCTGACCGATGCCCTCCAGATGATGGTGGAATCGGGCGCAAAGTTCCGCACGGCTCCGATCCGTTCCTGGCTTGACTGCGGAACGGCGGAAACCTTCCTCAAGACCAATGCGAAAATCCTTTCGAGTCTTGAGGCGCAGGAGAATTCCCGCTTTAAGGACAGCACCATCATTCCGCCGTGCCATATTGCAGAAACCGCTGTGATTCGCAATTCTGTCGTTGGACCGAATGTCTCGGTCGGACCGGAAGTCGTCATTGAAAATTCGAAGATTGCGGACTCCGTGATTTCGGAACGGACGACGCTCGTCGATTCGGAAATCTCGCATTCGATCTTCGGCGGCGATTCCGAAGTGAAAGGCTTCAAGGGTTCGCTCTTGCTCGGCGATCATTCCAAAGTGATTTCGGGGGTTTTGTGAAAACCTTTATTCTTGCAAGCGCCTCGCCGCGTCGCTCCGACATCCTCACCCAGTTGAAGGTGCCGTTCCGCGTCGAAAAGTCGAATTTTGTGGAAGACGGAGAAGGCTTAAAGCCCAAGGAAAGACCGCAGAAGTTTGCGGAAGGCAAGGCTCTTGAAGTCTCCAAGCGCTTCCCGAACGAATACGTTCTTGGCTTCGACACGCTCGTCATCATGGACAGCAAAGCGCTCGGTAAGCCAAAGGATGCTGCGGAAGCGCTTTCGATGCTCAAGCTTTTGAACGGTAGCCGTCACAAGGTTATTTCGGGCGTCGCCATTGCGCACAATGGAAAAATTGTGGAATCGTCGAAGGAAATCACCGATGTGATTTTCCGTCACAACACCGAACAGGCTTTGCAGGAATATGTGAATTCCGGCGAACCGATGGACAAGGCTGGAGCCTATGCAATTCAAGGCCTCGGCGCGCGTCTCGTGAAAGCGGTGAACGGTTGTTTTTATAACGTGGTGGGCCTTCCTGTTGCGAAGACCCTGGATTTGATCGATCATTTAGGAGAGTAAAATGTCTGACTTTGTGGAAGAAAAGGCTTCGAACGAAAAGCTTGGCGAGTACCTGAAGCGGGTGCGTGAATCCAAGGGAATTTCTTTGGAAGAATTTTCGCAGAAGACCCGCGTTTCGATGGAGCACTTGCAAGAAATCGAAGCGGGTGAATGGAACAAGTTCCCGGTGGAAGCTTACGTCCGCGGATACTTGAATTCGATCGCGGTTGCGCTCGGACTCAACATGCCGAAGATTCTGGAATTCTATTCCAAGGAAGTCGGCTCTTCCTATTCTCAGGAATTCATCGCTCCGAAGACGATTACTTCCGAATCGGAAGGTTTTGCGGGCGGTAAGCTCAATGCGAACAAGAGCAGCTTCAAGGCGGTTCTGATCGTGGTCATTCTCCTTGCCGCCGCCTTCTTTGCCGGTGTCAAGTTTTTGAACAAGACTTCGATGGCTCCGCAGTCTCCGACGCCTGCTCCGGTGCAAAAGGCAGCGGTCGTCGAAGATGATACGACTTCTTTCGAAGCGACGGTTCCCGATGGCGCAGAAAATGTTCCGCCGGAATCCTTGAGCGTGGAACAGGATTCTTCTGCCATGCAGGCCGCTCTCGACAGCGCAAAGAAGATCTCTGCCAGGGGCAGCTCCGTGACGACCTTCCTCTCTTCGGATTCTCACGCCACGGAAAAGAAGGATTCTCTTCCGGAAGCAAACGGCAAACTTCAGATTTCCATTTTCGGCAAGGATTCCCTGACCTCTTGGGTCGGCATCTACCGCAGCCTGAACGACAATAAGGTTCTCCGTGAAGGCAACCTGATGACGAGACATTCGAAGATCTCCTACGCTTACAACGATACGCTCTGCGTGGTGATCGGCAACCCGGATGCGGTCAGCAAGGTTCTGGCGAACGGCAAGGAAATTCAGATCCCGATTCGCAAAGGCTATGCAAGCCGTTTCTGCTTGACCACGAACGGCAAGTTTACAAGGAGATAAGCGATGAGAGAAGCGCAGATTATCCGCAATACGAGCGAAACGCAGATCAAGCTTTCGCTCAACCTGGATGAAGCCTCCCGCGGCAAAATCGATACAGGCTCGGGCTTTCTCAATCACATGCTCGATCTTTTCCAGGTGCACGGCGGCTTTACGCTGAACGTGGAATGTCACGGCGATACCTACGTGGACATGCACCATTCGATCGAAGACATCGCCATCTGCCTCGGCGAAGCTTTTGTCAAGTGCCTCGGCGACAAGAAGGGCATTGAACGTTACGGCTTCTACTTCGTTCCGATGGACGAAGCCTTGGCCCGCGTTTGCCTCGACTTCTCGAACCGTATCGGCTTCGTTTGGAATGCAAAGCTTCCGAATTCGACAGTCGGCGCAGAGAACATGCCGGTGAGCCTCTACGAACATTTCTTCAAGTCTTTGGCAGAAAATGCGCGCATGAATTTGCACGTGGAACTCTTCTACGGTTCCGACAATCACCACTGCCTCGAAGCGATCTTCAAAGCCTTTGCACGTGCCACCGCGATGGCGGTTGCGCCCTCGCGCAATGTGAAGGGAGTGCCGAGTTCCAAGGGCACACTTTAAGTCTTATCCTTAAAATGTTAAAACAAAAAGTCCGAGCGCAAGCCCGGACTTTTTGTTTGCAAATTCAAAAGCGTTACAGCTTGGGAATGCGCACCTGATCGCCCGCATTCAAATGTTCGAGCTTCACACCGGGGTTCACCGACTGCAAAGCGGAAAGCGTGTAGAAGCGGGGAAGTTTCGTCGCATCTTGACCGTAGGCGCGGGAAAGCAGGGCAAAAAGGTTTTCACCGTCCTTTGCAGAAACGGTCTTGTACTTGGAAGCGTTCGTCGGGTCGGACTGCAACGCGCCGAGTGCGCTCATGAAGTTGTCTGCAAAGTGTTCTGCGGTCTTTGCCGGTTTTGCACTGTTCGCCTGTTTTGCGTTGCTCGCTGGATTGACCCCGTTCGCTGGACTGGCGGCGACGGTTCGCTTTGAAGCCTTCTTTTGACCCGGAAGGTTAATCGTCGGGATGCTTCCCGAGTAAATGGTGAGTTCCGTGCGTTCGCTGTCGGCGCCCGGTTTTAAAGGTTCGGCTTTCAGAATGGAATCCAAATCTGCGATGTAGGCGCTATCCGGCCAGGATTCCAGAACGTACTTCTTGTTGACCTGCAAACGTCCTTCGGTGCTTTCGCTTTGTCCACAGGCAATCAAAAGGCCTGCGACCGAGCAAATCGAGAGGATTGCAACACTTTTTTTCGATTTCATGGTACAAAAATACTATTTGCGAATTGCCAAAATGCAAAAATTCATCTAGATTTGGTCCACCTAACGTTTATAAGTAGGATTAGCAAAATGAAAAATGGTATTCATCCCGATTACAATCCGGTCGTGTTCGTTGATGCGAATACGGGTAAAGAGTTCATCACCCGCTCCACGAAGCCGTCTGCCGAAAAGAAAGTGATCGATGGTGTCGAATATGGCGTGGTTACTTTGGAAATCACGAGCGACACTCATCCGTTCTGGACAGGCAAGCAGCACCGCGTGGATACCGCTGGTCGTATTGATCAGTTTAACAAGCGTTTCGCTGGTGATGGTAAGTTGAACATTGCTGGTGCAAAGCGCAAGACGCGTCGCGTTGTCGCCAAGAAGAGCGAAGAAGCAGAAGAAAAGTAATCCTACTTCTTAAAAACTTTTCAAAAAAGCTTCCCGATTTCGGGGAGCTTTTTTTGTAGCTACTTTTGAACCTATGAAGCGAATCCTTTCCTCGTTGACATTCCTATTGGCCCTAGCGACTGCCGCGTTTGCGGACGGGTCCCTGTCGGGAGCTTGTACCGAAGGAAAGCCTGTGCGGAACATTCGATTCTCGGGTCTTGAAGACACCCAACCTCATGTGGTGGAACGGGAACTTTTGAACGCTTCGGGGGAGCCTTTTTCCGCCGAAAATTTTCGCGTCGAAAAATTGAATCTGGAAAGTCTCGATCTCTTTTCGGACGTTTCGTTAGTTTGTACGGAATCCGCGGAAGGTATCGAACTCGAATACCGCTTCACGGAACTTTTGCATTGGATTCCGTCGCCCGCCGGTAAAAAGACCGATCAGGACGGCTGGATGCTTGGACTTGCTCTTGCGCATTTGAACGTGGCAGGGGAAGATATCCGTGTGGAGGCTCAATACCGCACATCGGTGAGCCCGCTTTTCGATTCCAAGGAATTCGCCATTTACGCGAGCTCTCCGTGGCTTCTGGGACTTCCGCTGTCCTGGAACTTTGAATTTTTGCGCACGGATTCCTGGGACGATTTAAGAAACTTTTATGACCGCTCCTGGTATGCGCATCTAGAAATCGGTGCAAGGCTCTGGAAGAATATTTCGCTCCTCTGGGCGCCTTCTTACCGTTATGTGCAAAAGTACGGCGCCGTGCCGGATTTGGGCGTAGGCGTACTCTTAGACGCGCGAGACTCCAAGGTGGATCCGCATCTCGGCGCGTATGAAGAATTCCGTGTGACGCGCTATGGCGTCTTTTACGCGGACGTGGAAGATTATATCGAATACCTGTGGGATAACCGCCTGTATTACCCGATGGGCCGTTTTATTACGGGCGTGTCCTCGCTCTTGCGCTACCGCCCGGGAACGCAGATGTTCTTTGACCGCTTGCATCAGGGCGGTGCCAATACGCTCCGAGGCTTTGATCCGGACTCGAGCATCCACGGTCGCCACGAAGCGATCTGGAACGTGGAAGAACGCTTTGTACTGTTGGATCGCCATCCGTTCAGCGTCATGGGGGCAAACCTCTTTTGGGGCGTGCAGCTCGTCGCCGGTGTCGAAGGCTCCTTCCTTTGGGATACAGAAACTCCCGACTGGGGCGATTACCGCCAGAGCGTTTACGGCGGCATTCACTTCATTATCCCGGCGCTCGACCGCATCCGTATAGAAGCGGGATACAGTCCTGACGGTGGAGAAATCAAGGTTGCCGTGGGCCTTTATGACAAAAACACGTCTTTAAGATGGCGCTCTCGGTAATTGTAAGTTATATTTAGCTTATGCCAATTAATTACTTAGAACTCCCGATTGGGCCGAAATATCCATACGAAGTGGATTGTGTTGTTGAAATTCCGAAGGATACGAACGTCAAGTACGAATATGATGAACGTTTCCACGTCTTCCGTTTGGACCGTTGCCTCCTTTCTTCCATGAGCTATCCGTGCAGCTACGGTCTCATTCCGAGTACCCGTGCCGATGACGGCGATGCCTTGGATATGCTGGTTTATTGCTCTGCGCCTCTCGCGACGGGCACTGTCGTTTCTTGCCGCGCCGTGGGCGTTTTGGACATGACGGACGGCGGAAAAAAGGATTACAAGGTGCTCGGCGTGCCTCTGTACATTCCGCACCCGATTCGCGATCTGCAGGACGTGGACCCGATGTTCTTGAAGATTACCCGCAACTTCTTCCAGTACTACAAGGAACTCGAAGGCAAGTCCGTGGAAATCGGCGACTGGCTCTCTGCCGATGTCGCCCGGGAAAAGATCGTGGAAGCGCACAAGAACTTCTTTGCGACGCAGATCCAGGCTCCGGAACGCTGCTACCAGGAACCGGAAGTGAATTCCGAATACAATCCGAATACCGACCTGATGATGATCTAATTTTCGGCAGGAGACAAAAAATTCCAAAAAGAAAGGCCCCGCAAATGCGGAGCCTTTTCTTTGGAAAACCGAATGCAGATTATTCTGCTGCGTCCATGTCTTCTTCGCTGATTTCAGCGTTGTGATAAACGTCTTGGACGTCATCATCGTCTTCGAACTTGTCGAGAAGCTTGAGGAGCTTCTGAGCGTCACTGTGGTCGAGCTTGACCGGGTCGTTCGGGACGTAAGAGATTTCCGCGTTGAGCATTTCGATGTTGGCTGCTTCGAGAGCCTTGGTCACAGCGTCGAATGCTTCCGGGGAAGTGGAAATTTCGTGAACGTCATCTTCCGTAGCCATGTCGTCTGCACCTGCTTCGAGAGCCACGTCCATGACCTGGTCTTCAGCGTACTTCGTGGCATCGACATCGATCACGCCCTTGTGCGTAAATGCCCAAGCAACGGAACCGGATTCGCCGAGGCTACCGCCGTTCTTGTTGAAGATGTTGCGGATGTTGGAGACCGTACGGGTCTTGTTGTCCGTCATGCACTTCACGAAAATGGCAACGCCACCCGGACCGCGACCTTCATAGATCGGTTCTTCCATGATGACATCTTTACCTTCACCAGTACCCTTTGCGATAGCGGATTCGATATTCTTGGCAGGAAGGCTCTGGCTCTTGGCCTTGAGGATGGCTGCGCGGAGACGCGGGTTGGAATCCGGGTTGCCACCACCGAGCTTCGCTGCGATGGAGATTTCCTTAATGAATTTGTTCCAGGCTTTTGCGCGGGCGACGTCAGTCTTAGCTTTCTTGCGCTTCGTGGTTGCCCATTTAGAGTGTCCGGACATATATACCTCGGGTGTTCAAATTTTGTTTTTCAAAGATAGAATCTTACACGGATGTTAACATGCAAAATTTTGAAAAAGAGAACGAAAATGCATCAGGTTACTTTCAAAAAATGACATTTTTGTAAAAAGAATCTTCTTTTTAGTGCGAAAGCGTTTTCAGATATGCGTCGAGAGCCTTCTTGTATTCCTGAACGCCCTTGGCGATCCGCTTCGCCATGTCCTTTTGACCTTTCTCCGAACTCATGTATCGTTCTTCTTCTGGGTTGCTGATGAAGCCGAGTTCGATGAGGGTTGCCGGCATGAATGCACCGACAAGCACCATGAATCCCGCACCGCCAGCACCGGATCCCATTTTGGAAATCTTTCCGCCTTCGTAGGCTTGGATCGCCTTTTCGGTAAAGGTGTAGCTCGCCTGTTTGTACTGTTCCAAACGGGCCTGGATCTTGAGCCAGTCGAGGGGGGAAAGTTCTTCCTTGGAATTCTTATCGCCGTAGGTTTTGGCCACCTTGTTTTCGCGGCGAGCAATGGCGCGGTCTTCTTCGCTTTCTGGATCGCGCAGCACGTAGATGCGGAATCCTTTCGTTTTGCTCTTGCGAGCCTTGTTGCCGTCGATCGCGTTGCAGTGAATGCTAATAAAGAGGTCGCCGTTCCACTTGTTCGCAATTTGCGGACGCTCGGAAAGCTGAATGAATTTGTCTGTACTGCGGGTGAGCTTTACGTTGAAGCCCATCGCGACGAGTTCTTTTTCAAGAAGCTTGGATACCGCAAGGACAATGTCCTTTTCGTTCGAAATCAAACCGATGGCGCCGGGGTCCTTTCCACCGTGGCCCGGATCGATCACAATGTTCTTGACTTCGCGGGATCCCGCAGGCGCGTTCTTGCGCACGACAGGCTTTTGTTCTGCAACGGAAGACGAAGACTTTGCGACCGAAGAAGAAGACTTCGCGACCGACGACGAAGATTTTGCTGCAGAAGACGAAGACTTTGCGACCGAGGAAGAGGACTTTGCGACGGAAGACGAAGATTTTGCTACAGACGAAGAAGACGGCGTTGCGGCAGAAGAAACCGCCGCAGGGGAGTCCGACCTTAAAAGTTTGGCCGTGGTATCGACCGTGTATTTTTTGGAAAAAGCCTTGCTAAAAATTTCGACCGTTTCTTCGAGAGGCGTCCAAATGACGTCGTCTTCAAAGGCGGTGGGCGTCGAAAGCTTGACCGCATTTCCGTTGGCAAAAATGTATGGGAAACCGAGAACAAAGGAACAGGAAAGCTGCTTGCCTTCGGTTTTAAAATGACGTTCCACCGGTTGCCAGTGGGTCGTGAGACCTTCTTCCTTGGAAAGCGAATCGATGTTCACCATCCAGGTCCCGTCGATTTTAGAGATAGGAGCGCTTGCGACCGCTTCCGTGAAGAGGCCTAGGCACAAAAGCAACGCTACAAAAATCAGCGTCGACCGCCCGCTTTGACGATGCGCGCAATGGCGAGCTTCTCGTCCCGAGCGATAATGTCCTGTCGTTTGTCTCTTTGATCTTTGCCTCGACATATGCCTACTTCGATCTTTGCATAACGCTTTTTGAAATACAACTTCAACGGAATCAAGGTGAGACCCTTGAGCTCGGTTGCTTTGCGCATTTTCTGAATTTCAGAAACGTGGGCGAGCAACTTGCGTTTGCGCTGCGGTTCATGCCCAAAGCGTTTGGCGAAAAAGTATTCGTCGATATGGGCGCCCACGAGCCAAAGTTCGTTCTTGTCTTTGGAGACTTCGACCCAGGCGTCGTTAAAGCTGCACTTACCAGCTCGAATCGATTTGATTTCAGAGCCGACGAGCATGACGCCGACTTCAAAACGATCTTCGATAAAGTAAAGATGTTGAGCCTTTCGGTTCGTGATCGTCGGCGTTTTTGCGACTTCTTTCTTATCAGTCATTGTCGTCTTCGCCTTCGATGTTTTCGATGAATTCCGCGTCGGCGGACTTCTCGTCAAAAATCTTGCTGAGTTCGCGGCTCGCTTCGAATACCGGACGGATCTGGGCGTCGATATTCACCTTTTCCCCGGTGCGGGGATTGCGGGCGGTGCGAGCACCGCGCATGCGGAGCTTAAAGCGTCCGAATCCGCGGATTTCGATGTTCTTGCCTTCGATCAGGGCGTTAGAAATCGCATCCAAAAAATTTTCCACAATGACCTTCGTGTCGACCTGGGTCAGGCCGGCGCGCGATGCGATTTCTTCCACGAGATCTTTCTTGGTGATGTTTTTGGATGCGCTCATTTTAGTTTCCCCAACCTGTGTTCTTTTTGCGCTTGTCCGGTACGAGCTTGCCGAGGGCCTTCTTCAGGTCCTTCAGGCCGATGCCCGTGATCGCAGACGTTGCAATGTATTCCTGCTTCTTAGCCTTGAACGCCTTTTCGGCTTTTTCAATTCCCAAGTCCGCCTTGTTGAGTGCCACGATGAACGGCTTTTCCACAAGCTTCGGGTGGAACTGCTTGAGTTCCTTGCGAAGGGTCTGGAAGTTCTTCCAAGCGTTATCGTCAAAAGCGTCGATGACGAAAAGAAGAGCGTAGGTACGTTCGATGTGCTTCAAGAATTCATGACCGAGGCCCTTGCCTTCGCTTGCGCCTTCGATAAGGCCCGGAATGTCTGCGACGACAAAGGAACGTGCCGATTCCGTCACGATACCGAGGACCGGTTCGAGAGTGGTGAACGGGTAGTCGCCGACTTTAGGCTTGCCGCTCGAAATCTTGTTCACGAGGGAAGACTTGCCTGCATTCGGGAATCCCACAAGGCCCACATCAGCCACGAGCTTGAGTTCCAGGTAAAGTTCTCGACGTTCACCGCGCTGGCCCTGCGTCGCCTTTTCAGGCCCTTGCATGGCGGGCGTTACAAAGTGAACGTTGCCGAGACCGCCGCGACCGCCCTTGGCGGCCACCCAGCGCTGGTTCGGTTCCGTCAGGTCTGCAAGAATGTGACCTTCGGAATCCTTGACGAGCGTGCCACAGGGAACGTCGACAATCAAATCTTTGGCAGAACGACCGGTGCAACGGGCGGCTCCGCCGTCCTGACCGTTGTCTGCTTTGTAAATGTGAGCGTTGCCCATGTCCAAAAGCGTGGAATACTGTTCGTTCGCACGCAAGATGACACTGCCGCCGCGACCGCCGTCGCCACCGTCCGGACCGCCGAGCGGTACAAACTTTTCACGGCGGAAACTGCTAAGGCCGTTACCGCCTTTGCCGGAGCGAACTTCGATCGTTTTTTCGTCTAAAAACATTAGAGACCGATTCCTTCGTCAAGTCCGAGCGCGATGTTCATGTTCTGAATCGCAGCGCCACTTGCGCCCTTGCCCAGATTGTCGATAATGACGGAGACTTGGATGGAAGAATCCTTGCCGAACACGTAAACGTGGGCTTCGTTCGTTCCATTGCATTCCGTCGGGTTAAGAGAACCCGCATCCAGAGTCGGTTCTTCTTCATACGGGAGAACCTTGACAAAGCGGGTGTTTGCGTAATGAGCCGCTAAAATTTCCTGGATGTCCTTTGCCGAAGCGCTCTTGGTGAGAGAGCTCTGGAAAAGGGCCGTGGAAACAGCCATGCCTTTGTAATACGGACCGACGACCGGGTTGAAGATCGGGGCTTTTTCGAGTCCGCACACCTGCATCATTTCTGGGAGGTGCTTGTGATGATGGCCGAGCGCATACGGGCGCGGTGCGAACAGGCGAGGGGATTCTCCCGGGTGCGAGACCTGGGCGCCTTCGGCTTCGTAGTTCGCGATCATCTTTTTACCGCCGCCCGAGTAGCCGGTCAGGCTGTACGTGGCGAGGTCCGCGTTCTTCTTCAAAAGTCCGGCCGCGATCAGCGGATAGACTCCGAGAATGAATCCGGAAGCGTGGCAGCCCGGATTCGCAATGCGGGTATTCGTTTCAACGGCTTTGCGAAATTCCGGGGAGAGTTCCGAAAGGCCGTAAGCCCAAGCCGGATTGGTACGGTGGGCGGTAGACGCATCGATGATCTTCGTCTTCGGATTTGTGCAGAGTTCTGCGCTTTCCTTCGAAGCGGCATCCGGCAAGCAGAGGAAGGTGACGTCGGATTCGTTGATCAAACGCTGGCGTTCCTTCGCATCTTTGCGGAGTTCAGGATCGATGTGCAAAAGTTCCACGTCGTCGCGGTTGGCGAGACGTTCGTTGATTTGAAGGCCAGTGGTTCCAGCTTCACCATCTACGAAAATACGGAATTTCATCAATGCGTTCCTTGAATTTGAAATTACTTGTTAGCGCCGCAGCACTTCTTGTACTTCTTGCCCGAACCGCACGGGCACGGATCGTTACGGCCGACTTCCGCTTCCTTGTGGATGGTCTGCGGCTTCACTGCGCGTCCATCGTAGAAGAGCCATGCGCCCTTCACGCGGTGGAATTCAGAAAGTTCGTGGTGTTCACGGGCGATGTTGCCCTGCTTGAACTTGCAGACGAATTCGACCCAACCGATGTTCTTTTCTTCTTCGGTCTTCGTCTGGAGAATCTTGATGCCGAGCCATTCGGAACGGTTACTCCATTCTTCGACGCTCTTTTCATCGTAGTCGGTCTGCTGGGACGGTTCGAGAGAGTCCTTGAGCCACTTCACTTCGTGCTTGGCGTAAGCGGTGTAGCGGGAGCGCATCAGGGCTTCCGGAGTCGGAGCGAGGGTTACACCCTTAATAATCGGTTCGCAGCATTCGGCGTAGGTTTTGCCAGAGCCGCACGGGCAAAGATTTTCTTCTGCCATAGTCAAAATTCCTTGGTTCGTTTTAAAACACGATAGGCCATCCCCGTAAAAGGGATGACCTTCAAAATATATTTATTTATTCTTCGACCTTTTTCAGGATCCAGATTTCTTCCTTGCCTTTACGGCTCGGAATGCTGTCCTTCACCGGCACGCGTTCGGCGATGTCGAAAATGCCGTCGAGACGGGCCATGAGTTCGCCTTCGGATGTCGGATGCGGAGGACCCTGGAGGGTGTTGCCGTTCAAGAACGGGTAGAAGAACGCGATGACGATGCCGTCATCCTTGAGCATCTTCTGCCAGACTTCAAAGCATTCGTCGCGACGACCCGGGTGGATTGCCGTAAACGTGCAATAGTCATAGATGATGTCAAACTGTTGTCCGCCTTTTTTCGGATCCTTCGGGTTCAGCTCGAAAAGGTCCAAGTCAAGGGACTTCAAGTTCGCGTGCTTGCGGGAAAGACGGTCGAGTTCATCGACAGCTGTCGGCGCAAAGTCAACGGCGAGCACTTCGTGTCCGCGTTCCGCCCAAGCTTCTGCATCATAGCCGAAGCCTGCGCCCGGGACGAGCACGCTTCCCGTTTGGGGACAGACGGGGTTCTTGAAAAAGTCGAGAAGAGCCGGAGTGGCCTTCTTCAAATTCCAGTAATCCTTGTGTTCCGTGTAGAGATTTTCCCAGAACTCAGGCAGATTCTGTGTCAGCATTAGCTACCTTCTGTTGTTTTTTATAAGCGAGCTGTCCGCATGCGGCAAAGATGTCGCGGCCGCGCGGATTGCGAATGGTGATCTGAATGTCGGCTGCTCGGACCTTTTCGAGGAAGGCGTCGATGTCTTCCTGGGCCGGGGCTTCCAAGTTCGGATCGTCCATGGCGTTCAAAACGATTGCGTTCACCTTCACACGGCGCGGCGCGCAGATGCGGATTAGTTCCTTGGCGGCGGCAGGGGTGCAGGTAACGTCTTTCATCAAAACAAATTCGAAGGTGACGTAGTTGTCGGTACGGCGCGAATATTCGTCGGTCGCTTCGAGAAGTTTTTCGATCGGCCAGATCTTGTTCACCGGCATCACGGAACCGCGGGCTTCGTTGTTTGTGCTGTTGAGGCTTACAGCGAGGCAGCATGGCGTGTTGCGGTCCACGAGCTCCTTGATCTTGGGAACGACGCCGCTTGTGCTCACGGTCATCTTTTTACGGCCCAAGTTGAAGAGCTTCTGGTTGTGCAAGGTGCAGCAGGTACGGTGAACATTTTCCAGGTTGTTGAGCGGTTCGCCCATGCCCATGAAGATGATGTTTGTCACCTGAGCCTGTTTGCCGTCGGCGTCGATTTCTCCGGTTTCCTTCAGATAATCATTGACGCGAATGATTTCTTCGAGGATTTCACCCGCTTCGAGATTGCGGATGAAGCCCATCTTGGCGGTGCGGCAGAACGCGCAGTTCATGGCGCAGCCGATCTGAGTGGATACGCAGACAGAAAAACGTCCGTTCGTCGGAATGAGCACCGTTTCGATATAGTGGTCGTCGGCTGTTCTAAAGAGCCATTTGACGGCGCCGTCGACGGAAACGAGATGCTGCACTTCTGTGAGCGAGCGGATCGCGAAAGCTTTGGAAAGCTTATCCCTGGTCTGCTGCGGAATGTTCTTCATCTGGTCATAGCTCGAAACCTGCTGGCAGAAAAGCCAGTTTTCGATCTGATCAGCACGGTACGTCTTTTCGCAATTCGCGGAAAGCCATTCCTTGAGTTCATCCACTGTCAGGGATTTGATATCTTTAAAATTATACGTCACCGGGACGCAAAGATAGCAATTTTTGCCCGAAATGTAAGTAAAAAAAGAGTCCGCAATCCGCTGCTCCAATGAAAAACGCCCGAAAAACGGGCGTTTTGAAGTTTAGAACATTTGGCGGGTTTTCTTTTTCGGTGGCGGAGCGTCTTTTTCCTTTTTCGTCTTCGCCTTCATGGAACCTTCCGCGGTGCTCTTGCTCGAGAAGATCGTGGCGTCGCCCGCGTCCTTTTTGGTCGAAAGGTGGTTGCCGTCGCAGTATTCTTCCGGAACGTGACCTGCGGAATAGAGGCAGTACGAGGTTGCGCCGCAGAATTCGCCTGCGATCTTACCCGTGTGGTTGCAAATCTTTTTCGCGACGACTCCGGCTGGCATCGAGAACCCGCGGATCGGGAGGTCCTTGTGAAGTTCCTTCATGACTTCGATCCAGGCCGGGAGCGGGTCTTCGGAACCGGTATGGCCCGGGCCCATCGGAGCAGGGGAGTCCGTTCCGACCCAGACGCCCATCGTGTAGTAACGGGTGAAGCCGATGTACCAGGCGTCCGCGTAGTTGTTCGTCGTACCGGTCTTTCCACCGCTCGGGTGACGGAATCCGCTTGCGCCGACTCGCGCTCCGGTACCGTGAATGTTCACGTCCTTCAGCATGTCCACCATGATGTATGCGCTCGCCGGCTTCAGGACCGTCTTTTCTTCGCTCTTGTGACGTTCGATCACGTTGCCCGCCTGGTCCACAATCGAGTCGATCATGTAAGGCTCAATACGCACACCGCCGTTCGGGAACACCGTGTAGGCGGAAGTCATTTCCATGAGCGTACTGCCGATCGACCCGAGGGCGAGGCTCGGCACGGGCTGCAAAGGCGCTTTCTTGATACCGAACTTGCGGGCATAGTCCACCACGTTCGAAAGTCCGTACTTGATACCGGTGAGAACCGCCGGAAGGTTCATGGAACGGTACAAGGCACGGCGCATCGTCATCATGCCTTCGAATTCCTTTTCAAAGTTCGCCGGACGCCAAGTCTTGGACGGATCGCCTTCGTCTTCGATCGTCACCGGCTGGTCGTTGATCGAGTCGCAAGGAGAGGCGCCTGCTTCCACGGCTGTCGCATAGACGATCGGCTTAAAGGACGAACCCGGCTGACGGAGAGACTGGACCGCTCGGTTCCAACGGGATTCGGTAAAGCTGTTGCCGCCGACCATGGCGCGGATTGCGCCTGTGCCGTTTTCAATGAGGATCATCGCCATCTGCGGAGCGTGGTAACGCGAAGAGTCCGGGTAGCGCCACTTGGACGGATCGGATGCGGTATCCTTCGCGAGGTATTCCTTTTTGAAGAGAGCGTAAACGCTGTCGAAGTGGGCGACGACCGAGTCCGCGGGCATGTTGTACTTGGAGGAGAGACCGAGCTTCCAGACCGCACGCTGCTGAATGCGCTTGCGGATGCGGGCGATGTGCTTCTTTTCCACTTCTTCGGCAAAGGCCTGGATGTTCGGATCGATCGTGCTGTAAATGTTCACGCCGTCCGCGTACAGGGACTTTTGACCGTACTTGTTTTCCATGAACTTGCGGATTTCTTCGTAGTAGTAAAGGCCCGAACCGTTGCCGACCTTGTGCTTGACCGTTTCCACAGGTTCTTCGATGTAACGCTTGTAATCTTCCTTAGAAATGTAGCCTGCGGCCTGCATCGCGTAGAGGACCGTGTTGCGGCGTTCGAATGCAGCCTCCGGGTGGCGGTCCGGACGGTAACCTTCCGGGCGCTGGAGCATACCGGCGAGAATCGCCATCTGCGGAATCGAGATGCTGTCGAGGGGCTTTCCAAAGTAGAAGTCGCTCGCCGCCTGAAAGCCGTAGTTGCCACCGCCGAGGTAAACTTCGTTCATGTAGAATTCCATGATTTCACGCTTGGTGTAGGTCTGCTCGATGCGGACCGACGTCATGGCTTCCTTGATCTTTCTCGAAAGTTTGCGTTCCGGGGTAAGGAACAACAGCTTCGAAAGCTGCTGGGTCAAAGTCGATGCGCCGCGGATCTTGTCGCCGCGCGTTACGGACTGGATGACCGCCTTCGGAATCGCGACGATGTTCATGCCCCAGTGCGTGTAAAAGTCGCGGTCTTCGGTCGCCATCACCGCGTTCATCTGCATCTGCGGAATGGAATCGATCGGAGTCCACACGCGGCGTTCCACAAAGAATTCGTGAACAGGAATGCTGTCCTTGTCGTAAACGGTCGTGACGAGCTTCGGGTCAATATCTTCGAGCTGCTGCAAGGAGGGGAGCGTCGGAACAAGGCTTGCGAAGTACATGTAGATCGCGACAAATGCGGCGATGCACGGCACAAGGAAGATTCCGAGCCAAATGAAAACCTTCTTTCCTGGGCGGGGGAATACTTTGCCCACCGCCGAAACGATCTTTTGGAATGCGTTCATTTTATCACACTATATACAAAGGGTACTAGCGAAAAGTTTGGATAAAATGTAACTTTATGGGGAACTAAAATTTTTTTGGAGTAAATGAAATGAGCCTTTTTAAGGGAATTATTCCTTCCGCACTTACCCTCTCTTTCCTCGGACTCGCCGCTTGCGGTTCTGTGGACAATGATCCTCCCAAGCTTGAAAGTACATTTGGTACGGTTTCCGCCATGGATACCCTGGTCGCCGTCTTCGACAAGGAAATCGACGACTTTGACGATTCCCTCGTGACGGCGAATCAGCCGATTACCGTGGTGAAGCAGAAGGGCAAAAAGATTTACATCGTCGGCGCAACGGATACGCTCGCCAGCATTCCGCGTTTTGCCGTCGACAGCGACTACGATACGCTCAAGTTCGCAAACATCAAGGATGAAGACGGCAACAAGAGCAAGCTCCAGACGGTGACCTTCTCCACGTATCCGTTCCTCGACAGCGACGAATACGAATACAACGACGAAGGAACCTGCTATTCGAACAAAAAACCGTCCGATGCCGACGTTCTCACCGATTCGACGGGTAGCAAGTTCTACAACGGCGCAAAGACGACCAAGACGCTCACCGTCACGGGCATTCTCGGCGGTCAGTACAGCAAGAACTGCGAAGATGACGCGGACACCTACCGCATCTTCCTCCAGAAGCGCGATACGATTTCGATCCAGCTCGAAGCCCGCTCCACGGATATTCCGCTGCAGCTCGCCGTCCTTGGACCGTCCAAGATCAAGGATGCTCCGGCAGAATGCACCGATGACAACCAGGAATTCTTCTCCTACGACATGAAGGACCAGAAAAAGGTGGCCCCGATCGATACGATTGTGGGAATCGGCGATATTCACGAATGTGGCACGACGACGATCACCGACAAGCTCGCCTATTATATTCAGGTGCGCTACTCGGATGGGCTCACCACTTCGGAACAGAGACCGCAGGCTTACAAGCTTTCTGTGACCCTCCAATAAAAAATCAAAAAAAATGAAAAAAAGTTGCGAAGACCCCTTGACAAATATTTTGCAAGTTCTATATTTGGGTCGTCGCAAATGCGAATGTGGCGTAACTGGATAGCGCAACTGGCTACGAACCAGTAGGTTGCAGGTTCGAGTCCTGCCACTCGCACGAAAAAGCCCCGAGAGAAATCTCGGGGCTTTTTTTGTTGTTCTGCGAAAATCCTTTTCGTCTTTGTCTATATTTGGCGCATTGGGAGATCAAAAGATTAAAATGGAAGAATCGTCTAAAAACGAAATCAACAAACCGTTGATTTCTCGGATTGCGGAACTCGAAAAAGAAAATGATCGTAAGCTCTCTGGGGTGCAGAAAATTCTTCTGACAACGGATGGTTCCATTACGGCGATCTTGGACGTTCTATACGGCAAAATCGATTTGGATACTTTAAGCCAGCATTTTGCCTCGGCGAATTTAGAACAAGCGAAGCTTGTGGACGCAAATGTTGGCGACGAGCTGAACTTTAGAGAGGTCCTGTTGAATCTGCGGGGAAAGCCTCTCATGTATGCGGCTTCGGAAATTCCGCTTTCTCGCTGCTCGGAAGGCATTGCCGCGGACTTGATGCGT
Source organism: Fibrobacter sp. (assembly GCA_024689485.1). Lineage (GTDB taxonomy): Bacteria > Fibrobacterota > Fibrobacteria > Fibrobacterales > Fibrobacteraceae > Hallerella. Next base: position 21,451 of record JAILDK010000067.1, read on the forward strand.
GCGGATATTCCCATCGGTCGAATTTTAAAAAATCACCAGGTGGAATCCCGTCGTCGGATCAACGGCATCTATGTGGAAAAGCCGAATGAGAAGCTGCAAAAGATTTTCCATACCGACGAAGATATGCTCGCCCGCGATTATGCGATTATCAGCGGCGGCAATATTTTGATGTGGATTAAAGAAGTCTTCCCGATTTCGTATTTCCTGTAAGGGGCTCTGTAAAAACGCAAACTTAACCCTCTGAGTTTGTGTATATTCAGAATAGGATGTGTTCGAAATTCTTTCACTATGAGGTAACTATGACACAACCAATCAACGGTAAATTCGAAATGCCTGTACTTCCGTATGCGGCAGCGGATCTGGCTCCGGCATTGAGCGCCGAAACCATTGAATTCCACTACGGTAAGCACTTGCAGACTTACCTGAACAATTTGAATGCGGCTCTTCCGGGCAGCGCATTTGAAGGCAAGTCCTTGGAAGACATTGTGAAGACCGCGGATGGCGGCGTCTTTAACAATGCGGGTCAGTTCCTGAACCATTCCATGTACTTCATGCAGTTCAAGGCGCCTGTGGCAAATAACGCTCCGACGGGCAAGATCGCCGATGCGATCGCGCGCGACTTCGGTTCTTTTGAAAAGTTCCAGGAAGAATTCCAGGCAAAGGGCGCAGGCCTTTTCGGTTCGGGCTGGGTCTGGCTTTCGGCAGATGCTTCGGGCAAGCTTGTCATTACGCAGGAAGGCAATGCCCAGAATCCGCTGACGAAGGGCCTTGTTCCGCTGCTCACGTTCGATGTCTGGGAACATGCTTATTACATCGATTACCGCAACCGCCGTCCGGATTACCTGAAGGCGATGTGGAGCATTGTGAACTGGGACGAAGTGAATAAGCGTCTCGGCTAAACGAATTCTGTACATTTCTGAATTTGCAAACCACACTTTTGTTTCGAGCGAAAGTGTGGTTTCTTTTTTTTTGCTCAAAAATCCAAACATTTCGATTGGCATTGCTTTTGCGTATAGGGGAGTGTAAACCCTCAAACAAGGAAACACGCAATGAAAAAGTCTATCGGTATGATTCTTGCAACGGCCCTCGCAGCTTCTCCGCTTTTTGCAGAAGCTCCGAAGTTCTCTGTCGCTGGTGAAGTGGAATATGAAGCCAATGCCCAGTATGGAAGCGGGACTTGGTATCATGATTACAGCTCGACGTTCAACCTTTTATTTGCTGTGCAGTTTACGGATAAATGGTCTGCGGAAGCGGCGATTTCCGCGGACGGCGACGGAACGGCTCCGGGCTTTGCCTACGACGGCGCTTTTGTTCAGTACCTGTTGAGTGAGAAGGTCGCGTTCAAGGTGGGCGACTTCACTTATGCGGAAGGCGCATTCCGTTATTACAACTATGACGATCCGGCGGATTATGCGATTGGCATGGTGGAACGCAGCATCCGTGGATTTGAGGTGAATGCCTACGGTCTTGTCGTTGGCTTGGGCCTTGGCACGGATGGCGACGACTGCAGCGAAGAAGGTTGCACCACTTACGATGCGCATGTCGCTTACGATCTTGTGCTTGGCGAACATACGATTCGCCCGTTCTTGAACTACAAGAGCTATCAGACCGAAAGCCATAACAGCCTTCGTACCGGCGTGACTGCGAACCTTGTGTTCGGAGCTCTCGGCAGCGCGCAGATCGCTTACGGCTTAAAGTCGGATTATCTCACGGAAGATGAACCGAAGATGAGCCACGCTTTTGCCGTGGAACCGGAACTGAACTTTGGCAAGGTCAATCTCAAGGCGACCGCTTTCTACGCGATCATCGACGATGAAAGCGCAACAGACCCGGAAGTTCCGGAATACATGTTCTTCTACGTGGAACCGGGCTTTGGAATTACGGATAAATTCACCTTGGGCATTCAGGGAGAATATCACACGATGAGCCTCGATTCGGATGCTTCTCTCGCTCAGATCTGGGCTGGCCCGAAGGCTTATTACACGGCGACGGAAAACCTGGGCTTTGATGCCTACATCCGCGCCTGCATCCCGGTCGGCGACGATTACGAAGGGGACGACGAAGATGTCACTATCGGCGCAGGCGCATCGGTTGCCATGTCGTTCTAAAAAATGCACCTACCCTAAAACCAGGAAGGCGGCCCGGCCGGGTCGCCTTTCTTATATTCTTAGCTGTAGTATGGAAATTTTTCAAGGATCCGCGAAGACGTTCTTGTGGTTGCTTTTTGGGATGCGGTTTGATTCCATGTTTTGTACATTAAGGGAGAATCAAAACAAAGGAGTCTTTATGCAGGAAGTTGAAAAGTTTCTGAAGGAATGCGGTGCCTATTTCATCGCTACCGTAGAAGGCGATCAGCCGCGCGTGCGTCCTTTCGGCACCGCGAACATTTTTGAAGGCAAACTCTACATTCAGACGGGCGCCACCAAGGATGTTTCGAAGCAGATCCACAGCAATTCTAAAGTGGAACTCTGCGCCCTGGATAAGTCCGGTTCGAAATGGCTGCGTATCACGGGAAAGCTTGTATCGGATGACCGGCGCGAAGCGAAGGTAGACATGCTCGAACATTATCCGGAACTCAAGGCGATGTATTCCCCGGATGATCCGAACACGGAAGTCTTCTATTTCAAGGATGCTACCGCAACGTTCTACAGCTTCACGGAAGCGCCTCGCGTGGTGAAGTTCTAACTTTTCATTTTGAGCAAAAAGTACGGAAAATTTCGATGAAAACCCTGAAAGTTGTGCCCAGCTTTCGGGTTGGGCTATGCAGGAGTTTAATAAGAGGGTAGCATAAGCTACTATATTCATTGTGCAACCCCCAAAAGGTAAAACAATGGCAAAAATCAACAAGCCGAGAGTCGCGACCGACACAAGCTTGCTTGTGTTCGGGCATAACCGAGGCGCAGGAATATAAATCACGAAGTGATTTTCGTTGGCCTACAGGCGTGACTTCAAGGACATCGAAGACGTGCGGGAGGCCGTTTTCAGGTACATCGAGCTGTTCTACAACAGGAAACGGCTTCACCACTTAACAAGAAAAAAGGATATATCTAACTTAACCGGTAATGAATATCGTCGTTCATGAATCCACTATTAAAAAAACTACAAATCCAAAACTCATTTTTCATGAAAAAACACTTCGCCATATTCTTTTTGATGTGCTTAGGCCTGCTTATTGCTGGCTGTAGCAATGATTACGTTTGGAAAACGACTTCCAATGGGCGTATATGGATTGAAACAAAATACTCAGATTACGAGTATCGTTGGGAAGGCTGCACTCTTGAGGGGGTTGCACATGGACCAGGAAAACTAGTTATTCGAAAAGGAGACAAAGAGCTTTCGGAATATACCCGAGCTTACTATGGTAGTTTTTCTCCCGAGTCTCGAAAAATTTCAGTCAATAATGACACCATTATAGGCGCTCTTGATGACGAAGGAAACATAACTGGTTTTGCCGTTACTATTAGCCCTTCAGGAGATGTGTGTATTGGCAATTTTCTCAAGCATAAACCCAACGGATACCTTGCATTTAGAAAAAATGGCGTTACCTTATATAGGGGGGGATGGAAAGATGGTCTACGAGACGGAAACGCTGAAGAATGTGATAGCACACTAAAATGCAAAAGTACTTTATGGAATAAAGGTCATCGCGAAAAAGGTCAAAATTATTCCATAAGAACAGACGCTGGTGTTTATGTTGGAGACATTTCTTTTGATGATAGCATTCCCATCGCTAATGGATACGGCAAACATATAACAACTCTAGATACTCTAGAGGGGTATTGGGAAAAAAATACAATAACAGGCCCCATTGTTTACAAAAGCAAAGATCTTTTGTATGATGGGGATTTTTTCGATGGAGAAATTTCTGGCTTAGGTTTTTTTGTTGACAAGAAAAACAATTTTATCTATTCAGGGAGTTATGCCAACGGAAAGCCTTCCGGCATAGGCGACTATTACAACGAAAACGGCGACTCTTATTTTGGCGAATGGGAAAATGGATTTCCTAACGGTTATGGGGTATTTAAATCCACCAAATTCATTTATGAAGGAACATGGGTAAATGGCAAAATAAATGGAGAGGGTTTTGCAAGATATGGGAATGGCGATAAATATAAAGGTGAATATATAGACAATAAGCGTTATGGAAATGGTCAGTACACATTCAAAAATGGCGACGAATATGTAGGCGAATTTATAAATGATAAATTTAACGGATTGGGTTATTATTATTCTAAGGACGGAAGTTTTTATGAAGGTGAATTTTTCAATGGAAAGTTCCATGGGGATGGAACACTTTATATTTTAACCAACAATGATACAGTTGCAATCACCGCCAACTGGTCCGGAAACGAAAAAAAACTTCCCTCTATTGCAAGCATTTTATTTTCAAATGGCGATTTATATGAAGGAGAGCTAGTCAATGGTTTTCCAACCGAAAACGGCATATGGAGTAGTCAATCAGAAAGAATGTCGCTAGCAGTTCCTTCTCCCCAAAACAACGAAGAAATAAATTGGATTGATAGAGCAAATCATTTCTACAAGCAACACAAGAAAACATGGGATAATGCTGTTATGGCGGCAAATGCCGTGCTTTTAGCTATAACTATCGCACAACCCGAAAGCGTCGCAATAACATTTACCGCAATGACCGTATTAAACGTCGCTGATGGATTGGTAGGAGCAGCATCGGCTGCTATAGATTTACACGATTCAATTGAGGCTGGAGGAGACGTTTCAGAAACATCTGTAGATTTAGCTACTAATGCGGCATCTATTCTTTTGATAGCTACAGCTCCAGCATTGTCTTCAAAAGCAAAAAACGTCACAAAGCCAATTGCAAAATCAATCATGGCAAAACTTAGTCCTTCAGCAACAAAAATTGCAAAATCAATTTTAATTATTGGAAAAAAGGCGGGAAGTCAATCCGTTAAGCAGACTCCTAAAATTATTTCTCTTGTAAGAAACATTAATGGAATGCTTATCAAGAAGCTCGAGTCATCAAATGTCGGAATCACCTTAAACAGACTTGTTGGAAAAGAACGTCATCAGTTTATTTCACATGATAGATATCGAAATTATATAATAAAAAATACACGAAATAAACTTGAATTAGGAAAAGAAGCTAATGGACTAGTATTAAAGAGAAATATGTATAGGTGCATGAATAAAGACGAACAAAGAATACTTGCTAAAGAGAAACTACTAAGTCCAAAAGGACGAAGTGCACAAGCGCATCATGTTGTTGCAGGAAACGACCCTCTTTCAATAAAGTCAAGAGAAATACTAAAAAAATGCAACATTGATATTAACGACCCAAGAAATGGAATTTTCTTACCAGAACATCCTAGAAGCATTTTTAAAGGAAGCATCCATGGCAACCATATTGTTGATTACGACAAAGAAATTTTAGAGCGCCTCGAAGCAATGGTAAAAAAACATGGTTACAAAGAAAAAATAGCAGAACAAGTGTTAGATGATATAAAAAGAGATTTGTATAATGGCTCAATTCGCTTATTAAATAAATACCCCAAACCCAATACTACATTCTCTCATTGGAGGGCTTGATGAACTCTTCTACTATATGGGAAATCAGCTCTGTTTTGGACAACTTTCTTTTGCCCGAAATAGAAAAAGATGGCGAATCCCTTCTAGAATCTAATTGGGGATCTCCATTACTAAATCAATGGAAAGTTTTCAAATTCAAATTTCAAAAAAATTATGGAGAACAAAAGGCCGATTTTCATTTTTTATTGGGTTATATTCCAATAATATCAGTGAATATTTGTTCAAAATTTAATTTCGAATCTTCTGACGTAGAGCTACTCCCCATTGAAAATATTTCTGGTGAAAGATTTTTTGTGATAAATCCTTGCTTTTGTGATATTCATATTTTAAATAATAAAAAATCTAAAATTGAATATGATTCCGACGGAAATATATCTTGGATTTTAGAACCGGTATTCTCAGACAATCCCCAAAGGGCTATATTTAAAATCCCCCAGATGCCAACAAAGATATATGTAGATGATTCATTTGTCAATATTGCCAAGAACAATAAGTGGAAAGGCATTGTTTTTATTCCTCGAAAAAAGAAGCAGATTTCTTTTATACACAACCTATTAAAGAGGATTCATGAATAAACTATTTGCAAAAAAAATCAAAATAACAATCATCGTGATTCCACTAATTTTATTATTAATGGGGGTGTTTTTTTGCGTTCTTATTCATAAAAAAAGACCAAAAGCTGTTTACACTGTTGACAATGTAGTCCCCGTTAACGAAATCATAAAACTTGATTATAAAATACCTCTCATGGAAATCAATGTTTCCAAATTTCATATAGCAAAAAACAATGCAAAAAAAACAATCGAGAAAGATAACTCTCTAATAGACTTCTACAAGCAGGCCTATTCATATTTTAGTAAATATAATTATGATGGCATTAAAGATAATGAAGAAGATATCTACACAAATAACAAGGTTCCAATAAAAAATGTTGACTATCAATACTCGCCCCAAAATAATATATCTAGATAACAACTAGCATTTTATTGCTTATGCTCTCTATTCCCAGAGCGGAAGATCCCGCCTTTGCAATAAAAAAGCCCGGAAAATTTCCGGGCTTTTTCAGTTTCGGGGATTTGCTTACTTTGTAAGCATTTGAACGAGCTTCGTAAACACGCGGTCTGCGAGCGGGTTCGTTTCCAAGCCTTCGAACAGGTTGAGCTGGTTGAATACCAAGCGTCCATTGCCGAACGGAACGATCTGAAGATCGACGCCCGTCTTGAGTTCGCCATTTGCGATCGTCACGGAACGTGCGAGAACCTGTGCGTTCGGAAGTTCCGTGAGCGAAATGCTCGGAATCACGGAAGAGGCGAGGTCATCCAGAACCTGGTGTCCGGCGAATTCCGGAAGCAGTTCGGAACCGTTCACCAGATAGTGCACGGAAAGACCGTTTGCACCGGTGGTGAAGTGAGATTCGATCGTCTGCGTAAAGTGATGACTCGAATTGAACGCTTCGAGGTCTTCCGGGTTCAAGTCCGAAAGGAAGAGCGTTTTGCCGCCGTCGCGGGTGAGTTCCACAATCTTGTTCAGAACGACGTCATTCCAAGAGCTGAGGCTTGCCGTGAAGATGATCTTTTCCGGACCGGCGAGGGCTGCCATCGCGTCTGCAGTCGTTTCCGCATTGTTGTCGAGGAAGCAGACCTGGGACATGGCGCTCTGTACATCGGAGTCTTCGAGGACGAGAAGGTCTTCGTTCGTGGTGCTGACCACGGATCCGAGAGAAGAGAGCGTGAGCACGAGCTTGTAGTCGCCGGCAGTCTTTGGAGCGACGATGGTGAAGGTGCCGAGCGGGGTGAGGCTCGTCTGGCCCTTGGCCTTGTGCTTGTCGCTCGAAACGGTCTTGCCGCTCTTGTCGACAATGGAAATTTCGATTTCGATGTCTTCGAGGCGCGCCTGATTCAACAGGGCGAGCTGGAACGAAATTTCGGTCTGCGGAGCGCTGATCGGTTCAAAGCCGGTGATGAGCAAGCGGGTCGGAGTCGTCGCAGCCTTCATGAAGGCGTCAAAGCCCTTCGACTTGCGGTTTTCGTCAACGAGACCGCAGAAGTCCGCACCGAAGTCTGCCCACTGGTCGAGCATGTAGCCGGAAACGAGCGGGTTGCTTTGCACGGCGTTAATCTGGGTAAGCTTGCTCTGCAAGGCGAGGCGCTTGGCGTCTGCGTTGAACGATTCGAAGTCTCTCCAAATGGAAAGGTTTCTGTCGGCGATAAAGGCTTCGACCTGCTTGAAGGTCTGCTTGATCGCCTTGTTGTTCTTGAGACTTCTCGAACCCTTGATGTCGGTCGGGGCGTTCGGCAAAAGCGTATGGTTCTTGAGGGTCACCAAGATCTTGCCGTTCGTTTCTTCAACAAAGTTTTCGTATTCGTCCTGGAACTGCGAATTGCCGAGAGTCGTATCCGGAATGTTCACTTCGTCTTCGTTGATGAAGCTCTTGTCGCAGTAGTGGGCGAGGAAGTCCGTGAGGGCTGCGTTCGGGCTCATGCGCAGGTGCATGCGGTGAGACGAGTAAAGCAGGATCTTTTCGTTTGTCACGCCCATGAGCTTGCCGGTGTCCTTGTGGAACTCTTCTTCGTTCGACAGGTACACGCAGTTCAAGTTGCTGATGACCGGGCGGCACTTGTCGTAGTCGTCGACCGCGTTCAAAAGCTTGTTACCGTTTTCGAGAACGAGCGGGCAGTTTTCGGAACCGAGAATCCAAGAAACGATACTCGGGTGGTGTTTCTGTTCCGTCACGATTTCTTCGATGAGCTTATAAACGGCTTCGAGACCGCGCGGGGTGGAACGCATCGTGTGAATCGGGAATTCCTGCATTACGAGGAGACCGATTTCGTCGCAGATGTCGAGAGCTGCGGAGGTCAGCGGGGCGCCGTTCGAACGGATCGTGTTGAAGCCAGCCTTCTTGATCGCTTCGAGATCCTTGCGGAGCTTGGTTTCGTCGGAAGTCCAAAGACCGCCTTCGCTCCAGTGCTGGGTGTACGAAACGCCCTGGATCTTGATGATCGAATCGTTCAGGTAGAAGTCGCCCTTGATGCAGTCGAACTTGCGGAATGCGAAATTCTTAACCACGGAGAAGGAGTGTTCTGGCGCCTGCTTTGCCTTCGCCTTGCCTTCGAGCTGAAGTTCGATCGTGTAGAGCTTCGGATTGTCGATCGTCCAGAAGTTCTTGTCCTTCTTCAGATCCTTGATCTTGAAGATGAAACGGCTCGAAGCGTTTTCCTTTTCAAGCTTGACTTCCTTGAAAAGTTCGCTGACTTCGCCCTGAGGATTGCGCATCAAAATGCGGAGACGGGTGCTGAAGCCACGCGGATTGTTGAAGGAAACATCGACTGCGACGCGTTCTTCGTCGAGGTCCGGTTCAAGCTGGACGCCCGTGATGAAAGCGGCACCGCCGAGAATCAAATCGACATTGCCGTAGATACCGCCGAACGGGTATTCCGTCCACGGAAGGCCTACCGGCATTTCGGCAGGACGCACAAAACGGTCGTCTGCGCCTTCCTTGCTTTCGCGGCCAAAGTCAATACGGCTGTTGGCGGAACCCATGTTCGCCACGCGCACGCAAAGAACGTTATCTTCGCCCGGCTTGATCGCCTTGGAAAGGTCCAAAAGGCACGGCGTATAGGCGCCGAAGTGCGAACCGAGGTACTTGCCGTTCAACCAGAAAACGGCGTGCATGGAAATACGTTCGAAACGCAAGAAGATTCGCTTCGGAACCTGCTTTGCATCCACAGTGAAGTGCTTAAAGTAATAGGCGGCGTCCTGCGAGAGGGAAACCTTGTCGAAGTACTGTTCCCATACGCTCGGCACCTGGATTTTTTGGGTGCCACTTGGATAAGTGGCGTACCAACGATTGATAATACCCATGTCTTCTGTGTCGAACAGAAGTTCCCAGTCGCCGTTCAGGCTCACGATAGAGTTCATTCGCGTTCCTTGTTGATTCCAAACATGATGATTTTCATCAAATTTAGCAAATTTTAAAAAGAAAAATGGAAATTTTGGCTTTCCACCTCCCAAAATCGGAATCCCTTTTCTATATTTGGGGCTCCACAGCAAACCTAAAAAAAGGAATATTATGTATTCTATTGTTGAAACAGGTGGTTTCCAGTATAAAGTCGAAGTCGGTAAGACTCTCAAGGTCCCGTGCGTCGATGCAGCTGTCGGTTCTACTCTGGAGCTCAAGTCCGTCCTTCTTTTCTCCAACGGAAAAGAAGTTAAGGTCGGCACCCCTGTCCTGAATGATGCTTGCGTCAAGGTCGAAGTTCTCGCCCATGACAAGGAAGACACGGTTATCGTGTTCAAGAAGAAGCGTCGTACCCGTTACGTTCGTCGTAACGGTCATCGTCAGGGCTATACGGAAGTGCTCGTCACGGAACTCCATTCCGGTGCAGAATCCGAAGTCGTCGATCAGAAGATTGTCGAACGCAACCGCGCTCGCATTAAGGCTCTTGCAGCTCAGAAGGTTCAGAACGTTCCGCTGACCCGCAAGGAAAAGATCGCTCAGGGTCTTCCGAAGCCGGCAAAGGTTAAGAAGAATTCCATCCGCAAGTCGAAGGAGGCTTAATAATGGCTCACAAGAAAGGTCAAGGCTCCGTTCGTAACGGCCGCGATTCCAATGCGAAATACCTCGGCGTGAAGAAGTATGCAGGTGAAACGGTGAAGGCCGGTGGCATCATCGTTCGTCAGCGTGGTTCTCATTTCCACCCGGGCAACAACGTCAGCATGGGCAAGGACTTCACCTTGTTCTCTCTCGTTGATGGCAAGGTCAAGTTCGAACAGAACGCTGGTCGTCAGAAGGTTTCGGTCTATCCGGAATCGTAAGGCTGACAAGTCTTTAAAAAAGAGCTGGATGTTCGCATCCGGCTCTTTTTTTGTATTTTCAAGAAAAATCCAGTAGGTAAGGAGTATTTATGAAGAAAATGTTTTCTTGGATGTTGGCCGGTGCCTGTGCTATGATGTTTGCTGGCTGCGCAAGTTCGGCGCAGAAGGCTTCGGAAGGCGGATTCAAAACGGTAGAAACCCCGGCTTCGGAACTCGAAGAATACAAGGCGGAGCTTGCGGAAAAGGATATTCCGTCTGCGATCGGCATGGCCGTTTCGAATGACGAGATGATCGCTCGCACGCAGGCCGCGGATGAAGCCCGTGCCGCTCTTGCGGAAGCGACGAAAACCCAGGTGAGCCGCTACAAGGAACAGTATGGCAAGAACGTCGACGGCAACGCACTCAAGATCTGGGAAGAAAAGGCGAATGAATACACCCAGCAGGAACTGGTCGGGGCGAATGTGATCCGCACCATTACCCAGTTCAACGAGGAAAGCGGTCAGTATAAGATCTATGTTCTCGTCGCGATGGATCCGGCAAAGCTCGCCGCTGCGATGCAGAAGTCCGCGGAAGAAAACCAGGAATTCATGCTCCGCGCTCAGAGTGCCGATATGCAGAAGCGCATGAACGAAGCCGCCGAAAAGTACCAGGCAGAAGTTCAGAAGAAGTAATTTTTTTGAAAAGGCTTGAAAGTCCCGCTTCGGCGGGACTTTTTGCATTTGAGAGCGGTTCGCAATTTTGTATATTGGGCTGAACAATTTGAAAGGACGTCCATGATGCGTTTGATTTCCATTTTGATTCTTGCCTGTGCGGCATTCCTGTTTGCAGAACCGAAGCTTTCGGTGGCGGTGACCCTTGCGCCGTATGCAAAGATTGTGCAGGAAATTGCGGGGGAAAATGCGGATGTGGTGACTCTCGTTCCGCCGAATGCGAATCCGCATCTGTTTGAACCGAAGCCGAATACGCTTCGCGCCTTTTCCAAAGCTTCGCTGTACTTGAGCGATGGTTCGGGACTCGATAAGGCTTGGCGTCCGCGCTTTATGGGCGTGAACAAGAATGTTCGTATTGTGGATATTTCCCAGGGCGTTTCGTGGATGAAGGGGGAAGCGCATGAACACGCTCATCATGACGCGCATGAAGAAGAACATCACGCACATAAACATGTTCATGAACACGCGCATGAACATGGCGAAGAACTCGATCCGCATATTTGGAATTCGCCGCGTATGGCGATCGTGATCGCTTCGAATGTTTGCTCCGCTCTCGTCGAATTGGACGCGGTACATGCTGGCGTTTACCGCACGAATCTTGAAAAGTTCTCCAAGCGTCTTTCCGATTTGGACGTGAAGTTTACCGAAGCGACAAAGGCTCTTTCGGAAGATCGTCGCACGTTCATCGTTTTCCATCCGTCTTATGGATACTTGGCGCGCGATTACGGCTTAAAGCAGATCGCGGTCGAAATGCACGGCAAGGAACCGAAGCCGCGCGATATGCAGAAACTGGTGCACATTGCCAAGGAACACCAGGTGAAAACGGTCTTTGTGCAGCCGCAGTTTAGCCGCCGTGCCGCGGAATCGCTTTCGCGTGAAATTCAGGCGAAAATTGTTTCGATTGATCCGCTCGCTTTCGACTTTGAACAGGAATTGCAAAAGTTCATTTCGGCGATCTCGGAGGGGTCCAAGTGAATCCGTTTCCAGCGATTGAAGTCCGCAATCTGAGCTTTGCCTACGAAAAGGCGCCTGTTCTTTCGAACGTGAACTTTACCGTGGAAGCGGGGGACTTTCTTGCGATCATCGGCCCGAACGGCGGCGGTAAAAGTACGCTGATGAAGCTGATCGTGGGACTTTTGAAACCTTCCGAAGGGGACGTGCGCCTTTTTGGAAGAAAGATGCCCTCGAAAAAAGTTTCGGTCGGTTACGTTCCGCAGAATACCAATCACAATCTGGAATTCCCGATTACCGTGGAAGAAACGGTTTCGATGGGACTTCCGCACTGCAAACCGAATCCTTTGAAAGTGAAGGAAGCTCTGGAAACGGTGAAGATGCAAGGCTTTGCCGGCCGCAGACTGGGCGAGCTTTCGGGCGGGGAACGCCAACGTGTGCTGATCGCTCGCGCCCTTGTTTCCGATCCGCAGATTCTGTTTTTGGATGAGCCTTCGAGCAATATCGATGCGCAGGGCCAGGAAGATCTGTACGAGCTTCTCGCAGGCTTGAATGCGAAGATGACGATTGTGATCGTGAGCCACGATCTAATGGTACTTTCGAACCATGTGAAGAGCGTTGCCTGTGTGAATCGCACGGTGCACTTCCATTCCGGTTCGCAGATTACGCCGGAGATGGTACAGAGCATGTACGGTTGTGAAGTGGACCTGATTGCCCACGGCGTTCCGCACCGCGTTCTCGGCACGCATCATTCCCATTGACTGTGTCATTGCGAAAGGCGTAAGCCTTGAAGTAAACAAAAAAGACCCGCAGCGGATGCGGGTCTTTTTTCAAAGCTTTGGAAAATTACTTGATTGTCGTGGTGAAGCGGAGTGCCACGCCGACGTCATCGAGTTCCTTTTCGCTGTAGACGTTGAGCTGTGCCTTGGTGCGGCCGTAAGCCTTGATGAAGGCGACGGTCCAGGCGAAGTCATCTGCGCCTTCGTTGAATTCGTCACGGTTGCCGATGTGTTCCATTTCGAACATCAAGTGGTCGAGAATGCCTGCGGTCGGAATTTCCACGCCGACGTAGAACGGAAGGTGTTCAGAGCCCTGAGCGTATTCCGGCTTCACAGCGGTGCCGGCTTCGATGGAAGAGGCGTTCACCTTGCTGTCAGTCGTCGTTTTGAGGTAGCCGACTTCACCGTAGAGGCGGAGGTTCTTGATCAAGGAGTAGGAGAGGTAGCCGGCGACGCGGTGCGTCTGGGTTGCCGTTTTGGTCATCGCATCCAGAGCGTTTACGCGGTAAGCGGCGGCGAGTTCGAGCGGGAAGCTGAACTTGACGCGTTCTTCGACGCGGACGTAACCTGTGCTGTACTTGTTGTCGTTCGTTCCGATCATGGCCTTGAAGGCGGACGGGCCGAAGTTCCAGCCGAGTTCAAATGCGTCGTGAGAATAATCGCGCATCATGAAGCCGCGGGTTCCGATTGCCTTGTCGATATAGGTACCGAAGTTCGTAGACTGAGACCAGTCCGTCTTCCAGTGACCGAGCTTGAGGTTCAGCTTATGTTCGCCCAAGCTGTATTTGTAGTTTGCCCAATAGAGGTCGGCGAGAATCTTGTCATAGCTCTTGCCGTCGATGCTGTTGCCAAAGTGCGGTCCAAAAATGCGGAGCATGACCTGAGCGTCAAAATCTTCGGACTTGTACATGCCGCCGATATTTGCACGGAACCAGAAGGACTTGAGACCTTCGTCTTCGTTATTGGCGGTTGCCTGGGTTTGGATGTTGCCCTTGAGAGCAAATGCGTCATCTGCCGCAAAGACCGATGCAGAGAGAGCGAGAGCGAGGGCAATCGTGGTTTTCAAGAATTTCGATTTCATACCAACTCCTTAAATTGCGTGCAAAATTTATTAAAAAGCCGAGACCTTCTAAAGGTTAAAAAAGTCAAAAGTCATGCTTCATAACGCTTTAGTTTCTGTTTAAACGATTGCAATTTTCAATATTTTGAGTCTTTTTATTAGATTACGGGTGAAATTAAAAATGGGAGACCCCGAATGAAACGTTTGATTGCTTTGACCGCCCTGGCCGCTTTTGCATTTGCTCCGGCGAAAGATCTCGCTCCGAACAAGACGCACGCCGTTTTGAATATTTCGTACACGAATTTTGACGATGTTCCGCAAAAGAACAAGACCCTGACTTTTGTCGGTAAAAAGAATCCGCAGAACAAGGTGACGGTGAAGACGAACGGCTACGGTGAAGTTTCTTTTTTGATTCCGCGCGAAGATTCTTACCAGATCCTTTGCGAAAGTTTGACGGGTCCGTTTGAATGCGGCGAAACTCCGTATGTTTCTCCGCGTGCAAGCTACGGTTCGGTGAACGTCGCTTTTGACGATACCCGTGCGGAACTCCAGGGCGTTTCTTTTAAGGCAGGCAGCGCAGAACTCGTTCCGTCAACGCTCGCAACCCTCGATAAGACCATCGCCGGCCTCAAAAAGAATGCGAAGGCGAAAGTGGAAATCGAAGGTCACACAAGTTCGGAAGGTGGCGAAGAATACAACCAGAAACTTTCCGAAGACCGTGCGAACAGCGTCCGCGATTACATGATTCGCAAGGGTATTTCCAAGGACCGCGTGACTGCAGTCGGTTACGGCTATTCTCGTCCGAAGGCTTCGAACGATACCGAAGAAGGTAGAAAGCAGAACCGTCGCATCGAAGTGCGCGTGACGAATCCGGAAGAAGTCGACGCTTCGCCGGCTGAATAAGTTTCGTTCCGATTCGGACGCCGTTCGCGCCCGGAAATGTTCTTGCTCGGCACGAGCTGTTACTGCACAGGGTGCGCACGGCATCCGCCTCTCCACTCGGCTCGCTTTGCTCGCTCAGCGATTAAATGCATAGGCCTGTCGGCTTTCATTCGCGTTGCTCATTCTCCTCCGAGATCGCTGAACTCGTTCCGGTTCGGACGCCGCTCGCGCCCGGAAAGGGTTTTGCTCGGCACGAGGTGTCTCCGCTGGGGTTTCGGACGGCATACGGGATTCAGTTCCGTGATTGGGGTTCAGACGTGTGAACGTCAATCTAAGCCGACAGGCCTATGCTTTTGATCGCTGAGCGAGCAAAGCGAGCCGAGTGGAGAGGCGGATGCCGTGCGCACCCTGTGCGGTAACAGCTCGTGCCGAGCAAGAGCCTTTCTGCCGAGCAAGAGCCTTTCCGGGCGCGAACGGCGTCCGAATCGGAACGAGTTCAGCGATCTCGGAGGCGAATGAGCAACGCGAATGAAAGCCGACAGACCTACGCTTTTGATCGCTGAGCGAGCAAAGCGAGCCGAGTGGAGAGGCGGATGCCGTGCGCACCCTGAGCAGTAACAGCTCGTGCCGAGCAAGAACCTTTCTGCCGAGCAAGAACCTTTCCGGGCGCGAGCGGCGTCCGAATCGGAACGAAACTTATTCAGCCGGCGATGCGTCGACTTCGTCCGGATTCGTCACGCGCACTTCGATGCGACGGTTCTGCTTTCTACCTTCTTCGGTATCGTTCGAAGCCTTCGGACGCGAGTAGCCGTAACCGACTGCAGTCACGCGGTCCTTGGAAATACCCTTGCGAATCATGTAATCGCGGACGCTGTTCGCGCGGTCTTCGGAAAGTTTCTGATTGTATTCTTCGCCACCTTCCGAACTTGTGTGACCTTCGATTTCCACTTTCGCCTTCGCATTCTTTTTAAGGCCGGCGATGGTCTTATCGAGGGTTGCGAGCGTCGACGGAACGAGTTCTGCGCTGCCCGCCTTAAAAGAAACGCCCTGGAGTTCCGCACGGGTATCGTCAAAAGCGACGTTCACCGAACCGTAGCTTGCACGCGGAGAAACATACGGAGTTTCGCCGCATTCAAACGGACCCGTCAAACTTTCGCAAAGAATCTGGTAAGAATCTTCGCGCGGAATCAAAAAAGAAACTTCACCATAGCCGTTCGTCTTCACCGTCACCTTGTTCTGCGGATTCTTTTTACCGACAAAAGTCAGGGTCTTGTTCTTTTGCGGAACATCGTCAAAATTCGTGTACGAAATATTCAAAACGGCGTGCGTCTTGTTCGGAGCGAGATC
>JAILDK010000114.1 GCA_024689485.1 Fibrobacter sp.
GTGCCGATGCTTTCGTTAAAGTTCGGTGAAAAATGGGGCGGCATGCTGATGGCGACATTTGCCCGTGACCGTAAATATCGCCATTACCATTATGAAACCGGAACGGAACTTTCGCAGGAACGCGTCGGTACGGAATGGGGCTTGACGGCGGTCATGATGACCTTAAACCGCAAATTTTAGCGAAAATCGCGTGTAACCATAAATTTGGTTTTTGAAAAGAGCGTAAAAATCTAGTTTATACGCGGTTCATTCTAGTTTTAGAGGATTTTATGCGTAAAGCCCTTTTCGCTTTTTCTGCCTTGTCGCTTGCCGCCGCTTTGGTCGGCTGTGGTGAATCTTCGACGTCTGCTTCGGAAGATCCGGTTTCGAGTTCTAGCGAAGCGATCGGTACGATTTCGAGCGGTTCGGAAGATTTGCTTTCGAGTTCGGCAACCGAAATCACTTCGAGTGCTTCGACCGAAATTTCAAGCGCGTCGGTGGAATCCTCTGCTTCGACTTCGACGCCTCTGGCGGTTACTCCGGATGAAGACGGCTTTTACGCCATCGCCGATATTTACAACGCCGCTCCTGCAACGAGCAAGATTGCCTTTATCATTCGCCATGCGGAACGTGAAGACAGCCTGGGACAGCTTTCCAATTTGACGGAAGTCGGCGTGGAACAGGCAAAGGCTCTGGGCGCAACGCTTGTGAGCGAAGAAACCTTCTATTACGGCTCCACGGATTTTGTGCGCACCCGTGCAACGGCGCAGTACATTGCGGAAGGCCGTGGGGAAGTCGCGACGGTCGATACCCTCGATGAAATTTTGGACGGCAACTACTTTATTGCGGTTCCGTCGGATTCTTTTGAGACGTACACAAGTGCCCATGGCGGCAGCTGGACGTTCATTTCGAGATGGGCTTACAACGATACCGTTGCGAATGCGACGGTGAATGCAAATTTGCAGCTCGCCTATTCGACCTACTTCTATGATCTGTTTGAACGCAAGGATCAGTTCGTTGCAGAAAATGTCGTGGCGAACATCCCGAACTGGAGCCGTGTCAGCTTCCTCATTACGCATGACGTTCTGGTGGCACCGCTGATTATTGCCGTTTCGAACCGCACGATCGATTTGCAGTTCTTCGCCTCTCGCCGTTGGGCAAATTACCTTTCGGGAATTGCTGTTGTGGTGGATGAAGCGGGCGGCGTGTTGGTGTACCCGGTACGCGGTGCCGACGTCGGTTACATGTATCCGTAGCTTGTTATATTTTGGGGCATGAAAACGATTGCCCAATTCTTTAGCCGCTTTATGGCGGTGATAGTTTTAGTCGTGGCGGCACTTGCGCTTTTTGTGCCGCAGAGCGGCCTTTGGATTTCTCTCAAGGCCGTCAATTACCTTTTGATGGTGGTGATGTTCGGAATGGGACTCACCATGAAACTTGACGATTTTAAGGTCGTCTTTACGCATCCGAAAGATGTGCTGATCGGTTGCCTTGCGCAGTTTATGATCATGCCGCTTTTGGCGTTTGCCTTGGGCAAGGTCTTTGGGTTAGAAGCGGGGCTCCTTGCCGGCGTGATTCTCGTGGGAACGTGCCCGGGAGGAACTTCGAGCAATGTGATTACTTACATGAGCAAGGGGAACGTGGCGCTCTCGGTAGGAATGACGAGCGTGAACACGCTCCTTTCGCCGCTAGTGACTCCAGCGATTACGTATTTGCTGCTCCGGACATCGGTCAAGGTCGATGTGGTGGCGATGTGCCTTTCGATTGTGCAGGTGGTGATTTTGCCGATTGCGCTCGGCTTTGTGGTGAACAAGTTTGCCGGGAAGTTCGTGGCGAAGGTGATCGACATTTTACCGGTCGTTTCGGTGATTGCGATTTGCTTGATCGTTTCGACCGTGGTCTCTCACAATGCGGAAAAGATTTTGACGACGGGCGCGATTGTTTTTGTGGTGGTGATTTTGCACAATCTGCTGGGCTACGCTTGCGGCTTTGGACTTGGCAAGGCTTTGAAGATGGACCTGCCGAAGACAAAGGCTTTGACGGTGGAAATCGGCATGCAGAATTCCGGGCTTGCGACGTCGCTTGCACATACGGCGTTCCCGAGCCTTGCCATGGCGACCGTACCAGGCGCGATCTTCTCCGTTTGGCACAATATTTCGGGCGCCATTCTTGCGAATATTTTGCGGAACCGGGAATAGGCAACGGCGGCGTTGCGGTGGGGGGGGAGGAGTTGTTAGAAGTTTGAATACTCCTTGAAGATAAATTTATACAATAATTATTTGTTTTTGACATTCTTTGTCAATTCTAGATTATATTTTGTGTTGGTTAATAGTATTATCTATCGTGAGTTTTCTCCGCGCAAGCGGAGGTGTTTCCTACGTTTGCGTTGATGAAATTTGCCATGGGGTATTGACTTTCCTTGTGAAAAATGGTATATTATGGGTATAAAAATTGGCCTGTGAAGCGAGAACCGTGATTCGTTTGAGTGGAGCAGGTAGCTAGGTGACTCTTCACGGAGAGCATACTACTTCCATTTAAATCTTCCTGAAAATACTTTTCCCCTTCCTTGTTGTTGCGGTATTTTTATAGCCGGTCCAGATGGTAAATTCCTTGAAAATTCCAGAATTAGCAACTACCTCTATTGTAAATTCTTCCCCGTCAACCTTGAATCGGTTGTAAAAGGCTGTTCGGATAGCGCGTTTATTCGTTCCGGTACTTTTCAAGTATTGGACTCGTATCTCGGAAGGGTTTTTCAGTGTCTCAACGAACATTGGAAGAAGCCTTTCTCGGTGCTGTTTTTCTTTACTGCCTTCCGTGATGTGTTTCAGAAAGTCGTCAATATGTTCCCTTTTTATGATGGTCTCGTAGTGGAAACCGGTCTTCTGGTTTTCAAAGGGGATGGAGACCATGGCATTTTTGTCATTTGACAGTCCAAGAGCTTCACACATCTTGTCTGTGAAGTTCTCCTTCGTAATGCTATAGTCCCAGTTCTCGCCGATGCTTTCTGTACTCTCGGGCGTTGTCGGTCTGTCGGTCACTTTTTCAACTCCCATATCCATTTCGTATTTGGAAATGAATTCCTTTTCGCACAAGCAGCCAAAACCGTTGGTTTTCTCTGCGCAAGCGGAGGTGCTTCGCCGGACGATGAAGGACGAGAAGATCCGCTGGGCCTATTGGAAATCCCAGTCGACATGACGGACTATCTTACTAGCACTGCTAAAAATGTCCAATTTCAACTTGAGTGTTGCATCATTTCCTTCAAGTTATTGTATATTCCTAATTGTTATCGCAGTTAATCCCGCTGACAGCGTATTCGATTCGGGCGGGAAGTTGAACTATCTGCTTGAAGTCGTCACCCTTTGCGAACTTGACACTTCGCAAATCGAGACAGTTGCCCTGTGGGGAACCGGCCCCGTGGCTATCAACGTAGAGCACCGTCTGCAAACGCAGACGTAAAACCTTGTCGCAACAGGTTTGCAAACGACCAATATCCATTGTGGAAAAAGGTTGTTGGTGCTCTGCCAATGTTTATGGTGATTTGCAAGCCATAACTATAACCTCAGTACAGGAGATTTCCGCGTAGTCGGAAAGCAACTTTATATGAATCGTACACAACACGAAGCATTGCTTGAAGCGATGAAAATGGATGCCAAAAATCTTGTAAAATATCGAAAGATTTACAAGTATGCCTATCTTCTCTGTGACAGTGTTTTTAAAATCGTCTTTGCAGAAGAAAAAGATCATTCCCTTTTGATTTCTCTTGTCAATGCGATGCTTGATTTGCATGGAGATTCAGCAATCAAGAGCATTTCCCTTGAAATGCAGGAATACCCAGGAATTTTCAACAAGAAAAACTGCATTCTGGATATCATTGGCACGACCAACGCCGGGGAGAAGGTTCTGGTCGAAGTTCAGCAGCAAGGCGATAAATATTTTCGCGATCGCGTTGAGTATTATATTTCACGGGTGATCGAAAATCAGGTCCACAAGAATGAAAAGTATGAACTTCCGCAAATTTACTTCATCGGCCTTTTAGATTTTGAAATGTTCCCCGAAGAGCCCGCGGAATACATTCATCATGTAGATGAAATGTGCCATGGCAAGAAATTTTTCCCGAAAATTCAAAAAGTTTTCGTCGAAATCGAAAAATTCTTTGAACTTGAAAATGCGGGAACCTCCAAGGATGATAATTCCGAGGCGGCTCAGTGGCTGCGAGCCATTAAAGCAATTGTCAAGGAAGAACCGGTACCCCAAAAGATTCTGTCCAACGAAACTTTTCAAAAGTTGATTAGTTCTGTAGAATTGAGTAATTTTGAAGAAGAACTTTTCAACCTTGAGGTAAAGAACATGACGGATCTGAAGGCTCAGCACGAAATCGGCTTCGCAGAAGGCAAAGAACAAGGCTTTGCGGAGGGCAAGACGGAAGGCTTTGCAGAAGGTAAGACCGAAGGCTTCGTAGAAGGCAAGTCCGAAGGCTTCGTAGAAGGCAAGTCCGAAGGCTTTGCAGAAGGTGAAAAGGCTGAAAGGGCTAGAGCCGAAAAAGAAAAGCGTGAGTTGGCTAAAGGCTTGCGAGAGGATGGCGTCCCGATGGAGATTATTGTTCGCAGGACAGGTCTTCCGATGGATGAAATCGAAAAGCTCTAATTGCGGGAAAGCCTTACATTGCCATCATCATAGCCCCTGCGGAAAGAATAGCGAGGTTGGCGAGCAACAGGTCCCATTCGGCAATGATCTTCTTGAACATGGTGAAACTCCTTCGTTTACAATGACAAGTTAGATTATTCGTTTGTCAAAATTTGTCATCTTTTGCAGTCGGTAAACATAAAAAAAGCCCCTCTTGCGAGGGGTCTTTTTGGAAAGGGTTGTTTTACATAAAGAGGATGATGGCGCCTGCGACGACAATTGCGATGTCTGCAAGCAACAGATCCCATTGGGCTAAGATTTTTTTCAACATAGCTAACGCTCCTTTCCCCTCATTCACTAAACTACACTCCTTGTGCGACAGAAGATGGCAAAATATGCTTTATATTGCTTACAAAAGAGTTGCAGAATACGCC
>JAILDK010000003.1 GCA_024689485.1 Fibrobacter sp.
CTGGATTTCTGTCTCCGAAGAGCTTCCGCCCATGCCCAAAAAAGACCCCACATCACCAAGCATTGCAGAGAGGGAAGCGCCCTTGGTTTTCACCTGAATCAAAGCGTTCGCTTCATACACAGGTCTAGCCCAAAGAGCAGCTACGACACCGAATATGCCAAAAACGACAACAAACAAGCAGACAATCAGCTTGTTCTTCCACAGGTCTTCTAACAATTCCAACCAAGGATTTTTCGTCGATGCCGGTGTTGTCTTCTTTTCAATCGCCATAAATCTTATTCCTCGAGATGAGAAATCTTTTGCGCCCAATAGGGCGTCATTTTTTCAATAAAATTCCAAGCCATGACAAAAGCGCTTTCCGGGCGTCCATGCGGATCCGGAACATCCACTTTCATCGCATCTCCATAACGGAAAACCTTTCCATCCAGCCACGAATAGCGTTCAAGCAGGTGAATCTTCTGGGCTTTTTCCATCACCAGAACCAAATCCGCCCAC
Source organism: Fibrobacter sp. (assembly GCA_024689485.1). GTDB lineage: Bacteria > Fibrobacterota > Fibrobacteria > Fibrobacterales > Fibrobacteraceae > Hallerella. The sequence continues at coordinate 496 of JAILDK010000003.1, forward strand.
TTGAGCATATCCATCGTCACCTGTTTTGAACGGTGCGTCGAAATATCCAGGCCGTGCGAAAGAGCCACTTTTTGAGCCAGCGGTTCTGCCGGAGAATCTATGACGGCGCCAATTCCAGCACTTTGGACGACGCAATCCACGCCTTCCAAAGATTTACGCAACAGGAATTCCGCAGTCGGACTTCGACAGACGTTTCCCGTACAAAGTACAAGAATATTCTTCATCACGCGAAAAATAAAATTTTATTGATTAGAAGGTCCAATCCAAATTGGCAAGAGTCGGGTTCTTCGTATCCTTTTCGCTCAAGAGAGGCTTAAAGTCTTCGCTTACCGGCCACTGAATGCCAATCTGCGGGTCGTTCCACATAAGACCGCCTTCATCGCCTGGCGCGTAAAGACGTGTACATTTGTACACAAAGGTTGCCGTTTCCGAAAGCACGGCAAAGCCATGTGCAAAGCCTTCCGGAATGTAGAACTGCTTTTTGTTTTCAGCAGAAAGGGTGACGCCCACCCACTTTCCAAAGGTCTTGCTCGCCTTGCGAAGGTCCACGGCGACGTCAAAAACTTCGCCTTCAAGAACGCGCACGAGCTTTCCTTGCGGATTCTGCTTTTGAAAGTGCAGACCGCGGAGAACGCCTTTTTTGCTGCGGGATTCATTGTCCTGAACAAACTTCACATCGATGCCGTTTTCTGCGAATTCCTTTTCGCTGTAGGTTTCCATGAAGTAACCGCGGGCGTCGCCAAAAACGGTCGGTTCGATGATTTTAACGCCTTCAATTTCTGTATCGATAAACTTAAACTTTCCCATGATCTATTCTCCTAAAACCTTCCAAGACGTCGGGTGTTACTTGTTCCCGTACATCTTTTCGTAATACTTTTCGTAGTCGCCGCTCGTGATGTTGTCGAGCCATTCCTGGTTCTCGAGATACCACTTCACGGTCTTTTCAATGCCTTCTTCGAACTGGAGAGACGGTTCCCAACCGAGTTCCTTCTGGAGCTTTGTCGAATCGATCGCGTAGCGGGCGTCATGACCCAAGCGGTCGGTGACGTACGTGATGAGGTTCAGATCTTCCCCTTCTGCACGCCCCAGAAGCTTGTCGACGGTCTTGATCACGACCTTGATGATGTCGATGTTCTTCCATTCGTTGAAGCCGCCGATGTTGTAGGTTTCAGCGATCTTGCCGTTGTGGAAAATGATGTCGATTGCGCGGGCGTGATCTTCGACGAAGAGCCAGTCGCGCACATTTTCACCCTTGCCGTAAACCGGGAGCGGCTTCTTGTGACGGATGTTGTTGATGAAAAGCGGAATGAGCTTTTCCGGGAACTGGTACGGACCGTAGTTGTTCGAGCAGTTCGTGACGATCGTCGGCATGCCGTACGTATCGTGGAAGGCGCGGACAAAGTGATCCGAACCTGCCTTCGATGCGGAATACGGGGAATGCGGTGTGTACTTCGTCGTTTCATAGAAGAAGTCTTCGCCATAAGCGAGGTGATGTTCGGAGCTCGAAGCGGTCGTCGTGAACGGAGGCTGGATGCCTTCCGGATGGCTCATGCTGAGAGCGCCATAAACTTCGTCGGTCGAAATATGGTAGAAGCGCTTGCCTTCGTACTTTTCTGGGAGGCTTTCCCAGTAGAGCTTCGCCGCCTGGAGCAGGCTGAGCGTACCCATGACGTTCGTCTTGGCAAAGGTGAACGGATCCTTGATGGAACGGTCCACGTGGCTTTCGGCAGCGAGGTGAATGATGCCGTCCACTTTTTCACTCTGCATGAGCTCGTAGAAGGCGTCGAAGTCGCAAATGTCCATCTTCACGAACTTGTAGTTCGGCTTGTCTTCGATGTCCTTCAGATTGGCGAGGTTTCCCGCATAGGTGAGCTTGTCGAGGTTAATGATCTTGTAGTCCGGGTACTTGTTCACAAAAAGACGGACCACATGGCTTCCGATAAAACCAGCACCGCCGGTAATCACGATTGTTCTTTTAGACATTTTGAAAATTTCCAAACAGATTAATAATGAATTTTGCCTTCAGCGACCTTGCGCAGGTGCTGACCATAAGGGGACTTGCCATACTTGGCCGCGCTTTCGAGGAGCTTTTCCTTGCTGATCCAGCCGTTGATGTAAGCGATTTCTTCCACCGCGCTGATCTGAATGCCCTGACGGCTTTCGACCATGCGAACAAAGTCGCCCGCTTCGATCAGGCTGTCCATCGTTCCGGTGTCGAGCCATGCAAATCCACGGCCCAAGAGCTTCACATCCAGTTCACCCTTTTCCAGATAAACCTTGTTCAAGTCGGTGATTTCTAATTCCCCACGGGCACTTGGCTTTTGTGCCTTGGCAAACTTCGAAACGCGGTTGTCGTAAAAATAGAGGCCCGTGATTGCATAATTGCTCTTCGGTTCCTTCGGCTTTTCTTCGACCGAAATCACCTTGCCGTTTTCATCAAACTCGACAACGCCAAAACGTTCCGGATCTTCGACGTAATAGCCAAAGACACTTGCACGGCCATTTTCTTCTGCATTCTTGACCGCCGCCTTGAGCAACGGACTGAAACCGTTACCGTAGAAGATATTATCGCCAAGGACCATCGCACAGCAATCGTCACCGATGAATTCCTCGCCCAAAATAAACGCCTGGGCAAGGCCATCCGGGCTCGGCTGTACCTTATACGAAAGGTTCAGACCCATCGCGCTTCCATCCCCGAGCAAACGCTCAAAATTCGGCAAATCCGTCGGTGTCGAAATAATGAGAATGTCGCGGATCCCCGCGAGCATCAACGTCGAAAGTGGATAGTAGATCATGGGCTTGTCGTAAACAGGCAACAGCTGCTTCGACGTCACCATGGTCAGTGGATAAAGTCTAGTTCCGGATCCCCCGGCAAGTATAATTCCCTTCATAGAAGGAAACTTACAAAATTATTCCAACGTTCTCAATCCGCAATGCCAATTCGAGCCTGAAAATGGACCTTTGTCGGATCTTTTGCATTCACGCCAAAAATGTAGGCGTGGTGATTGGAATTTTCAAAACGCACCAAATGAATTTCTTCCCCAAGCGGAATGCCGGCGAGGTAATTGATTTGAATGGAACGAATCGACTTGCCTTTTAACGACGGGTCGAGATAAAGCGCATCCAAAACCCAGTCCGCGTAACGGCAGTTGTTCACATGCCGATTCATGTCGATATCGGAGAAGGCGGCTGTTTTCGTCATCACCACGCGGGGATTTGCTCGCGGTTCGAGCAGCTCCAGATTTTCGGAGATGGCGACTTTTTCTGGATAGAGCGTCGGCAAGAACGGCGTCTGTTCCGGATCTTCCGAATGTCCCGTTTGCAAATTCACCATGAGCCAGGAAGAAGTCGCTTCCGCGATCATGTTGCCGTTATCATCCTGAATCGAATAATCGCGCAAGGCAACCTTGTGATTGTAAATGGACTTGGTCCATGTCGAAACATGAAGTTTTTCACCCCAACGCGGAATGTAATTGATGCGAAGCTTTAAGCGGGAAATCACCGAGGTATAGCCGTTCTGCACCATCTTCCAGATTCCCATGCCGTGTTCTTCCGCATCCAAAATGGCGGTTTCTTCCATAAAGTCAAAGAAAGAAGAAACGCGCAAACGACTTTTCGGATCGCAGTCCGAGAAACGAATGGGGAAAATATGTTCGCCAATCCCTTTTTCCATACAAAGCCTCTTTGTGTACAAACTAATTTGCAGCGACGTGACGCACGAACTGGTCGGTGTAACGCAAACGGTTACTGATCAACTTTGCCAGGTTCCGCATTACAATAAAACCGACATTCGGATTTGCATCCAAATACAGCAAGAACGCCTTGCTGTCGATTTTGATGACGCTCGCCTCCGTTTTGGCGACGACACGAGCGGAATGGACGTCGTTTTCTAACAGCGCCATTTCACCGACGACGGAGCCGACCTTTAAGCGGCAAGCTTCCAAAAACTGGCTCTGACCGGGAACGGAAAAGAATACTTCAATGTCCCCGCTTTCCACCACGTAAAAGCTAAAGCTTTCCGTGCCTTCTTCAATCAGGATTTCCCCTTTGGAGAGAGGGACTCGACAAATGATCTCGTCGAATTCTTCGATTTGCTCCGCCGAAAGTCCCTTAAAGATATCCGAGGCCATTAGGCTTTTGACCAACTGAGAAACGTCGCTGCTCTGATCCATAGTAAACCTCTCTATACTTCTAATTTAATCTAAATTTGAAAACATGAACAAGAATCCCTCGAGCCCAACTTTTTTGGAAATTCGCGCTTTGGACCACATTCAAGGGGAAATTCGCCTTCCCGGTTCAAAAAGCATTACCAACCGCGCCCTTTTGCTCGCGGCTCTCGCCAAGGGAGAAACCCGTTTGCACCACTTGTTGTGGAGCGATGACACCCGCTACATGGCGGAATCTTTGGAAAAACTCGGCGTTCAAGGCATGCACTTTTCTGCCGACCATTCCGAAGCGGTGATTCCGGGTCAAAATGGCCGTTTTTCGGCGAAAAATGCCGAACTTTTCGTGGGAAACTCAGGGACTTCGATTCGATTCTTGACCGCGGCAGTCGCCCTGGGACAAGGAGAATTCACCCTCACGGGCATCGAACGCATGAAAGAACGCCCGATCCGCGATCTTGTGGACGCCTTGACACAGGTCGGGGCAAAAATCGATTATGCAGAAAACGCCGGATACCCGCCGATCGTTCTGCACGCAAACGGTTTGCAGGGAGAAGTCCTTCACATCAAAGGAAATATTTCGAGCCAGTATCTGACGGCGATTCTGCTTTCTGCGCCTTGCATGCAAAAACCGCTGAAAATCGTCGTGGACGGCGAGCTGATTTCAAAACCCTACGTGGCGATGACGCTCCGGATGATGCAGCAATTTGGCGTCGAAGTCGAAAATTTGAATTTTCAGGAATTCCACGTGCCGAATACCGGTTACACTTCTCCGGGCGATTATAACGTGGAAGGCGACGCTTCGAGTGCAAGTTACGCTCTTGCGGCGGCGGCGATTGCGGACGGTCCTGTACGCCTGCTCGGTCTTGACGAGAACAGCATGCAGGGCGACATCCATTTTGCAGATGTCCTTGCCGAAATGGGAGCCAAGATTTCTTACGGCAAAGGCTTTGTGGAAAGCCGCCGTGGAAAATTCCCCCTCCAAGCAATTGACAAGGATCTTTCCTCGATTCCGGATGCGGCAATGACTGTAGCAGCCCTTTGCCTTTTTGCAAACGGCACAAGCACGATCCGCGGCATCCACAGTTGGAAGGTTAAAGAAACCGACCGCATTCAAGCGATGGCGAATGAGCTTCGCAAGGCGGGCGCCGAAGTTTCGACGACGGACGAGTCCATTACGATTACCCCGCCGAAAGAATTCCAGACCGCCGACTTTGAAACGTATAACGACCATCGCATGGCCATGTGCATGAGCCTTGCCGCCTTTGGACTTGAAAAAGGAAAGTCCATTCGCATTCTGGATCCGCTCTGTGTGAACAAAACGTATCCGGGCTACTGGAAGGATTTGAAAACCTTGACCGGTGCAAACTTTGAAATCCCGAGCGCCAAATGAAAAAGCTCTGTTCTGCACTGTGGATCTTTTCTGTCGCCGCCCAAGCGGCGACCGGCAACGCTTCGCCAAGCACGGCGAAAGACTCGGTGACGTTTGAACCCAAGCCGTACATTTCAATTGCCGACTACCAGACGATCGCCGATTCAATGGCTCCGGGATCTATCCTTGGACTTTCGGTCCGTTCCCTGCACACAGGAAAGCAGATCGCCGCCGTCCATGCAGACTCTTTCTTTACCCCGGCAAGCACGCTCAAAACCGTTTCCACGGCGGCGGCTCTCGACTATTTGCCGCTCGACTTTCAAGCAAAAACTTCCGTTCACATGGAAGGAAGCTTTACCGGCAAAACATTCTCCGGCGTGATCCGTTTGCGCGGAGAAGGCGATCCGAATATTTCAGCGAGATTCTATTCGCAGCCGTTCTACGTACTGCACCAGTTCGCGGACTCGATCCGTTCCAAGAACATCGACACGTTGCAGATTCGCGTTGAACTGGACACGACTTACTTTTCAGGTCCTCGTAAGCCGGACCATTGGAAGTCCAACTATTTTGACTCCTGGTACGGTGCAGAAATCACCCCGCTTGAATTCAACGACAACTGCACCCTGGTGCACATCGATCCGGGTGAAAAGATCGGCGATACGGCGAAGATTTCGATTGACCCGGATGTCGGCTTTGTGAAAGTCAACAACACGCTCATCACCGGCAAAGGCAGCCGTCGCAAGTGGAAATACTCCCTCGACAAAGACTCCGCGGTTTTGAACATTTCGGGAACAATCGGAGTGAACGTGACCGATGCGGCGCTTGTCATTCCGGTGCGCGATCCGAACCATTATTTTGAAGCCGCCTTTATCCAAGCTTTGAAAGATCGCGGATTAACGGTGAATGTGGATCCTTCCGCTCAGAGCGGTCTCGATATTTACACGTTCGAGTATGCGGGAACTCCCCTTTTGAGCTTCCTCGACGAAATCAACCAGCGGAGTCAGAACCTGCATGCCGAAACGCTCTTCCGCAATTTTGCGGCAGCCAAGTACGGCGTCGGAAATGTGGAAAACGGCAAAAAAGGCGTTCAAGCATTCCTCGAAAAAATGGAACTTCCGGCAGAAGACTTTATCCTTTACGATGGTTGCGGACTTTCGCCCAAGAACCGGTTAAAGCCTTCTTCTGAAACGAAGCTGCTCGCGAAGATGGCGCGTCACCCGCGCGGAAAGTATTACATCAAGAGTTTTGCAAGCCCGTGGGTCGGCAGCGGTTACAAGCGCATGCGCGAACTCGAATACGGCTGGCGCATTCGCTTTAAGACAGGCTTCATCAACGAAGCGCATGGCCTCGTCGGTTACATGCCAACAATCGACGGTGATACTCTTGTAATCGCAAGCTATTTGAACCGCACCGGGAAAACTCCCGACAACACGTGCCGAGGCGTTCTCGATTCCATCTGGTCCAGCCTTTACCGCGCAGCGAACAACGGTTACGCTTCGCTGCTCGAAATGAAGGACCTCTACATCCAAGGCGAATCGGAGAGCGGACTTGAAAACCGCTTGCGCTTTTTCTCGGAAAAGTTCCTCGATAGGCCCTACCGCTTAGGTCCCACCGGCGAAGGCTACATCGACACGATCGATTCCAAACCGATGATTTACACGGATTCGCTCGACTGCGTCACATACTTGGAACATGTTTTGGCACTCGCCAAAAGCCCCAACGAAAATGCGATTTTCAAGACGCTTCAAAAGATTCGCTACTTGAACGGAGAAGTCGCTTACAAGAACCGCAAGCATTACTTTGTCTTGGACTGGATCGGCGAAGGCACCTTCGCAAGACAGATTCCGCTCCCCAACGACACGCTTGTCGTTCGCACGATTCCCAAGAACAAGTTCTTTAAGTCGAAAGGCATTTCTTACGGCAAAGCGGATCCGCAACTTTATTTGAAGTATCTGCCGCTCGACAAGGCGATTGAATTTTCCAAGCAGGAATGGCAGGGAAAAAGCTCCATTCGCGGCATCGGTTTCGTGAGCCGCTTACAGGTCATCGACATTTTCCACACGGGATTCTTGATTTTGGAAAAAGGCAAAAAGCCGATTCTCCGCGACGCATCCCAAAAGTTTGGAAAAGTCCTCGACCACGAATTGCAGGAATACCTAGAATCCTGGGTCGGAACGGGAAAAGTTCCGGGAATTCTTCTGTTTGAATTTCTCTAAAAATTAAAAGGCGAGAATGGCGGTCAGTTCAAACTGATCACCGCCGACTTTTTCAAAAGCGGTAAACGAATCCGGCTGCCAACCGTACACATCCATCGTGAGCGAATTGGAAATGATGTTTTCTGCCTTTTCCACGTCTTGCCAAATCATCGCATTCGGCGAACGGTAATAGCGAAGCATACCCAAGGAACGCGTGCATTCCGGGAAGTTATCCACCAACGCGTAAGCGCACTTCATAAAAGAAGTTTCCGCAATCTTCACCACTTTGAACAGGCGACGCGGCGCAAGGAATTCACGCAGGTCATGCAAATCCGGAGCGATCTTCGCTTCACCGCCAAAATAGTTCAAGAGTTCACGAAACACCTCCGAATCTTTTTCTAAAAGCGGCGAACATTCCGAAATCAACTGTTCCACATTGGCTGGCATAAGGTTTACCTCGCTGAATGAGTCGCTTCAATATACCAAGATTTTCGAAGGCCGTCGAGAACGTTCATGATTTCTTGCGTCTTTGACCACGGCATTTCTGCGCATTCCTTTTTGCCTTCTTCCAGCGCCTTTTTACAGGCGAGAACTTCATATTCGTAAAAGTTCGCAATC
>JAILDK010000009.1 GCA_024689485.1 Fibrobacter sp.
CCGAGGATCGTTTCGGCGATCATCACCCACGGGTTCGTGTGGAGGAAGATACCGCCGTTTTCCTTAGCTCCTGGAGGATAGGTGGAGATGCCGCCGACAGACGGTTCGAAACCACGGTAGCCCGGAGTGGAGCTCTTCACACCGTACTTGGTGTTGAGGAGCTTGTTCAAGCTGTCCATGCCCTGTTCAGCATGAGCGCCAGTAGCGATGCCACTGATCACCGGCCAAGACTGACCGTTGCAGTAGATCTTGCCGTACTTGGCCTTGTTCGTACCATAGGCGTTGCCGTCCTTGTCGAACCAACGGACCCACCACTTGCCGTCCCAAGCGCTGTCGTTGAAAGCCTTCTTCACATCTTCGTACCAGCCCTTGTACATTTCAACAGCTGCGGTATCGCCGAGATGTTCTTCGATGTCCATCATTTCGAGCAAAGCCTTCGCATAGAGGGCCGTGTTGAAGGTGGATTCTGCACCGAGCGGGAGGTTCATGCAGTCGTTCCAGTCAGCGAAGCCGAGGAGCGGAAGGTTGTGCTTGCCCAAGTGTTCACGGGTGAACTTAAGAGCGCGCTTCAAGTGTTCAAGGATCGTGCCCTTTTCACGTTCTGCACGCTTCTTGCCCTTTTCGTAGAACGGAATTTCTTCGTCGAGAAGTTCCATCTTACCGGTTTCCTTGAGGTAGCTAGCCACCGTAAGGACGATCCAGAGATGGTCATCGCCGTACCAGTCAGCATAGAGGTGGTTACCCTGTGCGTCAACGGCATTTGCCTTTTCGCGAGAGTCGCCTTCATTAGCTTCGCTACCGGTGTCTTCTGCGAGAGCGAGCGGAGCGTACTGGTGCATGGCGTTACCTTCCGGACGCTGCACGGAAATCAAATTCTTGGTGAGGACGAGTGCTTCTTCCGGCATGTGGCTCATCACGCCCATCAAGTCCTGCGTGGAGTCACGGTAGCCGATACCGCGGCTTGTACCATAACCGAGCTGATAGAGCGACAGATAGCGGCTCCAGTTCTTGGTGGTGTGGCACTGACGCGGGTTGTGCACGTTGACCATCGTGTTGAAGGATGCATCCGGAGTCTTGACCTGGATGGTCTGGAGATACTTGTCCCAGAATGCGGCGAGTTCGGCGAAAGCCTTGTCGACGTTCTTGAGATCGCGATACTTCTTGATAGCCTTGTTTGCAACCTTGAGGCTCTGTTCCTGACCGAGCTGGGTGCAGGTGCGGAAGGTCTTCTTCGCACCAATCTTGCCAGCGTGGATCATGAGAGCGGCGATATTGTCGCCACGGTCGCATTCGCTATTGGAAAGTTCCTTGTTGTCCAAGGAAAGCGGGTGCTGCCAAGAGCCCATTTCGTTGCTGCCGAGGAAGACGCGACGGTCGCCATCGAAGCTCGAAATCTTGCAGTCAGCCGTCACATAGTTCACGGCGTAGTCACGCTTCATGTAAGCGTACTGTTCGAGAACGAGGTGACCATCCTTTTCCGGATGAGCCTTGAGAGTCATGGTCTGCGGAACCCAGTCAGCGTTCGTGAGCTGCTTTTCAGCTTCAAAGTGGCTGAATTCATAAACCGGGATAACGTCCACTTCCTTAGCGCCGCCAGCGATGTTCGTAATCTGAATATCCTGGAGGAGAGTGTTGGACTTGGTCGGGACGAAAATCGTCACCTGGACGCGGAGACCGAAAGCTTCAGCGATCCAACGGCTGTAAGAAAGACCGACGTGGCATTCCCACTTGTCGAGCTTCTGGAGAGTCGGAACGTAGAACGGGGAGAAGAACTTGTAGCCCTTGCCGTCCTTGACGCGAATGTAAACAGTGCTTGCCTTGAAGTCTGCATTCGGCATCTGGGCAATGTACTTCGTGATACGGTTCAGAGCCGGGTCGCCCTTGCAAACGAGGGTACCGCCGGTCGTATCAACGATACCACCGAAATCAAGCGTACCAACGTAGTTGCACCACTTGATCGGGGTTGCCGGGGTGGTGAGCACGTATTCTTTGTTAGCGTCATCGAAATAGCCGTACTTCTTGGAGGCTTTTGCCTTCACAGCCGGCTTCTTTTTCGTTGCTGTCATTTTATCTCCGTGGATGGTGAATGAAATAAATCAGTTGTTCTTGTTGAAATCACGAGAACCGAAATTGATGTAGAAGTAACCGCCGAGCTTCTTGCTCTTTTGCGGGTCGCGCAGAATCGAGATCGCAGCACGGGTGTACTTGAGTTCCACCATAATGTGGTCGCGGCTCATGCAGTTGAGGAACGGGCCTTCCGGATAAAGGGTCGGGCGCGGTTCTTCATCGATCATCTTCTGCAAACGAGAAATTTCTTCTAAAAGCTTCTTTTCGTGGACTTCGAGCACGCGGATCGTGTCAATCGGATCGACCGCGTAAAGGAAGGCGTAACCCAGCGTACGCGGATCATCGTTGAATCCGGTCAGGTGACGCAAAACTTCTTTCTTTAAGAGTTCCGAACCTTTGTCGAGGATACGGTAGACGGTGCGTTCCGGACGGTTGCCGTCACGTTCTGCATGGCCTTCAATCGAGCCGTTCTTTTCAAGACGCGTCAAACGGTTGTAGATCGTGGACGTGCTGATTTTAGCCCAGCGATCGAGTTCGCGGTTCTTGATTTCCGTCATAATGTCGTAACCGCTGCGTTCCTGTTCTTTGATCAGGCCGAGCAAAACGAGGTCGTAACGATTCATTTTTTATTCTCCATATTCCAATTTAGAATAATAATGGATGAAAGTACAAATCTTTTTTTGAAAACTCATGGATAAAAAAGGATTAAACTTTCATCGAACGGTGTGCGGCACGCATTTTACTCATCGGGGCAAAGCTCATCACCGGGAATTCCACAAGCAGGAACAGGGCAAGGGAAATCACCGGGAAAACGATCGCCATCCAGATCGGCATGCAGGAATGATAAAAATAGCCGTTGACGCCGCCGAGAAGAACTGTCGAAATCACCGCCGGCAAAAAGGCTTTTCCAAAGCTCGCAACGAGAGAACCCGAAACCGGAGTCCCCTTCTTGAGTTCCGCACCCGTATCTAACGACACCGCAAGCATATCCGCCAAAGCGAGCACCACAAAAGAAACGCCCACAAAGAACGGAAGCGCAGCCACAGCGGAAATCGAAATCCAGAAGAAACTTGCAAGCAAAACCGGCAGCAGCGCTTTAAAGCTCGCCACACGCACCACAAAGTAAAGGATCATGCTCAACAGCAAAAAGCCGAGGAAAACATAGGCAACCGTTTCTTCCACCTCATTCAGCGCAAGGGCAAGGGCAGAAATAAAGAGCGTCGAAAAGAGGAACGAAAGCGCATTGCGGATTTTACCGAGCAAAAGGCGCACCACAAAGAGCACCACAAAAAGCGCGCCGACCGCAATCAAAAACGGATATTCCGCTTCGGTAACGCCCTTGTCTGTCCAAGAAGCGATCGTTTGCGCCAAAGACTCCCCTGCTCCGAGGATATAGGCAAAGGTAGAGCTAAAATCCCTAGCAAAGATCACGTATAAAACGGCAAAAATCACCAAAAAGATCAGTCGGAAGCGGAGAAGGCTTTCTCCCAAGATTTGAACCGGCGATGCTTTTTTTCTTAAATCCATGCGTGTTACCTCGAAATGACGAGCTTCTGTTTTTTGCGGAACGTCTTTGCCGAAGCTCCGTCTGTCGCAGGAACCTTGGAAACGACGATGTAATGGTACAGACCGTTGGCAAGCTTACGCCCGTAGAAGTCGCGACCGTCCCACGTGGTGACGCCCGAAACTGCATGAGCAATGCGCTGAACCAATCGACCGTTCTGATTGTAGATAAAAATCGTGACGTCGGCGGAACGGCCCACGGCGAGATCCTTGAAATAGAAGGTCGTTCCCTTCTTTTTCATCGGGTTCGGAGCCGTAAAGACATCGGCAAGGCCTTCCGAAAGTCCATCGGTAATGTTTAATCTCAAGTAGCGAGAGCTTTCATTTCCCACAATGTCCATTGCGGACACGCGGAACGTGTAAAGTCCCGGCGGATACTTGCTTTCGGCAAATGACATGCGAGCCACAGCCTTTTTACTCGATTGTTCCGAGTACGGCCAGGGATGGAACGGCGACGTCGAAACGGTTTCGCCGATGACTTCAAACAAAATGCCCTCGTCCGCTTCTTCCCGGAAGTCGATCGCTGTCGAATCTTCGATCGTCACCTGCAAGCAGGCCGGAGAAGCAAGCGTCACCATTTCGCCTTCGGCAAAAGAAGTCCCCGAAGCCGGAGAAAGGCAGCTTTGAATCGAAATGGACGGTGCAATCGTATCGTTTGCAATGATCGAGTCCGCATAGGCAGAAGTTCCCGAAATCGCAATGCCCGAAACCAAAGAATGTCCGATGCTAGATGTGGAATTCGCATTGGCCCAAATGCGAATTTCAGCAGCAGTATCACCAAAAGAAATCTTGCGCGGCGTAATAAAGTCAAGCGAGAACTTTCCATTCTTGACTTCGGCATCTTCGCTAAAAATCAACGAGCCGTCGTAAAGCACAGGGACCGAGTCACGATTCGAAGGCGCTTGACTCAACATTTTTTCATAGCTCTGTTCCAAAATCGAAACGTGGATTTTGCCTTCCGAAATTCCGGAGACGGTTCCCGAAAGGGTCATGCTGTCCAAGGCTCGAATTGTGTCAATCTGCTGATCGAGCTTGATCTTCAACTGAGCATTCGGCATCGGAACGACCGGTTCACCGAAAAGGGCGTAACGGGCGTTGTTGTAACGCTGGCTTTCCGGCTTTGTCGAATTTTGGAGAGTCAATCCCTTGGCAAGTGCATACGCTTTACCCAAGGTTCCTCCTGTCGGGAAAAACGCGTTCGTCATCACAGACTTGGCAAAGACGCGGTTATAGCTACCGTAGGTTTCACGAGTTGCGCCGATCGATGCAATCGCTCCGCGTTTGGAAGCCTGGATAAAGGTTTCGGAAAGCGACGTTTCATTGCCCGTGTCAAAACGGCCGACCGTACAAGAGAACGATCCAAGAATCGTGTAACGGGATTCGTTTGTCAGGCTCGAAATATACGACGGTTTCATCAAGCCTTCAAAAGCCCAGTCCGTAATGGAGCCATGTCCAAAGTAGATGGTGAAAAGCGATCCCTGATTGATGCGGCTGATCAAATCGTTCGAAGCGTCCGGCTTTTGACCCGCTGCATCCGATGTGTAATTCAACAAATAAATCTTGTGGATGTCGAGATGGTAACCTTCTTCCGTCGAAGCGTTGAAAATGGTGCGGGAAAGATCTTCTGCCGGAGTCGTATGATCGATGCCATCTGTCGAAGAACCTGTCCAAGCATCGTCCGCAGTCACCACGACAGAATTGCGCCAAGAAGAGTTGTCAGCAGAAGAGGTCTGTTCATGTTCTTCGATCTTTTCATTATAGGCGTTAAAATCCGCCACGTTCGAAAGCGGAAGGCGTCCAATGTAAAGATCCAAATCGTAAGCCCCGCGCAAAACTCTTTCGCCCGAATCCAATGCGGCAAAGAAGTCTTCAACAACCGCATCTTCCTTTTCAAACGGAGGCATCCAATTCGTCTTGAATCCGGAATGCATACCGCGGTAGTCAAAGTTTCCGTTTCCGGCGAGAACGGCATAGGTCAAATTCGGACAAACGCTGCGGGCGTATGCCAAATAATTGCGGATCGCCACCGGGTCCATCGAACCAGCCGAATAGGCTCGGTAAATATCTTCCACAAGAACCACGGTCGTGTTGTAACTCTGGAAAGCCTTGCCTTCCGAACGGAATTTCGCAAGTTCCACCGCCGGAGTCTGGAACGCTTCTGGGGCGATGATCATGTATTCCGTCTTGGAAGAAATGCGCGAAATGTCGCTGAGCGTTCCCGAAATATGCGCCGGCACACCTTCGATATTTGTAGGAGCGCGGAAATTCTTTGTGCTGTAAACCAGGTAACGCGTATCGACTTTCGCAGAAAGGCTGTCATAGAAGTAGCCGTTCTTCACGTTCAAAAGTCCGACCGGTTCAAAGTCCTGGAACTTCATCACTTGCACATTTGAAGATGTCGAAAGCGGAATGCGAATGCGCCCGCTCTGCTTGCCCGGCAAAATCCATTCCGCGGAATCATTTTCCAAAGCCGGAGTCCAGGAGTACGCAATCGAGAAGCCGTCAAAGCGATCGTAAACAGAACCGTTCGGCAACAGGGTCATCGAGTAAGAGTTCCCCGAAGACTTGAGCGCGACATCTTCAATGACAAAGTTTCCCATCGGAAGCCTTTCATATTCCGAATAGTCCGTTCCATTCACCGTAAAAGTGAATTTCGGTTTGACGGACATGGTAAAGCTATGCGGAACATAGGAAACCGTCACAAGCTTATCACCGTCCGAATTTAAATGCGGAAGGCTCGATGTTCTCGAAGTCGCAAAAGTCGAAGAAGAAACATTGACCGTTTCTGTCGGAGCGTTCCAAATCCAGAACCATTCCTTGCCCGAAGCTTCTTCCCAAGATCCTTCGTTTCCAAAATAAGTGTCACGTAAAAGCGCATCCTTTTCGACGCGCAGATAGCGCAATACATCCACGTCCGAACCGGAAGTCGGCGAAGAAAGCGTTGAAACGCGAGCCCCGGTACCGCTTGACGTATAACCGAGCTGGAAATACTGATAGAAGCTATATGGCGAAGACGAATAGTAATACTGCATTCTGGAAGAAGCTGTCGAATCTTCCAAGTCGAAGCGTTTCCACATGGATGTTCCATAGCCGACGAAGAAAAGCGTATCGCCGTCGTTAAAGGTTCCATCCTTGTCGCGGATCTCCAGCGGGATTTCAAATAAACGGTTCGGAACGATTTCTGCCGAACTCCAGATGACATCGGTCATCGTATCTTGAGGTGCGCCATACATGCGAAGCTTTTCCACGGGAATGCCTTCGCAGTCCGATGCACGAGCGACTTCCTTACAAGCGTTGTAAAACTGCTTGTATGTGACGGCATAAAGTCCATCTTCCGACGTCGTTCCGTTATCCTTGTCGCCGACGAGGATTCGGGCGAGCCATGTCATATTCGAAAGATCGGAAGCTGCCGCTTTGCGAAGAACGCGAGCCGTATTTGTCGACGTTCCAAAGGAAGAAGCTCCCTTCGGATTCAAAACCTGTTCGAGCAGACGTTTGCCCGGGTGTTTATTCTGCGGCGTTCCCGAAAAAGAAATGCTCACCTTAAAATTTTTACGGACCGAAACCGAGGAGCCCGAAACCTGGAGCAGCGGCACCCAAACGTCCACCACCCAGACTCCATCGCGGAGTTTCGGGCTTGAAACTTCCACGTTACCATTCTTCAAAGAATCTGCCTTGCACCAGGTCTTTCCAAACGGAACACGGATGGAATCCTTAACAGAAACCGAAGGCTTTGCATTTGCCGGGATCGCGATGCGGTAGGTGCGGTAAGGCATCCCGGAACCGTTCTTGTAAAAAACGTTCTCAGGCAGCAAATGAAAATCGCCCTCTTCACAGGCAACCGGTGTCGTTTCCGCAATGTAATCGTTAAAAACAAAACGCGACTTGGAATCTTCTACGGTTTCAAACGACCATAGAAGCGACGCAAATAAAGCGATGAAGAGAGCGGTCAAACGCACCAGTTATCTTCCTCCGACAAGAATAGAATCAACCTTGATCGTCGGCTGTCCCACGGTCACCGGGACAGAACCCGAAGACGCACCGCAGACTCCCGCCGCAATCGAAAGATCGCTTCCCACCATGGAAATTCCACGCAAAACCTGATCGCCCTTTCCAATGAGCGTTGCACCGCGCACCGGGCGTCCGATTTTACCGTGGTCAATTTCATAACCTTCTTCGACAGCAAAATTAAATTCACCCGTCGCCGGATTCACGGAACCACCCGCCATTTTAGCGGCATAAAGCCCATGCTCCACGCTGTGAATCATGTCATCAAAAGAATCCCTGCCCGGAGCGATAAAGGAATTTCGCATACGGCTCACCGGAGCGTACTTGTAAGACTCACGACGCGCACTTCCCGTGCGTGTACAGCCCACTTCCATCGCTCCGACCATATCGGACATGTAATTTTTCAAAACGCCGTTTTCAATCAGCACGGTGCGTTCCGTTTTCATGCCTTCATCGTCCACAGCAACGCTTCCCCACGATCCGGGAATCGTACCGTCATCGATCGCGGTCAAGCACGGCTGAGCCACGACCTGTCCCATCTTTCCGCAGAACGGACTTGCATTGTGACGGATCGCTTCCGTTTCAAGCGGATGTCCCACCGCTTCATGGAAAATCACACCGCCAAAACCCGGCCCCATCACGACCGGCATGATACCGCCCGAAATGTGTCCGGCATCCAACATGCGAAGCGAACGTTCCGCCGCCATCTTCGCAAGTTCCGGCGCATTGAATTTTTCAAGCGCTTCGTAACCCGCAAGCGCACCCGGCGCTTCACGCGAAACGATCTTTTCAGAACCCGCGCCCGCCGTCACGTTAATACCGAGACGCGTATGGCAACGGTAATCGCTCACATTGACTCCGCTTGAACTGATGATGTTCACATGGGAACAAGAATCGGTGATGCTCACCACGACCTGGCAAATGCGATCGGAAACCTTGCGTGCGCTGTCGTCCGCCGCATGCAAAAAATCCAACTTGTAACCGTTGCCGAGTACTCGCGGATCCATCAAGTTCGGATAATTTTCACCGAACTTGCAAGGAGTCGGAACATATTTCACAAGACCCGAGCTAGAACCATTACGTCCAAAAGCCAAGGTCTTTACCATATTCAAAAGCGCATCTTTGCTTTCGTCGCTCGTGTAAGCGTACAGGACTTCCGTCCCGTACAACAGGCGCACGCCGATTCCAAACTCCGTGCCAGCCGAAGCGGTTTCGATTTTTTGATCCTTGAGAGCGAGCGTGGAAGAACGCGTTTCTTCCTCAAAGATTTCCACGTAATCTGCGCCGTAACTTTTGCCGGCTTCGAGAATGGATTCTGCGATGTCCTGATTCATTTACACAATTTTCCTTACCGGAATATTCGCCTTGCTCATTTCATCCTTGATCTGAGCCACGGTATAATCTCCGAAATGCACCATGCTTGCGACAAGAGCTGCATCCGCGGAAGTCTTCGCAAAAAGATCCGCGATATGGCAAGGCTTGCCAGCACCGCCCGAAGCGATTACCGGAATGCCTACCGCCTTCGCTACTTTATCTGTAATTTCTAATTCGTAACCGTCACGGACGCCATCGGTATCCATCGCGTTCAAGCAGATTTCGCCTGCGCCAAGGGATTCCGCCTTTTTCGCCCATTCGACCGCATCGAGGCCCGTCGCCGCACGACCGCCCTTGATGTAGATTTCGTAGCCGGAAGGAATCTTTTCCGAAACGCCCACGCGCTTCGCGTCCATGCCGAGCACCACGCACTGGTTGCCAAAAGCCTTGGCCCCCTGTTCAATGATTTCGGGATGCAGAACGGCAAGGCTGTTCACACTCACCTTTTCCGCACCGGCGAGAAGCACCTGATGCATGTCGTCCAACGAACGAATGCCACCGCCGACCGAGAACGGAATGAAGACATTCTTTGCAATGTCCTTCACCATTTCCAGATCGCACGGACGATTTTCCGCACTCGCCGTGATGTCGTAAAAAACAAGTTCGTCCACGCCTTCGGCACTGTACTTGGCACCGAGTTCCACGGGATCGCCCACATCGATATTGCCCTTGAACTTGACGCCCTTCGTCACCTTGCGGTTGCGAACGTCCAAGCAAATGATCAAACGTTTGGTCAGCATTATTTTCCGCTCCAGGTGCTAAAGTTTTTCAAAACGCGAAGACCCACGTCGCCGCTCTTTTCCAAATGGAACTGCGTCGCAACCAGGTTTTCCTTGCAGACAGCCGAAGTGAAAGTCTGCGAACCGTACGTCGTTCTCGTGAGAGCGTTTTCTTCGCGAATTTCCGCCGGATGGAAGGAGTGAACAAAGTAAAAATCACTGTTGTTCGGAATGCCTTCAAACAAAGGATGCGACTTCAAGAGTTCCACCTGGTTCCAGCCCATGTGCGGAATCTTGATGCCGGCTTCATCCTGAAAACGGACCGCCTTACCGTCAATCAAACCGAGCGTATCCACGCCACCATTTTCTTCGCTGGAATTCAAAATGATCTGGCAGCCGATGCAAATGCCGAGGACAGGACGTTTTCTGTTCACGACTTCGACAATCGCCTTTCCGATGCCCGTTTTTTCCAAAGTTTCCATCGCCGAACGAGCAGCGCCCACGCCCGGGAAGACGAGGCGGTCTGCTTCAGCGATTTCAGAAGGATCGCGGGAAGCCTTCACGTTCGCACCGATATGCTCAAAAGCATTCAGCACCGAAGTCAGGTTTCCTGCATTATAATCAACGACGATAAAGCGTTCCATAAGGAGCCTTTGTTATTAGAGGAGTCCGTCAAAGAAGTTGTTGCCCTTGTCATCCACGAGGATGAATGCCGGGAAGTCCTTAATCGTAATCTTGCGAATCGCTTCCATGCCGAGTTCCGGGAAGGCAACGATTTCGTTCGAAAGGATATTCTGTTCTGCGAGGATTGCAGCCGGACCGCCGATCGAGCCGAGGAAGAATCCACCGTACTTCTTGCAAGCGTCCGTCACATCCTGAGAACGGTTACCCTTTGCCACCATGATCAAGGAAGCGCCCTTGCTCTGGAAGCGCATCACGTACGGGTCCATACGGCCAGCGGTCGTCGGACCGAAGCTACCGGTCGGCATGCCGTCCGGAGTCTTAGCCGGACCCGCATAGTAAATCGGATGGTTCGAGGCGACTTCGATCACCTTCTTTTCGATGTCGGAAAGTTCTTCACCGCGTTCCTGCTTATCAAAGATTTCTGCAATCTTCGCATGAGCCATGTCGCGCGCAACGATCATCGTACCCTTCAAGTTCAAACGGGTCTTCACCGGATACTTAGAAAGATCGGCGAGAACTTCCTTCATCGGACGGTCGAGGTCAATTTCGACAGCCGGAGCGAGGTTCACCACGTTGCCCTGCGGGATGTAATTTTCCGGATGGTGTTCCATCTTTTCGAGCCAAAGACCGTTCGCATCGATCTTAGCCTTGATGTTGCGGTCTGCCGAGCAAGAAACGCCGATCGAAACCGGGCAGCTTGCCGCATGACGCGGGCAGCGAATCACGCGCACATCGTGTACAAAGTATTTACCGCCGAACTGAGCACCGATGCCCGTCTTCTGGCACATGTGCATCACCTTTTCTTCCATTTCGATATCGCGGAAGATACGGCCACCTTCGCTACCGGAAGTCGGAAGATCGTCATAATAACCGCAGCTGGCGAGCTTCACCGTGTGCGTATTCATTTCGGCAGAAGTACCGCCGATCACGATTGCCAAGTGATACGGAGGGCATGCAGCAGTACCCAAGGTCTTGATCTTTTCGCTGATGAATTTTTCCAAGGACTTCGGGTTGAGGAGCGCCTTGGTCATCGGCCAGTAGTAAGTCTTGTTCGCCGATCCACCGCCCTTGGCCACAAAGAGGAACTTCATTTCGTCGCCTTCTTCGGCGTGAATGTCAATCTGAGCTGGGAGGTTGCAGCCGGTGTTCTTTTCTTCGTACATCGAAAGAGGTGCGATCTGGCTGTAGCGAAGATTTTTGGTGGTGTATGCGTTGTAGACGCCTTCGGAAATCGCTTCCATGTCATCACAATCCGTCCAAACCTGCTGGCCCTTGTGAGCGACGCAGATTGCAGTACCCGTGTCCTGGCAGAACGGGAGAATTCCCTTTGCGGCAACACAGGCGTTCTTGAGCATGGTCATGGCGACAAACTTATCGTTATCGCTAGCTTCCGGATCTTGGAGGATCTTGGCAACCTTAGCCGTGTGTGCAGGACGGAGGCAGAATTCCACCTCTTCGAAAGCAGCTTCTGCGATTTTCGTCAGAGCTGCCTTCGAAACCTTCAAAATCTTTTTGCCTTCGAACTCGGTAACGGAAACGCCTTCCTTACCCAGATTCACATATTCGGTGGTGTCAGCGCCGTGTTGAACGGTTGCTTCATATTTAAATGCCATAGAAACCTCTAATTATGAAAATAGATGCGTATAGAAGATAGAATTTTCGTGCATTTCAGAAAAATCTTTTGCCACATTCCAAGGAGAAGAGTTATTTTTCCAAACGGAATAGGCAGGAGCACTGCCCCGACTTTATCTAAAGAAAAGAGGAAAACAATGAATCTCAAGAAAACTCTCCTGGCTGCAATGATGCTTTCTGCATTTGCTTTTGCAGCAGAAACCGCTGCTCCGGCTGCTGCCGCTGCAGAACCGGCAAAGACTGAAGCGGCTGCCCCGGCTGCCGCTCCGGCTGCTGAACCGGCTAAGGCTGAAGCCGCTGCTCCGGCTGCTGATACAGCGAAGGCTGCAGAACCGGCTAAGACCGAAGCTGCTGCCGCTCCGGCTGCTGCAGATACCGCAAAGGCTGCAGAAGCTGCTGCTCCGGCCGCCGCAGATACGACTGCAAAGGCAGAAGCTGCTCCGGCTGCTGATACGACCGCTAAGGCGGAAGCCGCTCCGGCTGATACCGCAGCTGCCGTTGCCGCTGCCCCGGCTGATTCCGCAAAGGCTGACACCGCAGAAGTTCTCGAAGCCAAGGCTGCTCCGGCAGACTCTGCTAAGGCAGACACCACCGCTGCCGCCGCTCCAGCTGCAGACACGACTGCTGCCGCAGCTCCGGCCGATACCGCAAAGGTTGAACAGCCGGCAGAAGGCAACTCGGAACCGCGCACCGCTGGTCAGACCATCATGGAAAACCCGCTTGAATTCATCGTCGTGAGCGCAGCCTTCATCGCAAGCGTTCTCGTGATCATCTTCACGGGCAAGGACTAATCGTCTAACTTTTCCAAGTTAAAGATTATCAAAAAGCGTATGACACCCGTCATACGCTTTTTTTATGCTGCC
>JAILDK010000040.1 GCA_024689485.1 Fibrobacter sp.
TCCAAGCAGCAAACTTGGAATTCAGTACAAATTAAATATCGCGGTAGAAAATCTGTTTGCGTTTTGAAACGGCAAAGCGCGTCAAATTCAAAATACGCGTTTCGCCAATCGCTTCAAAATCCACCGGGTGAAAGACGAGGCGAGGCGTTCCGACCGGAGAACGGAGCGCTAAACATGCCGAAGTCTGCGCCACGTTCAGCGAAAGTTTCGGCAACCCGGCAAAGCTTAGCGCCGGAGAAAGAATCTTTTGCGACTTCTTGTAAACGGCAAAGCGGTCTTCGTAAAAATCGAACTTGCAGAGCACCTGCTCTTTTAAATGGGCATTCCCATACCAAGCGGGCGGTACAAATCCCCGCGGAAGGTCCAATCCTAAAGTGCCCCAAAGAGCCATTCCCTGTTCCAGCAAGCGGAAGGAATCGCAGTCATCAAGGCCCGCAAATTCCGCTTCGTTTCCCGTCAGCGCAAGAGCCTTTTTGCCCCAAAAGTTGCGATCTACAGAATCGACGGCCAAATGGCGGGTTCCGTGCAGCAAAAGTTCAAAGCCATCTTGCAAAAGACTTTGCAGCTCTCCCTTGAAAAAATCCAGGTCCGCTGCAGGAGCTTGCCGAACATCGGGAATCACGGCGACCGTTATCGGGGAATTTGCCACCTGCGCAATACGCCGAATTTGCCCCACCGCCTGTTTTGCATTTTTGACCGAAAGATCGTGATAGCAGAGAAAGAATTTAGAACCCATATAAGATGAAGATAACAAAAAGACTTTGTGCGAATTACTAAATTTGGGGCGATGAAAACCAAATCCCTGTATATTTTCGACATGGACGGCACACTGTTCAACACGCTCGGCGATTTGAGCGTGGCTGTGAACTATGCACTCGCCGCTTTCGGGTTGAAAACTTTACCGACGGAAAAAGTGAAAAGCTACATCGGAAACGGTTCGTTGAAGCTGATCGAACGTTCTTTGGAAGGCGCAGACGCCCCTCTTCTCGAAGTGCACAAATGCTATTCCGAATTTTACGCAAAGCACTGCTTGGAAAAGACCGAACCGTATCCGGGTGTTGTTGAATTTTTAAAGAACTTCCCGGCGAAAAAGGCGCTTGCGACGAACAAGCCGCACACGCCGGGTCTTGCCCTTTTAAAGCACTTTGGTTTGGAATCCTATTTTGAAGCCTTTGCCTTTGGCGACGAAGAAACGCCCCGGAAACCGGATGCGGCACCCTTCTTAAAAGTTTTGAACGCCGCCGGAGTTTCGAAAGAAGATGCCGTGATGATCGGCGATGACGCCCCGGATATTCTCGGTGCGAAAAACGCAGGCATCGACAGCGTCTTTATCGAAAACGGTTTTGGCAAACGCTCGAGTTTTGCGCCTGTAGAACCGACTTATTCTATTGCCCATTTTTCGGACCTTGTCCATTTACAGTTCCGCTAATCTATGTCTTTGCATTATTTGATCGACACCTACGGCTGTCAGATGAATGAGTACGATTCCGCACTCATCGCTTCCATGCTCGAAAAGAACGGTTGCGAACCAACCGAAGATCCGAACGACGCCGACCTCTTTTTGTTCAACACGTGCTCCGTGCGCGAAAAAGCGGAAGAAAGTGCCAAGGCTCGAATTTCCAAAATGAAATTCTACAAGAAGCGCCGTCCGTGGATCAAGTTCATCGTCACCGGCTGCATGGCAGAACATTTGGGAACCCGCCTGATCGATCAGGTGGACTGCATCGACTACGTCATCGGTCCGGACAAGTACAATCAGATTCCGGAAATTCTCTTTAAGCATCCGGTGATCGTGAAAAAGCACAATGTGCAGGACCGCGTTCTGACTGGTTTCGACATCGAAGAAAATTACGTCGGCGAATATGCAAAGCTCGCCCATCCGTTTTCATCGTACGTGACGATTCAGCGCGGTTGCAACTTCCGCTGCAGCTATTGCATTGTGCCGTTTGTCCGCGGACGTGAAAAGTACCGTGTCGCAGACGATGTGATTTACGAAGTGGAAAAGGCAAGCGAACGCGGCATTTCCGAAATTTGCCTGCTCGGTCAAACGGTCAACGCTTACCGCAATCACGGCACGGACTTTGCCGATTTGCTCGTCAAGATTTCCGAAGTTCCGGGCATTCGCCGTATCCGCTTTATGAGTCCGCATCCGCGCTTTTACACGGAAAAACTCATTGACGTTTTACAGAGCGTTCCGGAAATTTGTCCGCACGCCCACATTCCTCTGCAAAGCGGAAGCGATGCCGTTCTCGAAAAAATGAAGCGCCGCTACAAAGTCGACGAATTCATGCGAATCCTTGAAAAGTTCCGTGGCAAAAATCCGGATTACGGCCTCACGACCGATATCATCGCAGGCTTTGTCGGCGAAACGGACGAAGACTTTGAACAGACGCTCGCTGCGGTGAAAGAAGCCCAGTTCGACGCCGCCTTCATGTTCGCCTACAGCCCGCGCGAAGGAACTGTGAGCGCCCAAGAAACCGAAGTGCTTTCGGAAGAGCAAAAGCAAGAACGTTTGGCGCGTCTCGTGGAACTGCAGAATTCCATCACGCTCGAACGCAACAAGCTGATGATCGGCAAGACCGAAGAAATTCTGGTCGAAAGACCGTCGTCTAAAGATCCGAATGAATGGGTGGGGAAAACGGGGAGTTTTAAAAAGGTCGTTTTCGCTTCGACAACGGCGAAGCCCGGCGACTATGTCAAATGTCATATCGACGAAGTCCGCGGTTGGACACTCCGCGGCACGCCTGTTACAGAATAAGAGGATAAAATGCGTTTGTTCGCAAAAGTTCTTTTCGCTAGTCTGACGACCCTCGCCATCTCTGCCTCCGCAGCCACCTTAGAAGATGCGCAGAAGGCTTATGTTTCTGGAAATTGGAAAGGAGCCGCCGAAGCTTTTGAAGCGGTCTGCCCGACTCTCGATTTGTCCAAACGTTCGGAATGTGCTTTGTGGGGCGTGCTCGCCCGTTCGCAAACCGGAAATTCTAAAGATTTCTCTGCCGCCAAAAAACGTTTGGACAGTCTGATCTTTGCAACCCCGGATTCGCTGCCGGTGGTTTCCGACCTTTACATGACACGCGCCCAATTTGAACTTTACCTGAAACGTCCAGACCTTTCGTACAAAAGTCTCAAGGCTTCTTTTGCCAAGGCGCGTCCGAATCAGCTTGCCGTCATCTATCAGGTTTGCCAGAGTTTGTACAAAGTAAGCACGATCGATTCTGTTCACAGCTTCTGCGCCGAAATTGAACGTACCAAAACCTCTCCGATTGCATCTAGCACTAGCACTGCCAGTTCGAGCTCTGCTCAAGCAGACTCCGTCATCGCTTCTAGTTCTTCGGCCCTTTCCAGCGCAGCAGAACCGATTTCGAGCGCAAGCGAAGTTCTTTCAAGCGCAGCCGAAGTCGCACCGGCACCGGTGGCCGAAGCAGCTCCTGCAGGCGACTGGTCCTTGCAGCTCGGCGCATTCAGCATCCAGGCCAACGCCGAAATGCTCGCCAACTCTCTCAAGGCAAAAAAGATCGACGCCCGCGTCATCGAAGCGAAGCACGACGACAGAACGCTCTACCTGGTGCAGACCGGAGCCTTTGCGAACCGCGACGAAGCCATGAAATATGGCGAAGAAGTGCTTTCCAAGCACCATTTGGAATATACGCCTGTAAAAAAGCTTTAATCTTTTCATTTTTTCGCTCAAATTTTCGTAAACAGTTCTATATTTGTGTTTACCCCAAGCCGGGGTGGTGAAATTGGTAGACGCGCCGGACTCAAAATCCGGTACTCGCGAGAGTGTGAGGGTTCGATTCCCTCCCCCGGCACTATAGAGAACTGCTGAGGTTCAATGAAAACTGCTTTCAAAATTCTTTGCGCTAGCATTTTTGCTGCCTCCGTCTCGTTCGCACAAGACGATTTTGAAAATTATGATGCTGAGGGTGAGGGCACAACTTATTATGCTCCTGCAGCAGAAGATGATGGGGCAAATTACTACAGCGCAGATGATGAAAACGCTCCGGAAGAAACCGTTGCTGGTTCTGCAAATTCTTCGAGCGATGAATGGGCTGGTTTTGATTACGAAAACGCTGGTCTTACCCAGTGGGAATTCCAACAGGCTAAAGAAAGCGGCATGAGCCGCGATAAGCTCACTCAGCTTACCGAACTCGGCGTTCGCCCGTCTGAATACAATCAGGAACCTTGGAAGCGTCTCGGCGTTTCCGAAGAAGATTGGCTCTCCTCTCGCGCTAGAGGCTTGGAAGATTCCGACATCGACCGTACTTATAGAAATCACGCTGGAGAACAGGACGTTGCTTACCTCTCCGCTGTGATTCCGTCCCTCTATCAATGGAAACACGACCAAACGGTGAAGGCAATCTGGATGGATGCCCTTTGGGTTGTCGGCGTTGGCGGTCTTACTTATTTCGCAATCAATAACGACAAATACGATAACACTTGGGTTTACTGGTTGATTCCGGTTATCGGTGCTCACGTGTGGTCCTTTGCTGACGCGTTCTTCGATACCCAGTGGGCGAACAACCCCGATGCGAACCGCTTTAGTCTCGGCATTGGCCCGAGCTTCGAAGGTGGTCTCGCTGGCATTCTGCAAGTGCGCTTCTAAGCAAAATGCAGATCGAACTTCTTAAATGCAAAATTCATCGCGCTACCGTTACGGACGCGAACTTGAACTATGAAGGATCCATTACGCTCGACAGAGCTTTGATGGACGCCGCAGGCATTCTTCCTTTCGAAAAAGTCGGTATTCTCGACATCAACAACGGCGCACGTTTTGATACGTACGTCATCGAAGGCGAACCGAATTCCGGCACGATCTGCTTGAACGGCGCAGCGGCCCGTATGGTTCAAAAAGGCGACCTCGTTATCATCGTCTCCTACATTTCCATGACTCCGGAAGAAGCGAAGACCTGGAAACCGACGGTTGTGAAGGTCGACGCACAGAACAAGCCGCGCTAAATCGCTATATTTAAAGCGTGAATCATTCCAAACCAACGATAATTCCTTTGCTTTTTCTTGCAGGGATGTTAATTTCCTGTCAGGACGAGCCTGAGGTCGTTCAAGAAATCCGCGAAACGCCGGGAGATATCCAGGTGTTGAATTCCAGCGGAATTCCGGGCGCCGCTTCCAAGATGCGCGACTACTTGCGCGCTCAAGGTTTTGACGTGGTGGAAATGAGCAACGACAATCTTTGGAATTACGAAGAAACCATTATCGCCTTGCGCAATCCACATTGGGCAGGGGCAGAAGCTCTTGCCAAAGCGCTTCACACGCAGAATGTAATCCCGCTTGAAAACAAGCGCAAACTCGTGGATGCGACCGTGTATGTTGGCAAGGACTTTGAAAAATTGACACAGGCAGGAACACCATGACAACAGCCAAAAAGACAACGACAAAAAAGACAACCGCCGTGAAGAAGACCGCGGTTAAGACCACCGCCAAAAAGACGACTGCGACGAAGACCGCCGCAACAAAGAAAGTCGCCACCAAGGCAACTGCCGCCAAGAAGACTGCGGAAAAGAAGACCGCAGTGAAAAAGGCAACAGTCAAAAAGACTGTCGTCAAAAAGGCTGCTGCCGTCAAAAAAGCTCCCGTCAAGAAGGCCGCTCCGAAGAAAGAAGCCTACACGGAAGCCGTGAAGAACGCAGCGGAAATCCTTTTCCAGCTCCGCGCTCAGAACCTGCAGTTGATCGACCTTCGCGGTGTTTCGGACACCTCTGACTTCATGATCATCGCAACTTGCGAAAGCGAAGCCCAGATGCAGGCGATTCTCGATGAACTCAACAAGGAATTCAAGCACCAGGGTCTGCAGCACCGCACCGAATACAAGCCGGGCATCAATATGCGCTGGGCCGTGTTCGACGCAGGCTTTGACTTGATGATCCAGCTGTTTGAAGAAACCAAGCGCGAAGAGCTCGCCTTTGACAAGCTCTACAGCGACGCGAAGATTACCGACCTCGAAGAAAAGAACTTTGTGAAGACCAAGGCCAAGAAGGCAAAGGTTGAAGATGAACTCATTTAATGACGCGATTGCCCAGGCTGTTGCCGCGACGGGCGCTTTTGAATTGGAACAGGCCAAGAAGCTGATCACCGTTCCGACAGATACGGAACATGGCAACTTCACCCTTCCGTGCTTTGTCCTTGCGCGCTCCATGCACAAGGCTCCGAAGGTCATTGCGGAAGAACTCGCTCCGAAGATTGAACTTCCGAACGGCATTTGCAAAGTGGAAGCGGTCGCCGGTTATTTGAACTTCTTCATCGATCGTAAGTTCCTCGCGAAGTCGATTCTTGAAGCCGTGTCTTCCCAGGGTCTTGATTACGGTCATGCGGAATCCAACGGTAAAGTGGTCTGCATGGACTACAGTTCCCCGAACATCGGTAAGGAACTCGCGTTCCACCATTTGCGTTCGACGATGATCGGAAACTCTCTCGCTCGCATTTACAAGGCAGCGGGTTACAAGGTGGTTCGCATCAATCACTTGGGAGACTGGGGCACAGCCTTCGGTAAGCTGATTGTGATGTACTTGCGCGAAAAGCGTCCGACGGACCAGGCGACTCTCGATTCGCTGACCGTGAAGGAATTGAACATTCTTTACGCGAGCTTCTCTAAGGCGGCGGAAGCAGAACCGGGTCTCGAAGACGAAGCCCGCGCCGCATTCTCGAAGCTTGAAAAGGGCGATGAATTCTACCATCAGCTCTGGCTCGCCTTCCGCGCGGCAACTCTCAAGGAACTGATGCGCATCTATAAGATGATGGGCGTCGACTTTGACTATTACACCGGCGAATCCTTCTACGAAGACAAGATGCCGGCTGTGATCCAGGATTTGGAAGCCAAGGGCCTTTTGGAACGCAGTGAAGAACGCGACGTGGTGAAGCTCGACGAATACAAGCTGAACCCGTGCCTGATTCGCAAGAGCGACGGCAGTACGTTGTACGCAACGCGCGACCTCGCCGCCGCCATCTACCGCAAAAAGGAATACAACTTCGACAAGAGCCTTTACGTGGTGGACTTGGGCCAGGCTTTGCACTTTAAGCAGGTGAAGCTCGTGCTCAAGAAGATGGGCTACGACTGGCACGACACACTCGTTCACATTCCGTTCGGCGTGATTCTGAACTTGATCGACGGTAAATGGGAAAAGGGTAAGACCCGTACTGGCAAGGCAAAGCTTCTTCGCGACGTGATCGAAGCTGCCCAGCAGAAGATTCTCGACTTCATCAATCAGAAGAATCCGGAACTCGAAAACAAGGAACTGATCGCGCAGCAGATTGGCATTAGCGCACTCACCTTCAACGACTTGAAGAACCACCGTTTGATGGACGTCAAGTTCGACTGGGACAGCGCTCTGAGCTTTGAAGGCGCAACCGGTCCTTACGTGCAGAACGCACACGTGCGTCTTTGCAGCATTATGCGCAAGGCGGGCTACGACGTGAATCTGCAGGACGTGGACTTTGACCAGCTCGCAGACGATGCCGCTTATGAATTGATCAAGCTGCTCGCTCAGAAGTCGGAAAAGATCCGCAAGGCTTGCGAATCCGACGAACCGTGCGAACTCGCCCAGTATTCTTTGGATATTGCAGGCGCCGCTCACAAGTTCATCCATGACGACCGCGTTCTCGGCAGTGCCGAAGAAAAGTCCCGTCTCTTCTTGGTGAAGTGCACGCAGATCGTTCTCGAAGACGTTCTCGTGTTGCTCGGACTTTTCCCTGTTCGCAACATGTAATCGAAAGCCAAAAGTCCATGCATCCTTTACTTCAAAAGTCGCTCTCCTTTGAAAGGCTCTCGCCCGAGGAGGCGCTTTTGCTTTTAAAGGAAGCGGATTGGACGGAAGTCGCTCAGGCGGCGAATACGGTTCGCAAGGCAAAGCTCCCGGGCAACCGCGTCGGTTATACGGTTTACCGCATTATCAACTACACGAACGTCTGTTCCGTGAACTGTAGCTTCTGTTCCTTCGCCAAAAAAGCGGGCGACCGCGGCACGTACGTGCTTTCCTTGGAACAGGTTCGAAGCAAGGCGGAAGAGGCGAAAAAGCTCGGCGCAGACCAGATCTTTTTGCAAGGCGGCGTCAACGAAGAATTGCCGATTGAATATTACACAAGCATTCTTCGCATGCTCACGCAGGAACTCGGCATGAGCGTTCGCGGATTTTCGCCCGTGGAACTGGTGCGAATTGCCAATGCGCACAACTTAACTCTCGTCGAACTGTTGAACATTTTGAAAGACGCAGGGCTTTCTTCGGTTCCTGGAGCGGGCGCAGAAATTCTGTCGGACCGCATTCGAAAGGAACTCAGCCCGCGAAAGCTTTCCGCCCGCGAATGGCGCGATACCCTCGCCGTCTGCCAAAAGAACGGCCTTCCGGGAAGTGCAAACATCGTCATCGGTACCAAGGAAACTCCGAAAGACATCATCGCGCACCTGGACCTTGTCCGCGGATTGCAAGATGAAACCGGCGGAGTCAAAAGCTTTGTCGCCTGGACATTCCAACCGCAGACGCACGACTTCCCCATTCGCCACGTGACGCCGATGGAGTACTTAAAGCTCCTGGGACTTTCGCGCCTTTACCTCGACAACATTCGCCATATCGAAGTTTCCGTGCTCGGCATGGGAAAGGCGGTCGGCGAATTGGGCCTCGCTTCGGGCGCAGACGACATCAACAGCATCGTCCTCGAAGAAAACGTTCTGGAGTCGCACGGCATTCGCGGCATTGCGGAAGCGGAAAACTTTATCCGCGGAGCGGGCTTCACGCCTTACCGCCGCGATCTGAACTTTACCTGCGACCTTTGAGGTAAGATTTTATTATCTTTAGAGTACAATGGGAAACATGATTCAGACATCCGGTTTTGAAATTCAGGAAGGTGAGGCTTTTAAGCTTCTTCACGCCTTCCCGCTGATTTTCGACATGAGCGCTACGCCGTCGTTGCTGTACCGCTTAGACGAAGATTTGAAGGTCGGTTCGACCGTTTCTTACCGTCTTGTTTCCGGATTCCAGATTATCAACTGGAAAGGTTTCGTTTCTTCGATTCAGGGAAACTCCTGGACGGTGGAACTGAAGCAGGGACCGTTCTCCATGTTCCATGCAGAACATTCCATTCAAATGACCGATGGCCTTTTGGAATGCTCCGATGAAATCTCCTTCAACGGAGAACCGGTGGACATGACAAGCGTTTTGGAAAACGCCCAAATCGTTTATTCCTTCGGCGCCCGCAAAAAGCTTTTCCAGGCGAAAGACGCCTTTGAATCCCGTCGCCAGACGGAAACCTTCAGAGCTTTCACTTCCGGGTTCTCTGCGGGCTAACGGAGGCCCACAATGCCTTACAATTCCTTAGAAAGTGCGCTTTTAGATTTAGAAAAGCACGGAATGTTGCTGCGCATTCAGGAAGAGGTTTCCCCGGATCTCGTGATGCCGAAAATGGCGGAGATCGCGACGCGGGAATCCATGCCGGCCCTTCTTTTTGAGCACGTTCAAAATTCCCCGTTCCGCGCGGCGGCCAATATTTTTGGAACGCGGGAACGCGCCCGTTTTCTTTTTCGAAAGACTTTGAAAAAAGCGGAAACCGCGATTGCCTTCCACGGCGACCCGATGAAAATTCTCAAGAGCCCAAGCCTTTGGCCGTCGCTTCCGAGCATCGGCGTATCGGCGCTCCCGATTCCGAGTTTTAAAGCGCCTGTTCTTGCAAGTGAAACCGCACTTTCCAAGCTTCCGCAGATTCGCCTGCACAAGGACGACGGTGGCACCTTTTTGACGCTTCCGCAGGTCTTTTCGCAGATGCCTGGCGAACATAACATGATGAAGTCGAACCTCGGCATGTACCGCATTCAGACTTCGGGAAACGATTACGTTCAGGATGCGGAATGCGGTTTGCATTACCAGATTGAGCGCGACATTGCACGGCACCACGAAGCGGCGATTGAACAGGGCGTTCCTTTGAAGGTGAGCATTTGGCTCGGCGGACCTCCGGCGCATACGATCGCCGCGGTGATGCCCATGCCGCAGGAACTTTCGGAGCTTCTCTTTGCCGGGCTTCTCGGCGGGCGCAGCTTCCGCTATACCGACTACGACGGTTGGAAGGTTTCTAGCGACGCGGACTTCTGCATTTTGGGAGAACTTGCCCCGACGCTCAAACCGGAAGGCCCTTTCGGCGATCACATCGGTTACTATTCTGCGAAACACGACTTTCCCTATTTGAACGTCAAAAAAGTTTTTTGCAAAAAGAATGCGATTTACCCGTTCACAACCGTGGGCAGACCGCCTCAAGAAGATTCGATCTTCGGCGAACTGATCGGGGAACTGGTCAAGCCGATCGTGCCGCAGTCGGTGACGGGCATTTGCGAAATGAATTCCGTCGATGCGGCAGGCGTGCATCCTTTGCTGCTTGCGATTGGCAAGGAACGTTACCAGCCGTATGTGAAAGAACGGGAACCGATGGAACTTTTGAAAGAAGCGAACGCGCTTCTCGGATTCAATCAGGTTTCGCTTTCCAAGTATGTTTTTATCGCCGCCCGCGAAGACGCTTTGAATTTGAGCACGCGGAATATCGTCGATTACTTTGTACACATTCTGGAACGTTTGCATTTAAATCGCGACGTGCACTTTCAAACCGAGACGACGATCGACACTCTCGATTATTCGGGCAGAGCACTCAATCACGGTTCCAAGGTGATTTTTGCCGCCGCAGGTTCCCCCGTTCGAACGCTCGGACGTTCTGCAGAAGAACTGGCAAACCTGAATTTGCCCGATGGATTTTCAAATCCGCAGATCGCATTCCCAGGCGCCTTGGTGGTGGAAGCCTTCCCGAATGCAAACATGGATGCTCTGACAACGGCGCTTTCGCATTGGGAAGCCCGTGAAAAATTCCCGCTCATAACGGTGACAGAAGACGCATCGTTTGCGGCAAAAAACATCGACAACTGGCTTTGGGTCACCTTTACCCGCAGCGATCCTGCGCGTGACATCTACGGGGCAAATTCCCGTTTTGAAAATAAGCATTGGACATGCGAAGCGCCTCTTTGCATTGATGCGCGCATGAAGCCGCAGATGCAAGCCGCCGTAGAAGAAGATCCGAAGATCGAAGCCTTGGCACGCGACATTTTGCACCGCGCCCAAAAACAGCAAACCAAGCAGCAGACCAAGTAAGGTTCCCCGTGAAAGCGTTTCCGCTGTTCGGCAAGCTCCTTTTTTGCGCCACGTTCTGCTCGCTGCTGAGCGTTCCGTCAGCCGCACACGCCGGCCGTTGCGGAAACCCTCTGATTTGGCAGCAGCAGCGCCCAGCCGGCGAAAACGTTTTAGCGCGAAGCGCATACAAGCCCATCACCAACTGTGACGCGAGCGCCTATTACGACACCACGGCAGTCCAAGAAAAAACGACTTCGCACTTTCGCATTTACTACGTACTCGAAGGTCCCCATGCGACGACCGAAACCTTTATCGACACGCTCGCCACGGATCTTGAAAAGGCTTGGGACTTTTACGTTTCAAAACTCCGCTACTTAAAGCCGATTGCGGCGGACACGACTTGGCATTATCAAAAGGCTTCGCATGTAGAGCTTTTCCCGGTCGAAGTTTTGGACCTTTCCCTGGTGCGGAACAATGAATCTCTCTTCCAAGGCTATTGCGAAGGCTGTATGGGATTTGTGTTTGCGCCGGGCGCAAATGCGCAAGCGACGCAGATTTTTATCGACAACGATTTTTACTACCCGACGTCTTCAAGTGCCATTCTCCAGAGCGAATTCGACGCAAGCTGCACCTACCCGGAAGCCGATGTTCCGCAGAGCAATTCCTTTAACGAAAAGCTGTACCCCGTGGAATTTGGCGATGGAATTCGCGTGACCGTTTTTCACGAATTTTATCACACGCTCCAGTTCGCCTATACGGAAGTTTTTGATTCTTACTGGTTCGAAGCTTCGGCGACCGCGTTCGAAGAAATCACCGCGCCCGACATCAACGATTACTGGAGCTACCTGCCCTCGCTGTTTTCGGCGAACCTTAAAAGTTTTACCGAAATCGAATCTTACCCGATCGCTCTTTGGGGGCTTTACAACGACAAGGAATTCGGCAGGGATTTTGACAAAAAAATCTGGGAACGTTTTAGCAAAGATTCCGACCGTTCCTTCGAAGACGTCTTTGCCGAAGAATTGAACAGCCGAAAGCTCAACCCGGATTCCGCCTTTCAAGATTTTATTTCTCGCCTGTTCTTTTCGGGGGACCGAGCCTCTTTTTTAGATACCGCAGACTGGATCACAGACGACGCCGCAGAATGGAGCGCTTCCCCGCAACTGCTTGCGGCGACGACAAAATCCGTAGAGTTAGAATTCCCCGCCTTTGCCTATTACCGCATCCGGCTTGATTCGCTGCCCGACCTTTCGAACTTTCAAGGCAAGGCGAGCGTCGCCTTTTACGGTAAAAAGCAAAAGGCGCAATTCGTTTCCCTGGATACCGCTTCCTTTACAAGCCTTGCTGCGGGCATCAGTTCCGCGGAGAACGCCGTGCTGATTCTTTCCCGCTTAAGGGATTCTTCTTCAACTGTCCCCGTGCAAGATTCCCTGCCGATGCGCAGCTACCCGAATCCGTGGCGCGGAGAATCGCCCCTTTGCTTTGCGGGGCTTCCCGATTCGAAAAAGTTTATCGAGATCCGAACCCGCGCAGGAAAATTGGTCAAGCGTTACAACTACACGTCTTCCCTTTTCTGCTTAGACGCGGATGAAGTCAAAAGCCGTTTAGCCCCGGGCCTCTATTACTTTAGAGCGGGTACGAGTCACAAGCTCAAGCCGTTTATTGTGCTTTATTGAACGAACTTTACTGGAGCGGATTGAAAGCGGTCCAGAGCGAATCTTCGCCGAGGTCTTCGACCTTTTGAAATTCCGGTTCTTTTCCCGTTCTCCAGGCGAGACCTTTGCCGAGCTTTTTTCCGGATCGTAAAACGTAAAAGCGGTTCCAAAGGCCCGAACGTAAAATGCCCTGGGCAAGCGTCGCCCCGGTTTCTACGGTCAAGCGGTGAACGCCTAAATCGGCGAAGGTATCAAGGACGCTCTTCCAGTTTTCGGTAAAATCTTTGGACGGTAGCAGGTGCACTTCTGCAATGCCTTCTAAGTTCGGCTGCGGAACCCGGCTAAAAACGAGCGTCTTTTTTTGCGAATCGTCCAAGAGGGAAAGCGTCGCCGGCAAAACCTGTGAGCCGCAAAAGACGGCGCGCCGCGGGCTGTTTCCAGAGACTCCGCGCACCGTCAAATGCGGATTATCCGCCAAGGCGGTTCCCCCGCCGACGAGAATGAATTCTGCGGTTCTGCGCCATTTGGCGGTCCAAGTGTTCGCGGTGTCTGCGGTAATGCGGACCGGGCTGCGGTCTTCCCGTGCAATGAATCCGTCTGCGGATTCCGCAATTTTGCATTCCACAAAAGGACGCTTGGTTTTCACAAAATGATCATACGCTTCAAAGTAGCGGGAAAATTCGGGCGAAGGTTCCACATACGTCGAAGGGATTCCCGCTTCGGCGAGAACTTTTTCGCTTTTTCCAAAGACCAACGGATTCGGATCGCGGTGGGCAAAATAGACCCTTTCGATTCCTGCGGCGATGATGGCGCTTGTACAGGGAGGCGTTCTGCCGTAATGGCAGCAGGGTTCGAGTGTAACGTAAAGAGTTGCACCCTTAGCGGCTTCCCCCGCATCGCGGAGCGCCATCACTTCGGCATGGGGACCGTGAACAACCTGAGTATGACCTTTCCCCACAATCTTTCCATCTTTGACGACAATGGCTCCGACTGCAGGATTAGGAAAAGAGACTCCGACTGCGAGCAGAGCCTCTTCAAAAGCTTGATTAATGAAATCCATTATTTTGAATCCGTTGGCTGACACCGTATAAAGTATACTGCCCAACGTCATCTTTTTCAAGAGTACTGCGCGTCAGCATTTCCACAACGGAACCATCGCGATTTTTCACATGAATCTTGTGAATCTGCGGTTCATCATTCATCTGCTCGCTATCCGCCAAAGCGGCGATGCGACGGTTCAACATTTCACGGAAATAGCGGATATCTTCTTCCGGGAAAAAATCTTCATTCGAAAGAATCGGTCCAGCCTCTCGATCGTCTATTCCAAAGCGTTCGCGCGTAATGGGAGAAATCAAGACCAACTGACGGGTCAAGCAATTCATTTCCCAAACGATGTTGAACGAGTTGCTCAAAAGGATTCCCATTTTGCGGCGGATTTCAACCACATTCGCCGACAAACGCATCTGTTCATTCACCGGGAAATAAGAGCAGCACAGCAAACGGCGAGAATTGTAATTGGTGAAGAAGCCGTAGAGTTCATACCATTGCCAGCCGTAATTCACATCGCGCAAACGAATGCGCAAGCTGTCAAAAGCATTTTCAATCGGATAACCTTTTCTTTCTTTTTCACGGGCTGCCGACACCGAAGTATGCAAAAGCTTCATGTCATCCGGATGGATCATTTCGCGAATATCATGCTTGGAAATTTCTTCACGCGGAATACCCAACACATTCAGCAAAGCACTCGAAGCGGAAACCGCTTTCAACGCTTTCATATCGATAATGGCTAAAAGGCTTTTTGTATTGAGATCAATCAGTTTGATCAATGCCACTCGATCTTTCAATCGGGCATTTTGCACAAACAACACGATCGTTGCGATCGTCATCACAATCGTAAATACAACAACCACCATCAACATGCCCCCAATTTACATTATTTGACGTTAATTAAGAAGATTTACTTACAGGTATACCTAAATTTACTTTCTTTTTTGTGACTTTGAAAAATCCAATCCGACCATTTTGGAACTCATATAGTCGGAATCGCGGTGAACGCCCACTCCAGCGCCCCAATTTTTCAATTGGAAATGCAGTCCAATACCCACTTTGGGCCCCGGAAACGCCAAACTACCTTCCAAAGCAAGCGCTCCTAGCACAAAACGTTCTTGAAAAATCCACAACATCCCGGTCTTTTGCCGTATCGAAAATAATACTCCACTTTGGAAATTTTCGCCCGCATTCCAAAAGACATGTGCGGTCAAAGATTTTTCCCCTCCATTCCCCGGGTATGTTCCCCAAAATTCCCCGGTGAACCGTTCAAGTCTCCAAGCGTTTCCCGCCCGAACTTCCCACTGCCACCAAGAAGCTTCCCCGGGAACGATCTGCACTGCAGCGGAAGCTCCCGTTCCCAAAGTCCAGTGCGACGTTGAAAAGGAAAGGTCCAGTCCAAAGTTTTCACTGCGGTAAAGCGAATCCAAAAAGACGCTTTCAAACGTGACGCCCGAATAATAACGCGCATTTCCCCATTCCGCGGCAAAGCCCAGAACCTGATAATCCACCCCTTCCATCGGCTCTGTCCAAAGGAGTCCCATGCGAAAGCCTTCGACGCGTTCCGCCGGATTTTTGAGACCGTCAAAGAATCCCGGATGCCAAGGTTTGGGTACGCGGACTTCGGCATAAAGCATTCCCAGTCCGAGCAAAAGACACAAAAAGATTTTTCGCATATTCCCTCACGGCCGAAGCACAAGCCCGATGCGCTTTTCAAAAGTGCCTTGGGAAATGCGTAAAAAGTTCACCCCTAAAAATCCTTTTTGATGCAGAGGGACTTCGGTCCAAACATTTCCCGAAGGGTCTATCGAAAGTTTTTCACTCCACAGCAAATCGCCTTTGCCCGAAATCAGTTCCACGAGAACTTCCGAAGCTTCTGATTCCGAACGGACGCGGAGCATGAGCGGTTTGGAAGGGTTCCGTTTGGAGAACAGGCGCGCATTCCATTCCACGGAAAACGGCGGAGGTACATTTTTGGAATCCGCAGCGACAGCGAGGCTTCCCGGCGTTTGGAATCCGGGGCTGTTTTCCGCGCGACCGGTGGCGGTTGAAAATCCCTGCGGGCAGCGCGGAGAAAGGTGAGCGTTCTTTCCCCAAATAACGGAATCCACGGGAGAACTTCCTTGGCAAAGCAAGAGCGTATCCGCCGCATTTTTTAAGTATCCGAAATTCACCGGCAAAATTTTGACGTCGTCATTCCCGACAAAGGTGCGCATGAGAGCGGTATCTTTGGCAAGAACTGCACTTTCGTGCTTTTGCAGAACGGCGCCCGTCAGGAACGTTTTTTCGGTACACAGATTTATGGAGGAAAGGGATATTTCACGGGCGCCGGCGTTGTAAATTTCGATCCACTCCGGGGAACCTTCTTCGGGGCAGGGGTGCACTTCCGTGATGCGGATCGGAAACGCTCCGGGTTTTGCTATCAACGTGTCCAAGGTGTCGTTTGCGGGAACGTCATCAGGCGGAAGAAAAACTTGGATTTGCAACGCGTCCGATGAGATGTGCGAGGTGAATTCGGTGCGACTGCCCCGTGTGAGCTCACCCTGCCAAGTGTTTTCCGTGAGAGACGCCGTGCTGCGAAACAGAGCTTTGACCCACGCCGAATCGCATCCGGTAAGCGTCCAAAAGCCTTTCCAGCCCGAAGCGGAACTGAACAGCGTGTCGATTTTAAGACGGCAGTCTTGGACGTTTTCTTCGAGGTAGGCATTCGGAAGGCCGGGGCTCGGTTCGGCAAAGGTCCAGGCGTCAAAGGCGCTGTCCGTGCGCGCAAAGGATTTTCCGGGCTTCGGCTTTGGGAGGGCGGCGGAATCGTTACAGGCGCCGCTCCGCAGGGAAAATGCCGAGACGCGGGAATTGGGAAAGGCTTTTCCCGTAAGAGCTTCACAGGCGAGCGTTTTGGACTGCGGGCAAAGGCTCGTGTCGCGGATTAGGAGCAAGCGCTTTGCGGACTCTAAAGCGGTTCCCTTCCAAATCAGTTTCTGTTCAAAATAAACGGAAAGCGTGTCGTGCCACGGCGCTTGCGGCAGGCGGATCTCGATGAATTCGCCACGGGAATCTTCCACGGTCTCCGGATCGGGAAGGATTTCCGCCAAATACGGACACGCTCCCAAGGCGGCAGCGCCGACCCAGGTAAGCAAGTTCATGAATGTGGTTAAACGCGGTTACGTTTACTGAATCGCGTATTCTCCAGGGAGGATATAGCGAAGCGGGTTGACGGCCTTCGAGTTGTACCAGACTTCATAATGCAAATGAGGTCCGGCAGAAAGACCGGTGTTACCCATGTAACCAATCAGCTGATAGCGCTTCACGAGCTGTCCCTGCTTCACGGAATTCAACTGCATGTGCGCGTACTTCGTCACATAGCCGTTTCCATGATCGACAGCGACGTAGTTGCCAAAAGATTCGCTGTAACGCGAAACCGTGACAACGCCGTCTGCGGAAGCGTAAATCGGAGTCCAGCGGCTGTTCGCAATGTCGATGCCGTTGTGCATACGCGAAACGCCGGTAATCGGGTGAACGCGAGCGCCAAAAGCCGAAGCATAGCGACCGGTCGTCGGGGAAATCGAAGGGATATGCTGCCAGTGCGCATACTGCTGACCGACAAAGCCTGCGACTTCCGTAAAGCTTCTTTCGTTTTCGTAAGCCTTGGAGCGGAACTGTTCCGCCTTGGCACGCAAGGTCAAAGCCTGGTCCAGAATCGGATGCGCGGAACGGCTCAAGCGGACTTCCGGAGCTTCCGGTCCACCGATCGACATTTCTCGCGTCGAACGATCCGTCGGGTTCAGACCGAACTTGTAGTGGAGGAGATCCTCATTTTCGAAACGGGATTCCATTTCGACATTCAACGAATCCAAACGCGCCTGTTCCTTGTCGAGCTTCTTGGACAAGGAGATGCGGCTGCCGATGGCACGATCCTTGAGGAAATCATAAGAGAAGAGAATACCGCCCTGCAACACCAAGAGAGCGATACCCGTACACACTAGACCCTTTCCCACCCTGAGTACACGCTTAGAGAACTCTGGAAGGCGCAAAGCATGCGACTTGGAAGAGCCCTCGACGTGAAAGGAAAGTTTGAAAAATCTCATGATAAACGCAAATTTAATAATTTACGCGGTAGATGGATAGCGTTGTACTATATTCGTAACCTACAACGAGGAATGGAACGCCCTTTTCGGGGCTGTTTTCTGCCGAAATAAAGAGCACACCTTCTGGTCCACGATCGGTAGAACTCGCGAAATAATCCAAAATTTGCGGTTTTTGAGGGTTTTTGAGGTCAAAAACGGCGATTCCGCTCGAACGTTCCACGGCGACAAAGGCGTACAAGCCCGATTTTGTCTTTCCGACGGTCACGTTCTCCGGTTCCGGGCCTAAATTGTCGCTGCGGGAATCCGGTTTGACCTTGCCTTTTTTGGAATTCCAGTTGAAAAGCCCCGGATGATGCTCGGCGAGATACTTTTCCAAGGTGCTTCCGCTGTTCCAGACGCGTTTGCCCGTTTGAGCGTCAAAAATGCTCACGCTTCTGCCGCCATAGGTGTTCAGGTAGCGGCACGGTTCATTGCCGTCGCAGGGGTTCAACGCGTCGATCGGGAGTTCTCCCATCTTTTGAACCTGTTCGGCGGTAAAGACGCTTTCATTTAAGCGGCCTTGCGCCTTTAAGACTTGGGCGGTCGTGACGTCACTTGTCGCGGGGTCGTCGTCGCGCTTGGCGCCTTCGTCCGCGGTTATCAAGTAGAGCTTGCCGGCGACTTCAAAGGCTTTGACGCCATCCGGTTGCAGGTAGCCGCGGATCGGAGCGTTTTCGAGTTCGATCTTTTTGTTTTTGCGGTAGTCGAATTCGTTCCCCTTCTGGGCGTGATCGACCGTGCCGAGTCCCCAGACGTCTGTAATTTTCGCCTTTTTCACATCAATTTTTGCGACTGCATTGTTTTCTTGGAGAGACGCAAAGGCGAACTTGCTATCGGGAGAATACGAAATGTATTCCGGTTCGATGTTTTGCAGATAGCTGCCCGGGCCTACCAATCGAACGCCGGAATTCGCGAGCGAAAGACTGTCGAAAGAAGCAAAGTCCAATTCGCTGACGCGGGCCTTTTCGACTCCATTCGAAATATCGATGAGGCTAATCGAGCCTTCGGGATCCACCTTCGCTTCGTAATCGGGTTCGCCTTCATTGGCGACGAGGAGCGTTTTGCCATCGGGCGCAAAGGCGACCATGTCGGGATGGGCGCCCACGGTAAAGCTTTTCAGCTTGTTCAGTTTACGGTTCTGGACCTTGTACAGGTGAACCGATCCCGGCGAAGTTTCCGGATCGTTCATTTCTGCAATTGCAAGAAAATCCTGGTACGTTGAAACGCAGGGAACTTCGCCCTTAAAATTCAGCGATTCCAAGATTTGGGGCTTGGACGGATTTTCGAGGGAAATCAGAAAAACTTCATGATCGCCCGATGTCGTCACGAGCATTTTTTGCGACGCGACATAGGTGGAAATTTCCGAGCCCGAAAGCCCATTCGCCTGAGTCAGGCGCCCGACTTCTTCAAGACCGGCGGCCAAAAGCGATGACGATAAAACGAGTGCAGCGAGGACTGTATTTTTCATATGATTTTAAATTATTAAATTACTCTATACGATGGAAATGAATCGAGTTAAAATTGCGCAACGGGTCACTTGGCACGGCTTCTTTGTGAACCTTCTTCTAACAATCGGGAAGATTCTCGCCGGAATTTTCGGAAATTCCGCGGCCATGCTGGCAGACGGCATTCATTCCCTTTCAGATTTTGTGACGGATTTGATCGTCATCGTCTTTGTGCGGATTTCGGGCGAAGACCGCGACAAGAGCCATCCCTATGGCCACGGTAAATTTGAAACGATGGCTTCGATGCTGATTAGCATTGCCCTTTTCGCTGTTGCGGTGGGCATTTGCGTGAACGCGGGCAAGCAGATTTTTGCGTTTTATCAAGGCAAAGTTCTGGAAGCGCCCGGTGGCATTGCCTTGATTGCAGCGGTCGTCTGCATTGCGTCAAAGGAAGCGCTTTACCAGTACACGGCTCGCATGGGCAAAAAAATCAGCAGTCCCGTTCTGATTGCGAACGCTTGGCATCACCGTTCCGATGCCCTTTCGAGTATTGGAACCTTGCTCGGCATCGGTGGCGCCTTTTTGCTCGGCGGCAAGTATGCGGTTCTTGACCCGATTGCGGCAATTCTCGTGAGCCTTTTCATTGGACGCGTCGCCTACCAGATCGGATTTCCGACCGTGCAGGAACTGCTCGAAGCCTCGCTCCCCGAAGACATCGAAAAAGAAATTACAACGCTCATCCGCAACACGGACAAGGTGCGTTTTTACCACCATCTGCAGACCCGAAAAATCGGAAACGCCTACGCGATCGACGTTCACATTAAACTCGACCGCGACATTTCCCTTGTCGAAGCCCACGACGTCGCGACCGACATCGAAAAGCAGCTCCGCGAAAAATACGGCAAGCAGACGCAGATCAACGTTCACATGGAACCTCTTTGGGAGGACGGACATGCCTAAAATCGCTGCGCTTTTTACCCTGGCTTTCGCCGTCTTTTCTTTGACCGCCTGCGATGACATTCGCGAAGAAAAATACCCGAACGGAAAGGTGCGTTCCCGCGTCCAGTACGTTGAAAACGCAAAACAGGGCGTTGAAACGGAATACTACGAAAACGGCAACGTGAAACGCACCCGGAATTTTGAAAAGGGAAAAGAACAGGGCGAGTCCAAGGAATATTACGAATCCGGAAAGCTCAAGGCGGAACTCAGCTACACGAACGGCGCTGTCCACGGGACCGTAAAACGCTATTACGAAAACGGCAACGTCCAATCGGTTACTTTGTACGAAATGGGAACGGTCGCTGCCTTCCCCGAAACCTTTGACATGGAAGGCGACCCGGAAGTGCAAGGCTCTTACACGGACC
Organism: Fibrobacter sp.; assembly: GCA_024689485.1. GTDB lineage: Bacteria > Fibrobacterota > Fibrobacteria > Fibrobacterales > Fibrobacteraceae > Hallerella. The sequence continues at coordinate 20,741 of JAILDK010000040.1, forward strand.
CGCGCGACGGCAACAAGTACGAATGGGTTCGCATCGGAGACGCGGTTTGGACCGCGGAAAATATCAAGTTCGCCCCGGTCAAAGGCTCTCTTTGCATGCAATGCAACGTCTGGGGAAGGCTTTACAACTGGGAAAGCGCCCAGAACGCCTGCCCGACCAGTTTCCGCATGCCGAAAATCGCCGATTTTGAAGCGCTCGCCAAGACTGTCGGCAAAAATCCGGCGAAAAAACTCAAAGCGACCTTCGGCTGGAACGATGGCGGCGACGGAACCGACGAATTCAGCTTTGGGCTGCGCGCAAGCGGTGCCCATTTTGCCAAGTCCGACGTTCCCGAAAAAGCCCGCAAATTTAAGGATGCAGGCGACAAGGCTTATTTTTGGACCGCCGACGGAAAAGTCGCCGTTTTCAAAAAGAATTCCTCGGAAATTTCTTACGAAAAGTTCCAGCCGGAATTTGGCGCAAGCCTGCGCTGTATCCTTGCCAAATAAAGTTCGGCTAATTGCAAAATGCTATATTTAGGGCATGGCTATTACCCGTTACATTTTGCAAATTCATTGCCCAGACCAAAAAGGTCTCATCGCCGGTACAACGCAGGTTCTTGCGAAGGCCGGGGCAAACATCATCGATTTGACGCAGCATACCGCGAAGGACATCGAAACGTTCTTCCTCCGCGCGGTTTTTGAATGCGAACCGTCCGCTGCAGAAGAAATCAAGAACCATTTTGAATCCATCGGTCCGCACCTTTCGCTGACCTGGCAGCTGTACGACACTTCCAAGGTGAAGCGCCTTGCGATTTTCGTTTCGAAAACGGACCACTGCCTTTACGATCTTTTGCTGAAGCACCGCGACGGGGACCTCCCTTGCGAATTCAGCTGCATCGTGAGCAACCACACGGAACTCGGCCCGGTCGGCGGAACCTTCGGCGTTCCGTTCTACTATGTTCCGAGCAATCAGGATAAGGCGATTTCCGAAAACCGTTTCCGTGAAATCATCCAGGAGACGAATTCCGACGGGATCGTTCTCGCCCGCTACATGCAAATTCTTTCGGCAGAATTCACCGAAGAATTCAAGTACAAGGTCGTGAACATTCACCACGGCTTCCTCCCCGCCTTCAAGGGCGCAAAGCCTTATCACCAGGCATGGCACAAGGGTGTGAAGATCATCGGCGCCACCGCTCACTTTGCAACGGAAGATTTGGACCAGGGTCCAATCATTTGCCAGGACGTGCAACGCGTTCCGGAAACCGCTTCGATCGATGAACTGGTGGAACTCGGCAAGGACATTGAAAAGCGCACCCTTTCCACAGCCGTCAAGCTCTGGCTCGAACACCGCGTCTTCGTGTACGAAGGCCGTACATTCATTTTGTAAGGAAGAATTCCCATGGCAGAAGAAAACGAAAACAAGATCCAGGAAGCCGAAATCATTTCGACGACCCCCGCTCCGGACGCTTCCAAAGAAGTCCAGCCGGAAGTTTTGACCGCAGAAGCTCCGAAGGCAGAAGCTTCCGCCGAACAGCCGAAGGAAGAAACGAAGCCGCAGGAACCGCAGGTCATCGTCAAAAAGGAACGCGACCTTTCGCACTATGTGGGCTTCGCCCTTTTGACCGTTCTTTCGATCATCTTCTTCTTTATTCCGGGCGTCGCTCTCGTTTACCTCGTGAGCTGCCTCGCGGCGATTACCGCTCCGGTCGCCTGGATCTTTGCCGCGATCCTTTCCGTGATCGTCTGGCTCATCTTTAAGCTCAAGATCAAGGGTTTCAAGAAGTCTTTCTTCTGGTACATCGGTCTTTGCGCTCTTATCTCTATCATTCTGGTGTCGCTTTCCGTGTTCACCAGCTATCAGGTCTTGAGCGGCATTTTCGCTTTGCTCATCGGAGGCTCGAACTAATATGATCAAGAAGGATGAATTCGTTCACTTTCTCGTAGAAACCGGCGCTCTCAAGTTTGGCGCGTTTGTGACCAAGAGCGGCCGTCATACGCCGTACTTCATCAACACGGGTGAATTCCGCACGGGCAAGGCTCTCGCCCGCCTTTCGGAATTTTACGCCCAGGCTTTTGTCGAACATTTTAGCGGCAAGGCGACGAACCTTTTTGGACCGGCTTACAAGGGCATTCCTCTTTGCGCAGCGACTGCAATCGCACTCGCCGAAAAGCACAACCTGGACTTGAGCTTTACCTACAACCGTAAGGAAGCCAAGGACCACGGCGAAGGCGGAAACCTCGTCGGCGACACTTACAAGGAAGCGAAGGACGTCGTGATCATTGAAGACGTGATTACCGCCGGCACTTCCGTGAACGAAACGATGCAGACCATGAAGAACTTCCCGAATGCGAAGATCAAAGGTCTCCTCATTTCCGTGGACCGTCGCGAACGTCTTGAAAATGGAAAGTCCGCTCTCGAAACCGTTCAGGAAACCTACGGGATCGAAGCCCATTCCATCATCAACATCGACGACATCATCTCGTTCCTCGAAAGCGAAGACAATCGCAAAAAGATCGGCGCTCCGGAAGATATTCTCGAACGCGTTCGCGCCTATCGCAAAGAATGGGGTGTGTAAATGAAGGCGGCGCTCCTTCTGCTATCGCTTATTTTAGCGTCATGCGCGAGCAAGCAATGGAGCGCGTCTCATCCCTATTATAATGAATCCCCGAGTGCGCAAGAAGAAATCGCCGTTCTCGGATTACATCACGCGGTTGTCGTGACTCGGGACAAATGGTTTGCCAAACATTTGCAAATCCCGCGCGATTCCGTGTACCTGTTGCTCGGAAAGCAGGTTGAAGAAGCCTTTACCCAAGAGCTTCAAAGCACCCGCTACCCGAGCCTTTCTATTTGGCCCGATTCCGCTTATACACAGCTCCCCGAAGAGACTCAAAAGCTCGATGAGAAGATTTACATCAAAGGCCGCTTCCCGGCCCAAGGCGTTTCGCTCCAAAGTCCAGACGGCAAAACGCCCGAGCATTTGATTTTGATTCACGAATGTACGCTCGGGCTCGATTTGAAAAAAGACAACTTCTTCGATTACACGCTCATCAACAACGAGGAAGAAGCCAAGCGCACTTCCGAAGCGCTGACGGTGATCCTTTCTTATACGCTCTGGGACAATTTGAAGCAGCGTGCGCTGTATTCCGCCGTCGCCGAAGTTCCGCTTTCGATTCCGCACGACATTCAACCGGGTGACGTTTCCCAGGTTTCGACTTTTGCGGCAGATAGCCTTGTGGCGGGCATCGACGGAGGTATCCGATGAAGCGCCTGTTCCAGATTCTTGCGGCGACATGCCTTTTTGCAGGCGCCGTTTTTGCCGAAGACGTTTATTTTCGCGAACCCTTTACCCTGTGGCAGGATCCCGAAATTTTAGTGTGGACTCCGGATTCCGCAGCACCGATCGACCCGCGTGAATTCGCCCTTTCGTTAAAGCGCAACAACAGCGGAATCGGAAGCCCGTCCGTGCGCATCGCGGGCGAACTGGAACGCGATTCAAGCGCCATCCTTTACGCCGCTTGGCTAAAGAACAATCTGCTCCCGGGAATCCCGGCAGAACTTTTGAAAGCCCGTGAAGCGAAAATGCAGTCCCGCCTTGCCGCCATCGAAGACAAGTACATTCTGTACATGACAAAGAACGGGAACACGCTCACACTCGCCCTTTTTGACGAAACAAGCTATTCCCCCAAAGCGGCCGGTTCCTTACCGTTCCTCAGCGACAAGGTTGCCCTCGGCGACGCAATCGCCGAAATGTTCTTTGGCGGCAGCACAAACCGCCGTTTGACGAAAGAAGAACGGGCCAAAAAAGCGGTAGAGCCTAACGAATACTACTCCAAGATTCCGACTTTTAGAGGTTTCTTCGGCGTCGCGGGCGGTTACACGCAGGCGCAAATTCCGCTCACTCCCGACAGCTGGTACAGGCGCAAGCTGAACAGCAAAATCAAGAATTACCGCAACACGCAGGATTCCCTTTCGCTGTGGAATTTTATTGAAGACTCTTCCCCGCTTTTGAACGTTTATGCGGGCGGCACTTGGTTTGACTTTATCGGTTCGGAAATCTTTTTGCGTTTTTCGGAACACGATGCAAAGATCGATGAAAAGGATACGATTTACAACGAACTCGATTATTGGAAGTTCTACCGTTTTGAAATCGGGCTGAGCCTAATGCTTTCTTACCGCTTCCCGGTGCACAAGAACGTGACGCTTGTGCCGCACGGTTCCCTGGGATTTATTTACAGCTTCCTTTCGGAATCGATCGATACCAAGAGCGGTTACAAGGCTTCGGGCGCCTACAAGGCGCGTATCGAATTCAAGGACTTTTACAAAGGCGCGATTCTTGCCGTCGGCATGCGGACGATTCTCTTAGACCATTACGGCATCGATCTGCGGGCGGGCATCGCCGGCCGCGGTCGCATTCTCGACAGAGAACCTTCCGTGGATGCGGTCGCCGAGCCTACGGTCATCGGCGGTTCTACGATTGACTGCTTTATTCAGCTCGGTCTCGAATACCACTGGTCGCTTTAAAAAAAACGCCATCAATAAAGCAAAACGGCCCCTGTACGTAACTTTCTCCAATCGCCGTTGTTCATCAATTTTCTAGGACTGTATTCAGCATAGAAGCCAATTGGATACTTCATTTTAATTAAAGCATTGAAGCCTAAGGTCATTACATCGACTCGTTTGGCATAAGCCGGTAAATTTTCCTTCCCATGTGTTTCGCTCATAATATCCAAGTAAATACCATATCCTTTTACAGTTGACCCACCACTATTCAACGCCATCCGTTCATAGTTTGCATAGGCACCAAAGGCAAACTTCTCTCCGATATCAATCATGGCACCGCCACCAAAATTATAGAGAATAAATCCATCAAAGCGCCCAAAGGAATCATCAGCCTCCGGCTCATAGTCATCATCCTGTTCATTGGGGTAGAAGCCTCCCACAAACGAAACGCCTGCGCCAAAATAAACCGGTCCTACCCACTGTACAAAGCTAGGGCGAATTCCTATATCCAACGGTATCGTCATTGGGACCGAAAGAAAGATACCTCCTTTTTGCCCTTGAAGAGAATAGTTTAACGATATGAGACTTGCTCTCAAATTTAAGGAACCACCCTCATAGGATACATCATGATGAGGCGTGTGAATCATATCTTTGTTTGTTGAAGCATACATTATTCCGACTTCAGCAATACGATACTTTTTTTCATCCGTCGAATACTTTACTGCGGTGGCTTCTCCCACCATATTTCCAGAGGAGGTTACGGCGCATCCTGTAAGAGCACAAGCAATCACAAATAAAAGTATTCTATCTTTGTACATTTGCGTACTCCTGATTTAAAACAACTCCTCTCCTCACGAAGACATCCCACCGTGCATTGCGAAGGCCCGCGCCCTGAAGCAATCTAAAACGCAGTTCCAAACTATAAACAGGAAACATACGGGTAACCTCCAAACCAAACAAGCCCAAAACAATGAATACCCCAAAAAGATACATTATAGCGGAACAAATATTCTCAAGTTACAAAAAAAGAAGAACCCAGCAAGGATGCCGGGTTCTTTTCAATTTGATGACTTAACCCTTTTCCGCCGAGCGGAGTTTTTCCTTAGCGGGAAACTTCGTCGACGATTTCGGAGCCGAGAGCCTGCGTTGCCGTGACCAAGTGTTCCTTGATCTTGCGGTACGTGCCAAGCAAGTCGGTAAAGGTTGTCGTGAGCAGCGGATCTTCGCTGACTTCGGCGACGTGGCCCCAGTGCTTTGCGCGGCAGTCACGGACCTGTTCCGTAATTTCATGTCCCTGGCGACGGACAGCGGCAAGCGTGCGAACGTCGTGGGAATCGTTCAAGACGACTGCGACGTCGTCGGAAAGTTCCGACACAGCATCGTGCAGCGAAATCAAGCTTTCCTGGTGCAGCTTGTCGAATGCGACATTGTGATCGCGCAGGCGCAGGCAAAGCTTTAACGCCTGAGTCACGTAGTCGGATGCGGTTTCGAGATCGTCGCTCATGCGGAGCTGGCGTTCTGCATCGTTTGCAATGCTCTTGGAAACGCTCGTCGAAAGAAGACCCGTGAGGAAGCTGATGACTTCGGTCTGAGCCATGTCGAGCTTTTCTTCGGCTTCAAAGATGCGTTCCACAACCTTCTTGTCTGCCTTGCCTTCCAAAACAAGGCGCAGATCCTTGAGCATGTCACGAACCGTATCGTTCATCATGTTCATTTCACGGGCAGACTGCGTAATCGCAGCGAACGGGGACTTGATGAGAGCCGGGTCGAGCTTCGTCACCACAGCGTGCTTCGGCACCACCTTGTTCGGGAAGAGCTTGTCCAAGAGCGCCGGAATCTTGCTCGTAAACGGCAATACGACGAGGGTGTTCACAATATTGAAAGTCGTGTGGTAAAGCGCAATTGCAAGAGTCACGTTCTTCGGATCGTCCGGATTCGCCATGCCGAAAGCCGTGTGCAAAAGCCAACGCATACCGGCCATCGTCGGTTCAAAGAGGAGCGTCACCCAAATCACACCGAAGATGTTGAAGAACAAATGGAAGAAAGCCGCACGACGAGCGTGGCGGGAAGTATTCGCCGCAATCATCAAAGCGGAGATCGTACAACCGATGTTCTGGCCGAGCACGAGAGCCGCAGCCGTATTGAAGCCGATCAAGCCCTGGGAAGCGAGCACAATCGTCACACCGAGAGAAGCGGAGCTCGACTGCATGATCGTCGCCATGAGGAAGCCCACCAAGATGCAGGCGCAAATGCTCAGAATATTGTTCGCATTAAAGACCGCGAGAGCGTTCAAAAAGTCCTGGTTGTTCGAAACCGGGGCAAGCGAAACCTTCATCGCCGCAAGACCGACAAAAACAAGACCCACACCCAAAAGGGCGAGGGCCGAATACTTGATACGTTCTTTTTTAGCAAAGCAGTAAACCAGGGCACAGGCACCGGCGAGAGGCATCCCGTACTGGTCCATGTGAAGAACCAGGACCCAGCCCGTGATCGTCGTACCGATATTTGCACCCATGATCACGCCGAGAGTCTGGGACAGCTGCATGATACCGGCGTTTACAAAACCGATGACCATCGCCATCGTCACGGCACTGGACTGTACAAGACAGGTCACGCCCATGCCGACTAGAACACCTAGAACGCAGTGGTTCGTGACCTTACTAATGAGTTTTTGGAGGGTCGGGCCAGCGATCGTTTGTAGGCCCATCGAAAGGAATCGTAAACCGAGGAGGAAAATACCCGCGCCACCGATGAGGAAGATGACGCACTGAGCAATTTGCGAGAACAACATTGTTAGTTCATCCTTATTGGAGATGCCAAACGCATCTGATGTGTTATTTGATCGTCCATTGTGGTTATTCCAAATTTAGAATTTCAAATAACGCCTTCCGAGGGATTCTTTACAGATTTTTTACTTGCTCCACTTGTTTTTTACAAAAGAAATTCCGCCGCGAGGCGGAATGTTTCAAATTTGGGCTTTTTTGAGAACAAGAGCCTGCAATTCGGTCAAGCTTCCCCAGTTATCGATATATTCATAGTGGTCGTTCGGCGGAAGCGGGTCCAGAGCCTGGATTTGCATGCGGCGGAGGGCATCTTCCTTCGAAAGCCCGCGTTTTTGGAGCCTTTCGAGGCGAATGTTGTCCGGAGCCTGTACCACCCAAATTTCTGCCAAATTTTTGGAAAATTCGGGCCATTTGAAGAGCAAGGCCCCTTCCACGGCGGCGATTTTCGGCGGATTTTCGGAATTTTCAATCCATTTGAGCTTGTTTTCGGCGTCTTTTTGGAGTATTGGATAGACAATTCCTTCCAAATCCTTGAGGGATTTCGGGTCTTTGAAGACCTGGGAAGCGAGAGCGGCCCGGTCCACGACGCCGTTTTGGACGCAAATCGCCCCGAAGCGCTCGGAAATTTTCGTGCGCAGTTCCTCGGATTCCGCGTAGAGCCTGTGCATTTCCACGTCTAGATCCAGCACAAAGGCGCCCTTTTCTGCAAGCAGGACTCCGACGGCACTTTTGCCAGAACCGATTTTACCGCAAATTCCAATCTTTTTCATGCCCGGAATTTAACTAAATTTTTAGCACTATGAGCTTAAAATTCGATACTCCGATTACTGATGTCCCACTGTTCCACCAGGGTAAAGTACGCGACATGTACGACCTGGGCGACAGCTTCCTGATGGTCGCAAGCGACCGCCTTTCCGCATTCGACGTGGTGCTCCCCACTCCGATTACGGGCAAGGGTAAAATTCTTAACCAGCTTTCGCTCTTCTGGTTCGAACATCTCGGCATGCCGAACCACCTGATTACGGCGAACGTGGACGAATATCCGGCTGTGCTCCAGAAGTACAAGGATTATCTCCGCGGTCGTTCGATGATCGTGAAGAAAGCCAAGCGTCACAGTGTGGAATGCATCGTGCGCGGTTACATCGTCGGTTCTGGTTGGAAGGACTACCAGAGAACGGGTAAGATCTGCGGTCATACCCTTCCGGAAGGACTTAAGCTTTGCCAGAAGCTCGAAAAGCCGCTCTACACGCCGAGCACCAAGCCGGACGTGGGCCACGACGAAAACATTTCCTTTGAACAGACCTTCGACATCGTCGGCGAAAAGGTGGCAACCGATCTTCGCAACCTGTCCCTCGACGTCTACACGAAGGCTCGCGACTATGCGGCTTCCAAGGGCATCATTCTCGCCGACACCAAGTTCGAATTTGGCGAAATCGACGGCAAGACCGTTTTGATCGACGAAGTCTTGACTCCGGACTCCAGCCGTTACTGGCCGGCAGACAAGTACCAGGTCGGTAAGAACCAGGAAAGCTTCGACAAGCAGTACGTGCGTGACTGGCTCGAAACTCTCGACTGGGGCAAGACCTACCCGGGTCCGCAGATTCCGGAAGAAGTCGTGAAGAACACGCTCGCCAAGTACGTGGAAATCTTCGTGCGCCTCACCGGCCGCGAACCGGAACTTTAATTCCGAAACAAAACATCGAAAAGCTTCAATAGGAAAAGGACTCCAACCGGAGTCCTTTTTCATTGTACAGCCATCTGCGCCAAAGGAAGTTTAGCGAGCTTCCTTTTCGAGATCCAAATCGCTCAAACGGGTCGCATCCACCATTTCGAATTCCTTCACGATTTCATCGGAAGGCTTCTTGGTGCAAAGGCTCACCACGACGGCAACCACAAAGTTCAACACAAAACCCGGCACCAGTTCGTACAGTCCAAAGATCGAGCAGTAGCCCGCAAATCCCGAAAGGTAGAACTTCCACACAAAGGCGACGACACCGCCGACGAGCATACCGCTGATCGCCCCCGCAAGATTGATGCGCTTCCAGAAAAGGGCGAGCAGAACGATCGGGCCAAAGGTTGAACCAAAGCCCGCCCAGGCAAAGCTCACGAGGCTCATGACCACATCGAGGAATCCGCTCGAAGCCCCCGGACGTCCCTGGAACGCAAGATACCCCGCAACAAGAGCGATTACCACCACAACGCCACGGCTCACTAGCATCAGTTCCTTGTTGCTTGCATTCTTGTGAATCAAACGCTTGTAAAGGTCATTGCTAAAAGCACTCGCCGAAACCAGAAGCTGAGAGTCCGCCGTGCTCATAATTGCCGCAAGCACCGCCGACATCATAATCGCCGCAATGACTGTCGGGAACAGGCTCTGGGTCACCACCATAAAAACCTTTTCCGGATCATCCAACTGGATTCCATTCTGCATCAAATAATAACGTCCAAAAACAGCGATTAAAATGGAGGCGCCGAGAGAAAGCACGACCCACGTCATGGCAATGCGGCGGGAATGCGTGATTTCATCCGGATTCTTGATCGACATAAAGCGCACAAGGATATGCGGCATGCCAAAGTAGCCAAGGCCCCAAGCCAACGAGGAAACGATCGAAATCATCGTCACCGCTTTACCCGTCGAAGCATTCGTGAAAATGTTCATCAAGTAAGGATTCACCTTATTCATCGCATCGACCGTCGGCGCAAAGCCGTCATTCATTTCGCAAATAATCGTCGGCACAAGCAAAAGCGCGATGAGCATCAAAATGCCCTGCACAAAGTCCGTCCAACTCACCGCCAAAAAGCCGCCGAGGAACGTGTACCCCACGACCACAATCACGCCCACCCAAAGGGAGGTCGTATATTCCCAACCGAAAATCGTCGAGAACAGTTTACCACAGCTGACAAATCCCGAAGTCGTGTAGAACAGGAAAAAGATCAAAATAAAAAGTGCGGAAACCACACGGATGATTCCACGCTTGTCCCGGAAGCGGTTCGCAAAAAAGTCCGGCAGCGTAATGGAATCGTTGCAGTAATACGTGTACTTGCGAAGTCTACGCCCGACGATTTTCCAGTTCACGTATGTCCCGATAACAAGACCGATTCCAATCCATGCTTCCGAAAGCCCCGAAAGATAAATCGCGCCAGGAAGGCCCATCAAAAGCCAGCCGCTCATATCGGAGGCTTGAGCGGACATCGCCACGACCCATTTGTTCATGCCGCGATTGCCGAGATAATAAGAATTCAGGCTGTTCGCTCTGCGGGAGAAGTAAAATCCGATACCGAGCATCATCAACAGGTAAAGGATGAAAATAACCATCGTAGTCGTCATAGGGACACCTCGTCAAACAAACTTGTCTTCAATAATAGCTTTTAATTCTTGCCTAGCGTGAAAACTTCGCGAAGTTCGTCGTCCGACATTTTTGTAATCCAATTTTCGCCGGTCGCGACTGTCATCTCGGAAATTTTCTTTTTGCTTTCGAGGATGTCGTTGATTTTTTCTTCAAAGGTGTCTTTGGTGATCAAGCGGTGAACGATCACGCGACGGTTCTGGCCGATACGGTAAGCTCGGTCCGTCGCCTGGGCTTCCACGGCGGGATTCCACCACAAATCATAATGGATGACCTGCGAAGCGGCGGTCAAATTGAGGCCCGTGCCGCCCGCCTTGAGCGAAAGAATCAACACGCGGCGATCCGGATCCTTTTCGAATTCGTCAATCGCCTTTCCACGGGCACCGATCGACATTCCACCGTGATAAAAAAGCGCTTCCGTCTTGAGCTTGGAATGGAGAACCTTTTGCAAGATTTCGCCCATTTCCGTAAACTGCGTAAACACAAGAACCTTTTCGTCGGTATCGAGAATGGAACCTACGATGTCGAGGAACAGTTCCATTTTGCCGGAAAGCGCCGGATCCGTTTTGCCGTCCTTTAAGTATTGCGACGGATGGTTGCAAATCTGCTTTAAGGCGGTAATCAGGCGAAGCACGGCGGCACTGCGTTCGAATTTATCTTCCGCATTTTCCAGGTCGAATTCGCCGAGCTTTTGCATGATGCTGTTGAACGTATCGTTGTACAGCTTTTCCTGTTCGGGCGAAAGACTTGCCCACTCGTTCTGTTCGAGTTTTTCGGGAAGGTCCGCGATAATCGACTTGTCCGTTTTGAGGCGGCGCAGTAAAAAGGGTGCTGTGACCTTGCGGAAGAGTTCCGCGCAATGCTTGTTCGCGCGTTCTTGAATCGGCCTTTCGAATTCTTCGTGGAAAGATTTTGCACTGCCAAAGAAGCCGCGGTTGCAAAAGTCCATGATGCTCCAGAATTCCATCAAACGGTTTTCCACCGGAGTTCCGCTCATCGCGATTTTCACATGGGCGTTCAAGGCTCTCACCGCGCGGCTCTGCGAAGTTCCCGCATTCTTGATGTTCTGCGCTTCATCGATGACCACGAGCTGCCAGTTCACATCGGTCAGCTTTTCCTGATCGGAACGGAGAACGCCATAGGTTGTCACAAAGATATCCGCATTCACACCTTCAACGTTGCGGTTCGAACCGTGATAAATGCAAACCTTTAACCCCGGCGCAAACTTCGCGAGTTCCCTTTTCCAGTTTTGCAAAAGGCCCGTGGGAACGACAACGATCGCTTTGCGCTCGTCAAAGGCTCCATCGTTTTTCATCTGCTGCAAGAGCGTAATCACCTGGAGCGTTTTACCAAGGCCCATGTCGTCGGCAATGATACTTCCAAATCCGAGCTTGGAATTGCCGAGCATCCACGCAAAGCCTCGGCGCTGATACGGGCGCAGGTTCGCCTGGATTTCTGCGGGCACCGGAATCGAAGATTCGTTTTCTTCTTTAAGCTTGTGAATTTCTTCGAGCGCTTCCGGCGCAATTTCCACCGAGAGCCCTTCGAATTCGCCGGCGAGCGCGATCTGCAAAACTTTGATCGCAGGCACCTTGAAGCGGTCACGCAGACCGTCCTTCAACTGTTTTACATCGGACGGGGTGACGTAAAAATACTGGCCTTCAAAATAGAGCAGGTCTTTCGACTTTTCGTACAGCTCCATGAACTGTTTGCCGTCCATCACCTTTTCGCCGATGACCACGGACCAGTTCAAACGCAAAAGGTTTTCCAGTCGGCAGAATCCCGCCTGCGCCTTTTCTTCGGAACGCACAATCTGCGGATGCGGCACGCCGCGAACGACCCGTTCAATTCCCGCCGGCAGGTTCATGCCGATGCACAAAGCGCGGAACAGCGGAACGGATTCATTCAAAAAGCGAATCAGGTTTTCACCGGAAAGATGGATGTTGTCGATTGCCTTCTGCGAAACGTATTCATCATAACCTGGCAAAAAGTTTTGCATCGGCTGCACAGACCGCAAAACGAGTCCGCGTTTTTCCGCCGGGAATTCCCGTGTCCATAGTTTGGAATAAGGATGCGCCTTGTTCAAATCGCGATCCAAAAAATCCAGATCGACATCGACCTTTCCAAAGCCCGCATCGGCGCCGTTCACCACCGGCAAATATTTTGCATTTGAAAGTTCATAGCCGGCGAGCCATTTTTCGATTTCCAAAATATCGTCCGCGGCGTCGCCCGAATAATCGAGGGTCGCGTTTCCAAAAAAGGCGTACAGGCGGCTGTCTTTAAACTTTTTTTCGGGATCAATGCGGCGCATATAAATGGAAAGGATCGCGATCACGAGCATTTCCGCCGAATTCTGCGTCATCTGCTTCGGAGGTTCCATTTCGCTCCGCACAAATTTCGCCGGCATCCAAGCCTGCAAACGCGCGATCGCCCCGTGGACTTCGGGAATGGACTTGAGCGGAAGCCAAAAGAATCGCGCCACCTTTTTATCGAGCGCAAAAAGCTTGGGATAAACCGATCCGCGGTTCAGAATTTCTAAAGCGGTCTGACGGGCGTAATCCAAAAGCCTGAACGAAACATCTGCCTTGCTCATTCCCGTCGGCCCTTCCACGGACACCGCGTCCACGGCCCATTCGAGAGGAATCTTGCCGAACATCCAAAGGTCCGTTCCCGCGTAACGGACAAGTCCCCCTTCCGAAAGGTCCACCGATTTTTCCGGGTAACGTTCAAAACTTTCCGCAAACAGTTCGAGGCACGTTTCGCGATAAAGGTTCACAAATTCTTCAGGGAAAGCCGCATTCGGCGAAACGGCATTCACCAGCGCCTTGCGCGCGTCCACGATGTTCGCCGATTCATATTCCGGGACTTCGGAAAGTTCTTCCGAGCCTTCGAGGGGAACGTGGATAAACTTTTCCGCAAAGACGGGAAGGGTCGTTTTACCGCTTTCCACGGGAAGCTCTTCTTCCCACGCAGCCTGCGTACACTGTTCCGCGAGCTGGCAAACATCCATGCCGCGGACAGTGAAAATCGTGAACGGATCCTTGTCGATCTTTTTACCGACACCGTGCAAAGCCGCGTAAGCGTGATTGCACATGCCGCGCATTCCACAGCTGCATTTGACCGAAAATTTGACGCCCGCGCCGGGGACCATTTTAAGACCCTGTTCCTTGGCAAAGTCGAGAGCCTCTTTCGGTTCCAGATGGTGCGCAAGGGATCCTGCGAGTTCCGGATTCTTTTTTAATCCGTCCATCAGCAGGGTTTCTTCTTCCTCGGAAAAGCGCGACATCATGAGTTCCACATTCTGCGTGCTCCAGGAGCCGTCTACAATGCGAGCCTTAACAGTGCGCCCCGAAATCTTGACGTCGGCGGCACGGGCCGCGGAGTGCGAATAGACCGCAAAAGAACGCTCCACCGCGCTGCGCCATTCATCGCCCCAAGGGGTTCGTTTTACGGAATCCGTTGCCATCGCGCCAAAGATAGTAAATTAGTGCACGGATGTACATTGAAATTATTCAAGCAAATACTCCAAACTGAAATAAAATCCACAGCTCTAACGCGAGCCGCCCCATTGACCCCAAGTAAATTTTTTTTACATTCCATAATGTGGAGGAATGAAATTTTATTCCAACGGGAGGGTTTATAAATGTTCCATACTAGACTAAACCTGCTGATTTGCCTATTTGCTGTCATTCCTTTTTTGGCAGCCTGTGACGACGGGAAAAAAGAAGTCATCACGGGGATCGATGTAAGCGAATACGACGCCAGCGCCGAACTTTTGCTCGATTTGCGCGACAACAAAAGCTATAAAACGGTCACCATCGGAAAGCAGACCTGGATGGCGCAAAACATGAATTTCGAAACGGCAAACAGTTTTTGCTTTTTTGAAACTCAGGAAAACTGCAACGCATACGGCAGGCTTTACACCTGGGCCGCTGTCATGGATTCCGCAGGCGTCTATTCGAGCAACAGCAAGGGCTGCGGCTACGCCAAATCCTGCAAGGCCAAGACTCCTATCCGCGGAATATGCCCTAGAGGCTGGCACGTTCCGACCCGTGAAGAATTCGAAACGCTGATCAACACCGTGGGCGGCGACGCGATTGCCGGCAAGGTGCTCAAGGCGGCAAAGGGCTGGGACAACGGCGGTAACGGAACAGACGCATTCGGCTTTTCGGCACAAGCGGGCGGCGAACGTTACTACTTCGGCGACTTCAGCAACCAGGGCGTTGTATCCAGCCTTTGGAGCGTGACCGAAGAAAACGACGCATTCGCCTACGACATGTATCTGAATGCGGACTTCAACAACGCCGTGATTGCAAACCTCAGCAAGTACAGCGCCCAATCCCTCCGCTGCGTCAAGAATTAAATCAATGCCCGGGGAACTGCGTGAGCGACGAAATATCGTACTTGCGCAGGCGTTCCCTACCGTTCAAGTCTAAAAGCTCGATCACGAAAAGGCATTTGACCACGACGCCGCCCAGGGATTCCACAAGTTTCACGGCTGCTTCCGCGGTACCACCCGTGGCGAGCAAATCGTCGACAATCACAATCTTTTGGCCAGGCTTGACCGCATCCTTGTGAATTTCAATCGTCGCCGTTCCATATTCTAAATCGTAAGACTGCTCCACCGTTTCCCGGGGGAGCTTTCCTTTTTTGCGGACCGGAATAAACGCCTTTCCAAAATGCGCGGCAATCGGAGTGCCAAACAAAAATCCGCGAGCTTCAAGCCCTGCGACCGCATCAAATTCAACGCCTTCCAGCGCACGGTAAAGGGAGTCGAGCGTCAAGCGCAAGCCTTCCGCATTGTCCAAAATTCCCGTCACATCCCGAAACAAGACTCCCGGCTTAGGGAAGTCTGGAATACTCTTAATGTAGTCTTCGATCTTTTGCATGGTTTACAATATAAAAAACGTTCAGCGATCATCCAGATTTTGCACACGCTTAAGAAGCAAGCGACGAAAATTTACCGACGGATTAAAAGCCGCTGGGATGCCCCGCAGAGAAACGACTTTTCGCCCAGCAAGCCGTAATCCAGGAATACGTAACGTCCGTGAAATTTGCGGTTCGACCGGTTAATTTTCAAGACCGCCAAATCGCCTTTCAACACGGTCATAAGCATATATTGACCTCAAGTTGTTTTTTGAACCAAATTCGCTTGTTTCGGAGGCTTTTACTTGTATCGAGGTCAATTTTTCTGATCTCGATAACTTTACCATTTCTTCACTGTTTAATTGAAAACGGAAATCCTCGGCAAATTTTTCGATATTATTCTTAACTTGCCGATTGAATCTCTTGGTCGTATATCCATAAATTTCCGCCAACTCGGCGTCAAGCATCACCTTGACTCCGCGAATCGTACAAATTCGAGACTTGAGGAAAGCTTCGTCTATCAGGGAAAATTCAGGCTCTTCAGGCGGAACGGTTTCGAGAACCTTGTCCGGCACAATTCTTTGAAGAGTATAAAGAAAAAATTCGAGCATTAAAACTTTGTTATCAGTATTGTTCCGAGGTAACAGGGCATATTTTCTATCTGCCAGTATTGAAGGAGGATAAATGGCAAATCACAAGATTTATCAATGGCGACGAAACGACACTTTCTGAGGAAGCCTTTTTGAAGAGCTTTGAGTAAACCCAGAGCGTTGCGGGGCCGGCACCTGAGCCTCCCGCTCGAAAGGGTCGCAATTGCGTCACCCCAAAGAAATCAAACTATTCGGCTCCATCAAGAAATCAATGACATTCATGGTTAAAATTCCATTTTCGTCATAGAAGGCCGGCACAAAATCCTTTGTGACGACGATTTTCTTGAACGAATCCCGAACCGTCTTGAAGGGCCTAATTTCCTGGACCCTCTTTTCGTTGTCGGGCAATGAAAATGCCGACTGAATGTAGTAACGCTCCGACCCTAGATTACAGACAAAATCTATTTCAAGGTTCTTGCGGGAAACAGAACCGCTCTCATTCTTTTGCGCAAGTTCCACCACGCCAACATCTACGTTGAAACCGCGATACAGCAGTTCATTGTATATGGCGTTCTCCATCAGGTGCGTTTCCTCGAACTGTCTAAAATTCAGCCTCGCATTTCGCAGGCCCAAATCCGCAAAGTAGAACTTCTTCGGAGCTCCGATATACCGTTTGCCCTTGATGTCATAACGCGAGGCCGAACTTATCAGGAAAGCATCTTCCAGATAATCGATAAATTTCGCTACGGT
>JAILDK010000050.1 GCA_024689485.1 Fibrobacter sp.
GCCTGCAGATTCTGCAAAAGTAGCCCCGGCTGCGGATACCGCCAAGGTCGCCGCCGCTCCGGCAGCAGACACCGCTAAGGCTGCAGAACCGGCCAAGGCCGCAGAAACTCCGGCTGCTGCACCGGCCGACACCGCCAAGGCTGCGGAAGCTCCGGCTGCTGCACCTGCTGACACCGCCAAGGTTGCAGAAGCTCCGGCTGCTGCACCGGCTGACACCGCCAAGGCTGCAGAAGCTCCGGCAGCTGCACCGGCCGACACCGCCAAGGCTGCAGAAGCTCCGGCAGCTGCACCGGCTGACACCGCCAAGGTCGCAGAAGCTCCGGCTGCTGCACCGGCTGACACCGCTAAGGCTGCGGAAGCTCCGGCTGCCGCACCGGCTCCGGACATGTCCATGGCATCCGCCAAGTCGATTCCGGCTCCGAAGAAAGCCAAGAAGAAGCCGCTTTTCAAGGCTGGCGAATTCGTCTTTGATATCGACGCAAGCTTCGAAATTCAGGCCAGCAAGGTTCTCTGGACAAGCGAAGATGACGAAAACGGTGACAACTTCGAAGAATGGTGGGGCCGCGCCAACCTCGGCATGGAAACCCATTCCGAAGACTTCAACGGACGCATCTTGCTCTATATGTATCCGGGTGACTTGATGGACAACCAGTATCACGCCCATCATACCGCAGACGGCGACACCACGGATTCTTTCGAATACCGCGATCTCTTTGAAATTCACGAAGCTTGGGCTGAACAGCACACCAAGTATGCAGCGATCAAGCTCGGTCGTTGGGAATTCACGCAGAAGAACGGTGACTACTTCGGTAACTACGTCGACGGCTACTACAACGGTTTCAAGTCTGGCGCTTCGAGCGAAAACGCTTTGCAGTTCACGCTCACCCCGACGGAAACGATGACGATGAGCGTCGCTTTCATCAGCACGACTCCGAACCTCAACACGGGTGACCTTCGTTTGATGTTCAACTTCCATGACCTCACCGGCATCGAATTCCTGAACCTCGACCTCGGCTACCGTACAAACGTCTTCGACCTTGTCCATGACGATGACGCCGACGTCCGTCACACGATCGCTCTCCAGGGCAAGACTCCGATTGTCGACGATATCGCTTACTTCTTCCTCGAAGGCGCTTTGATGGGCCTCGATGCAGAAGAAACCTACACCGATCGCTTCGGCAAGGAACGCACCCGTACGATCGACATGGTCGCTCCGATTACCGGCGGTCTCCTCTTCACTCCGGGTGACTACCGCATCATTCTCGAAGCGGAATACATTCACGACCGCGCAGATACCGAATACGCAGATACGGACAAGAAGCATGTGAAGGACGTTCTCGGAGCATTCTACATCGAAAAGCCGCTCACCAAGCGCTTCACCCTCTCCTTCGGTGCTCATAGTTACGGTTCTTCCCGCGACTATCAGTTCAGCGGCAACTTGATCGGTCGAATCAACTAATCCTTTTTCGACAGTTCGAATTGAAGCGTCTCCATTCGGAGGCGCTTTTTTGCTATCTTTGCGCACATGAAGAATTTTTACGTTACTACCCCGATTTACTACGTTAACGACGCGCCGCATATCGGTCACTCCTATACGACCGTTCTCGCAGATATTCTCACCCGTTTCCACAAGATTCTGGGATATCAGACCTACTTCTTGACCGGTACCGATGAACACGGTCAGAAGGTGCAGCGCACCGCAGAAAAGCGTGGTGTCACTCCCCAGGAACACGTAGACGAATACTTCCACCGTTTCGAAGACCTGTGGAAAAAGATGGGTATCGAAAACGACTTCTTTATCCGCACGACCATGCCGGAACACAAGGCTTACGTGCAGGAATGCCTCCAGAAGCTCTGGGACAAGGGCGAAATCTATTCTAAGGAATACGAAGGCTGGTACTCCGTCGGCGAAGAACGCTTCTTTACCGAAGACGAACTGGATGAAAACAAGTGTGACCCGATCAGCCACCGCCCGGTGGAGCTCTTGAAGGAAAAGAACTACTTCTTCAAGATGGGTTCCTATCAGCAGAAGCTCATCGACTTCCTCGAAAGCCACAAGGATTGGATTGTTCCGGATTACCGTTGGAACGAAATCCGCGGCTTCTTGAAGCAGCCTCTGAACGATCTCTGCATTAGCCGTCCGAAGGCTCGCCTTTCTTGGGGTATTCCGCTTCCGTTCGATACGGACTATGTGACCTACGTCTGGTTCGACGCTCTTCTCAACTACGTGAGCGCATCGACCGCCTTCCACAAGACATACGCAGACGGCACTCCGATTTGGCCGGCAACATACCACCTGATCGGTAAAGACATTTTGACGACCCACTGCGTCTATTGGCCGACGATGCTCATGGCTCTTGACATTCCGCTTCCGGAACACGTTCTCGCCCACGGTTGGTGGCTCGTAAACGGCGGCGAAAAGATGAGCAAGTCCGCAGGCAACGTCGTGAATCCGATGGATTACATGGAAAAGTACGGCATCGACGCGTTCCGCTACTTCCTCGCCCGTGAAATGGTCGTGGGACAGGATGCAAACTTTACGCACGAAGGCTTTGTCCGTCGCATCAACAGCGACCTCGCCAACGACCTCGGCAACGTGCTGAACCGCGTACACCGCCTGGTGCTCAACAACTTTGAAGGCAAGCTCCCGAAGGCAGCGCAGATCGGCGATGCCGAAAAGGAAGTCATCGATCTCGCCGGCAAGGTGATTGCCGAAATCAAGGAAGGCCTTCCGAAGGCTCGCCTTTCGCAGTCAATCGAAACGATTATGCAGCTCGTGCGCAGCATCAACCGCTACCTCGAAGTCAAGGCTCCGTGGAAGCTGGCAAAGGATCCGGCTCTGAAGGATGAGCTCGCTACGGTGCTTTACATTTCCGCAGAAGCCGTGCGTCTTTCCCTTTGCCTCCTCTGGCCGGTGATTCCGTCCAAGGCAGAAGAAGGCCTCGCCATGCTCGGTTCCAAGTTCCAGAGCGCAGACGATCTTTCTTGGGGCATCCTCCAGGGCGGCGAAAGCTTTGGCGAAGGCAAGCCTCTCTTCCCGCGTATCGAAGAAGAAAAGAAGCAGGAACAGGCGAAGCCGGCTCAGAAGCCGAAGCAGAACAAGCCTCTTACCGCAGAAGATGTGCCAGCCGAAATGGACATCCGCGCCGCCAAGATTATCGACGTGCAGAACCATCCGGACGCAGACTCCCTCTACGTTCTCAAGGTCGATGCAGGCGAAGGCGAACCGCGCACCATTTGCTCGGGCCTCCGCGCAAGCTACAAGGCAGAAGAACTCAAGGACCGCATGATCGTCCTCTTTGCAAACCTGAAACCGGCTCCGCTCCGCGGCATCATGAGCAACGGTATGCTCTTTGCAGGCGACACCGACGAAGATCACGTCTGCGTGCTGATCGCTCCGCCGGAAGGTGCAAAGCCGGGTGACCGCGCCGCCTTCCACGGAATCGCTCCGTCTACCGACGGTCGCGTTCTCAAGGTAAAGGACTTCGAAAAGATTTCTCTCGAAGTACGCGGCAAGGTTGTGTTCTGCGGCGAAAACGCTCTTGAAATCGGCGGAAAGCCGGTGACCTGTGACGTTCTCGACGGCAAGAAGGTTCACTAAAGCCCATGTATTCGATTCAAAAATTTTCCGCGCTAGCGCCCAAGACGAAAGCCAAACGCTTCGCGGAACTTTTGCGAATTCTCATTCTACAGCTCGGCAACGACATGGCTCAGATTCGTAACGAATATGAGCATTATGCCGAATGGGAAAACTTCCCCGCTTCCAAACGCTTGGACGGAAAGAATCAAGCCGAGCTGATTGATCTTTATAAAGACTTCCGCACCGAGGCGGGCCTCGGTTTTGAACGCGACGTCTACCTGGAAAACGAACCGGGCGACCGTCCGGAAGCGGTGATGCAAACGCTCCCCTATGCGGTGCTAGCGCACAATCTGCGCAGCGGTTTTAACGTCGGATCGATCTTCCGCACCTCGGACTGTTTTGGGCTCGAAGCGGTACACCTTTCCGGTTACACGCCAGACATTGACCATGCGATGCTCAAGAGTGCCGCCCGTGGCACGGAACGTTGGATTCCGCACAAACGCTGGGAGACACCGTTTGACTGCATCCAGGCGCACTTAGATAACGGCTACAGCATTATCGCGCTTGAAACAGGCGAAGGTTCCGTCCCCATTTCTACCGTGGAATGGCCCAAAAAAGGTCTGATCATTCTTGGCAACGAAGAGCTCGGCATCGCCCCGGATCTGCTTGAAAAATGTTCCCTCAAAGTGGAAATTCCAATGGCGGGTCGCAAGGCGAGCATGAATGTGGCAGGCGCCTTCGCCGTTCTCTCTTACGCGATCCGCACCAGATACAAATTTTAAGCATCCCGATTTTTAAAATCAAAAAGTTCCCCGCTTTGGCGAGGAACTTTTTTGTACAAACTAAACGTTTGAACGAAAAGCTTAGAGACGCTTCAACACAGCCTGAGCATGGTGATAGAAGCCTTCCGTCGTCGCCATTTCGGCAATCGCCTTTCCGTGCTTCTGAATTGCCTTCTGCGAGTAGTTGATGATGCTCATGCGCTTCACAAAGTCGTAGACGCCGAGCGGACTCGAGAAGCGAGCCGTGCCGTTCGTCGGGAGCACATGGTCCGGACCTGCGAAGTAATCGCCGACCGGTTCGCTCGACCACGGGCCAATGAACACGGCGCCCGCGTTCAAAATGCTCTTCGAAAGTTCTTCCGCTTCGCTTGTCATAATTTCCAAGTGTTCCGGAGCGATGCGGTTTGCAATCGCCACACCGTCGAACCAGTTGTCCACCACGAGAATGCGGCCGAAGTTGTCGAGAACCTTTTCCAGCAATTCACGCTTCGGAGAATTTTCCACCTGTTCATCGACGCAAGCGGAAATCATCTTTGCCGTATCCATGTTGTCGGTAATGCAAATCGCCGCTTCAAAGCCCGAACCGTGTTCCGCCTGGCTCATCAAGTCAGCCGCCACAAAGTCCGGATCCGCCGTATTGTCAGCCATCACGAGGATTTCAGACGGACCAGCAATCATGTCGATGTTCACCGTACCGAAGACTTCCTTCTTCGCAATCGCGGCAAAGACGTTGCCCGGTCCCACGATCTTATCGACCGGTTCAATGCCCTTGGCACCATAAGCGAGGAGCGCAATCGCCTGAGCGCCGCCAATGTGATAGACTTCCGTAATGCCAAGTTCACGAAGTACAAAAGCGACAGACGGATGGATACCGTCCTTCGCCGGAGTCGTCACCACGATTTCGTCCACGCCTGCCACGAGAGCCGGCACCGCGTTCATGATAACCGTACTCGGATACACTGCCGCACCACCCGGCACATAAAGGCCCACACGGTGCATCGGACGAATGCGCTGACCGAGGACTTCACCGTCCTTGCCCTTGAAAGAGAATCCGTTCAAGTCCTTGAGTTCATGCTTGTGGAATTCCACCGCATTCTTGATCGCCTGGCGAAGACCCTTGGCGAGAGTTTCCGGGACCTTGTCCGCCAGCTTCTCGATCGTCTTTTCGCTCACCGCGAGAGACTTGCCCTTGAGACCGTCGAACTTCTGAGCGTATTCGACAGCCTTCGAAAGACCGCCCTTGCGAACGTCTTCCAGGATCTGCTTGACCTTCTGGTGAATTTCTTCCGTCGGAGCGACGCCGCGTGCGCAGATGCGTTCGACTTCCTTCGACTTCTGCTTGACTTTGATGATTTTCATGATCTAGTGTCCGTTTTTTTGTTCTTTATAAATCTTGTAGGTGAGGCCGTCGATCAAGGCGAACCAAGACGCCTCGATGATGTTCGAAGAAACGCCTGCCACATGCCAGGTATCCGTTTCATCGCCGAAGGTAGACCACACTCGCACATGCGCATCAGAACCGACATTCGATCCGAGAACGCGCACCTTGAAGTCATCCAAACGGACGTTCTTCATGTACGGGAAGTACGGGGTCAAGGCCTTGCGCAGTGCCGCATCCAAAGCGTTCACCGGGCCGTCGCCTTCCGCCACCTGTAGACTGATTTCGTCGTTGATGCGAAGCTTGACCGTCGCCTGGGAAACACTCACGCCCTGCACGGTACGGTCTTCGATCAAACGGTAATTTTCAAGCGAGAACGGCGTCGTAAAGTGACCGAGGGTTCTGTACACGAGCATTTCAAAGCTCGCTTCCGCGCTGTCAAAATGCCAGCCGTCGTTTTCGCGCTTTTTGATCAAAAGCAAAAGTTCACGGATCTTCGGGTCCTTTTTGTCCACGTCCACGTGGAGCAGTTCCTTGACCTTTTCCACGACCAAGGATCCACCGGCCTGATCGCTTGCGACGAACACGCGCTTGTTGCCCACGACCTGCGGGTCCACATGTTCAAAGCTGCGGGAAACCTTCATCACGCCATCGATGTGAGCGCCTCCCTTATGCGCAAACGCAGCGTCCCCGACGTACGGAGCATTGATATTGCTCGGGATGTTCACGATCTGATCGTAAGCAAGGCTCACCTTGCGCAGATCCTGCAAGTTCTTCGCGCAGAACGGTTGCTTTTTAAGTTTGATGACGAGATCCGCGCAGATCGTCGTCAGGTTCGCATTGCCGCAACGTTCGCCGTAGCCGTTCAAAACGCCCTGCACCATCGTGATGCCGTTCTGAACTGCGATGAGAGAATTCGCCACCGCCATTCCGCTGTCGTTGTGCGCATGAATGCCGAGCGGAGTCGAAACCTTCTGCTTCACCGCCTGGATGATTTCCGCGAGTTCCCACGGCATCGTTCCGCCGTTCGTATCGCAGAGCACAATAAAATCGGCACCGCCGAGTTCCGCGGACTTTAACGTATCGAGCGCATACTGCGGATTCGCCTTGTAGCCGTCAAAGAAATGTTCCGCGTCGTAAATGACCTCTTCGGAATTTTCCTTGAGGTAACGGACCGAAGACTCGATCATGTCGAGATTTTCTTCGAGAGTCGTGCGAATGACATCGGTCACGTGCAAATCCCAGCTTTTACCGAAGATCGTTTTGACAGGTGCCTGGCTTGCGACCAGAGCCTTCAACAGCGGATCATCTTCCGGGAGAATATTCGGACGACGCGTGCTACCGAAAGCGGTCACCTTCGCATGGGTCAGATGCATTTCTCCAATCTGCTTGAAGAACTCCACATCGATTGGATTGCTGGGATTGGGCCAGCCCCCTTCAATGTAATCAAAGCCGAAAGAATCCAGCAGCTTTGCTGCCTGCAACTTGTCTCCCAAAGAAAGGGAGATCTTGCGGTCCTGATTGCCATCGCGCAAAGTGGTATCGTAGAGAAAAACGTCTGCCATAATGGCCCAAATTTAATAAAACATCCAGCCCGCTTTTAGAGTTTAGCGAGCAACCATGCCCTTACGGACATCTTCTGCCTTTTCCTTGCCTTCGAGAAGCGCAAGCAGCTGCAAACCGAACTCTTCAGCAGAACCCGGGCCGCGGCTCGTCACAAGTTTGCCATCCACCACGACGCGGTCCTGGGAATAGCTCTTGCAATAAGAACGGATATCCGATTCCGTCGAAGGATAGCTCGTCACACGCTTATCGTGCAAAACGCCAGCCGCCGCAAGAACCGTCGGAGCCGCGCAAATCGCCGTCACCCACTTGCCAGCGCCCATAAAGCTACGGACCGCTTCCTGCACCGCCTGAGAAGCGCGCAAGTTTTCTACACCGCGGCCGCCACCCGGCAAAAAGATGCCCGAATAAAGAGACGTATCGATTTCCGAAAGAAGGGCGTCCGCCTTAATGGTCAAACCATGAGCGCCTTCCACATAGGGATCGGCGTGAATGCTCGCGAGGGAAACCTTGACCCCGCCGCGAATCAGAATATCATACGGAGCTACGCATTCCGTTTCTTCAAAACCATCTGCCAACAGAAACAAGAAATGATTCGACATAAAAAATCTCCTTAGGTTACTTTAAGAATATAACCAAATTAGGGAGATTTTTTGCGAAATAAGAAGAATTTCAGCGATTTGACTGAATTTTTAAAACTTCGCCCGCTTTCACCTTCGTGGATTTTTTCTTATTCCACTCGACGATCTGCTCAATGGTCACGCCATAGGCGCGAGAAATATCCCACAGGGATTCTCCCGATTGGACCGTGTGCTTGATAAAGTTGCTTTCAGCAGATTTTTCCACGGGTTTTTGCACCGGTTTTTGCGCCGGTTTTTCCTGAGGCTTTTCCTCGGCTTTTTCTACAGACTTTTCAACGGTCTTCTCTGCGGGCTTTTCTGCGGACTTCTCTGCCGGCTTTTCCACGTAAAGAACCTGACCTGCACGGATAGCAGAGCCTTCGATTCCATTCCACTTTTGCAGCTGCGAAACGGAAACACCGAACTTGCGACCGATCGAGCCGAGGTTATCGCCCGACTTTACTTTGTATGTACGCGCCGAAGATTTCTTCGAAGTATCCGAAGATTTCGAGGACTTCGTTTGTGCGGAATTCTTGGAGGAATTCGAAGCGTAGGCGCTGGACGGCAGCGGAATCATGAGCGTTTGACCGCGGCGGATTCGCGTATTCTTCAAATGGTTCGCCGACTGGATGTCCTTCACGGAAACTCCGTACTTTCGACTGATCTTGCCCAGGTTTTCGCCCGACTTTACCTTGTGATACTGCCAGCGCGACCAAGACTTTTTATCCATTTTTTCATAAGCAACGAGGAAGGAATCGCGAGTCCCTTCCGGAATGCGCATCACGTAGCCGTTTTCCTTCGGCGGCGTGCACCAACGGTTGAGTTCCAGGTTCAATTCCTGAATCGTCTTGGTATCGACTCCCGCCGCTTTTGCCACCTGGTCAAGCGGCATAAATTCTACCACGGTCACCGTATCGAATGCGGCGGGTTCGCGCTTTTCCACGTCCATGCCGTAATGTTCCGGATAATGTCCGATCGTCATCGCGGCAAGAATACGCGGCACATAATGCATCGTTTCTTTCGGGAGCTTCAGGTCCCAATAGGAGACCGTCTTCGTCGAATCCCAGAGCGTATCTTCCTTGACTTCACGGATACGGCGGCGCACACAGCCTTCGCCGCAGTTGTAAGCGGCCATCGCCATCAGCCAGTCGCCGAATTCATCGTGCAGACGTTGCAAATAGCGCATCGCGGCAACCGTCGACTGTTCCGGATTGCGGCGCATGTCCATCCAAAAATCCTGATAAAGTCCGTAACGCTTTCCCGTCGACGGGATAAACTGCCAAAGTCCCGCCGCCTTGGCGCGGCTATAAGCCTTGATCTTGTAGCCGGATTCCACAAGCGAAAGGAATATCAGATCGCGCGGCATTCCCATGGAATCGATCTTCGCATAGATCATTTCTTCAAACGCGGTCTTTCGGGAAAGAGATGCTTCCGTAAAATCATGCGCACGCGTCGACATGTACTGAATTTCCTGCATCACGCGTTCGTTGAATTCAATCGGGAGCGTAAACTCAGCGCGGTTCAACGTATCAAGGAAGCTTTCGATTTCTTCCCGTTCCGCACTGTCGAGAGGCGGTTCGTCCAAATTTTCAAGACCCGCATCGTCAAATTCATAACGCACATAAACGGAAGCGTCCTCGCCCATGGCAAGGATTTGCGGGTAAACTTCATCCAACGCAGCAATTAACTTGTGCGGCATATCCCGACGGTACAAAGAGTCCTGCGGCCGCGCCTGAATCGAATAGACGGGGTCGTAATTTTCTTCCACTAATTTTTTTAAAGCTAAATCCAGGTGATGCCGAGCGACAAGCCAGTCCTCATCTTCCATCGCCTGCAGGGCAAACTGATACTGTTGCCAAGACTCCCGCAACTCTTCTTCGGGAGACACCCAATCGCTCATCGCGCGGGATACAAAAGATTCCTCAGCTTCGGGAGTATAGACTTCCTGTCTGCTTCCAGCACAGGAAGTGAATATACAAACGAAAGCCGAGGCGATTAAGAAAAAAGCGCCCCTCTTCAGGGATCTGATCACTGGTCGTAGTCCAAATCTTCCGCGTAGTCGTTCCAGATCTGGTCGCGCTTGAACGTCGGCTTGTCGAAGTTCACCTCTTCATCGAGGCTTTCCTCTTCTTCTTCCTCTTCGAGTTCTTCCTGCTCTTCTTCACTAGCCATCGGAACAGAAGGCTCGATATTGTCGTTCTTAGGACGACGACCGCAATACATCGGCTGCGGCTTGCTCATTCCCATATTCTTAATATTCATATAAGAATACACCTCTCTCTATTTTATTTTCCCAGAGCGTTGTTCACGCCAAACCAGATAAGCCCTGCCGCAATTAACGACAAGACCATCGTTGCGTAGATGAGCGCACGACTAATCCGGTA
>JAILDK010000055.1 GCA_024689485.1 Fibrobacter sp.
AGAGCCGTCGAGAACATTTTTTTAGAAACGGAAAGGTTCTTTTCCAAGGCGCTCCGCAAAGAAAGAAGCGCGCCCGAATGCGAAAGCACTATCGCCGCAAAAGGGAAAAAGAAAAGCGTCAAATTACGCTCGGCGGTGGCTGCCAAAAATGTGCCGATGACGAGCCATGCGATTTGGAAAGGTTTTGCCAAACGACGATGTCGTAAAATCAAGACTGCTGAAATAAAAATGGCCACAAGCAAGGCAATCATCGCGGCTTGATTTTCTCCTTGCGCAAGCAGTGTCGTCGGCGCACGATTTTCGGCAATCTGCTGAGAAAAAATCTGCGAAGAGGCGGTTCCGCCCACAAGACGGTTCAAAAGTTCAAGTGGATACTGCCACAGCAAAACGCCCTGCGTATGCGCCAAAGGCGTTAAAAGGAGCAGGGCGAAAAATGCTCCGTTCCCCACTTTCCCCCAAAGCGAAAGGTTCTGAAAAGAAAAAGCGATTGCACAAAAGGCGAGGGCAAATCCCAAAGGGAAAAGTCCCTGAGTCCGCACCCAAATCCATTCCACTGCGAGCATCGCCGCCGCAGAAAGAATCCACTTGGGCGAAATCCGTTTTTCAAGCTGCGGCAAAAGATTCCAAAAGATGCCGAGAAAGAGCATCGAGAACAGAATCGGACGGCATTCAAACGCATAACGGAATAAAAAAGCAAAAGCGAAAAGCAGCGCAAAATGCACGGGCAAAATTTTACGCTTGATTGGAAGCATCCACAAAAAAGCGACAATTCCCCACAGCAAAGCCTTTAAGGTCACCAGTCCCAACGGACCAGCGATCTGTTCAACCCCGTAAACCGCCAACTGAAAGTACAGATGTACGTTGATCCAAGGAGCTTTCGACGCAGTCCAACAAAAGGGATCCTTTGTCGCAAGACCGTTTTCTAAGAAATCCCTGGCGCTCGCGAGATGCCACCAAATATCCGTATCGGTCAGCGGAAAAAAAGCGAAGACCGAGACGCAAAATGCAAACAGGATTTTGGGCAAAACGATTTTCATCGAATGCGAGCGCTTTTTCTCGGATCTACCTTTTCAATCGCTAAGCGACGGTTCTTATCGATACCAGGAAAGGCAGGGAAAAGTTCACTTGCCATTTTATACCATTCCAACGCGATCTCAGCATCACTCGAGAGGTAATAATTGCCCATGTCGAAGGCGACAAGGCCCAAGAATTGCTTTTTGTAAAGCGGGCGGAATTCGTAACCCGACCAAGAGCCGTCCGCATATTTTTGGCGGTATTCTTCATCCGAATAGTGATAGCCCTGTTTATTCGGCTCCATGTTCACACCGTTCACACGAAAATACATGTGTCCCGGAACGAGCATGGCGTCAACGCGCAGATTTCGAGCTTCGGCGACCATCAAGGCAAGCCAAGTCGCGCTAACGCATCCGGTCCTTCCGGTTTCCAAAGAACGGCCCGCCAAAATGGAAGCAGGAATCGTCGCTGCTCCTTCGCCGGCAAATTCAAGCTTCCAAAAATCCCACATCAGGGACTTCATCGCTTGAACCGTGTCCTTGGTTTCGTACAGGACGCTATCAAAGTAATACAACCCGTCGTTCCACATGGGATTGCGATCAAAACACTGCGGTTCAAAATCGTCAAAAGCACATGCGGCCGAGATCAGGGAAATGTTTTGCCCACGCTTAGGAGAGAGCACAAACATTAATGCGACAATCAGCATCAAAAACAATGCAAAGATGACCATCGATCGATAAATGGATTTAGAGAACATCCCACTCCAATGGCGATTGCCAGAAATCGCGCAGGGTCATCATGTAAATGACCAAACGCTTTGTTTTTAAAGATTTTTTGTCTTTGACCATGCGATGGCGCACAAGCGGTCCACCACCCCAACTGGTCACAACTTGAACATCCAAACCGGTAGCAAAAGCAAGAAGGGATCCCGGACCTCCGGATTTCCCATCCACCGATTCAAATACACCTGTAAAGGAATCGCCCATCAAAAGAATGGGAGCGTCCTTGCCGCCGACATAAGGCTTGCCATCCTTGTAGATTTTTTTGACATCGAGGGTTTCCGGTGCAAAGCCCCCCTGCTCGGTATGCGGAAGTTGCTGAATCAAATCGCCTTCGCGCAAAATGGTCGTGTCACGCATTTCAAGCGTTCCCGGTGCAGCTCCGGAATTTTCATACCAGGCGTAAGTCGTCACCTTCATCGCGAGCTGTTCCATCGCCGCGAGAAGTCCTGGCATCGCCCAATGCGTATCGAACTTTTGAAAAGAAAAATGTTCTGCGTCGTCGCCCGCACGTGCCGCCCGCAGCGCCGGGAAAACGTCCAGAACGTCCACACCTGCGGCAAGAAGTTTTCGGATGATGTCACGGCTCGCGACGTCCACGCAAAGCGTATCGGCTGTACCGGAGATCATCTTGTCTGCGTAAAGAGCTTCCTTGGTGGGCATCGGCACGACCAAGAACTGAATGTCTAAACTGTCAAGATAAGCCTTGAGTTCCAAGAGTCTCGGGAGCGGATTGTGCAAGGAATCCTGCGCGGTAAAATCTTTGGCGAGCAAGGAATTTGCATCGCGGCGGAACCAGAGCATTCCGTTTGCACTCCAGGCGTTTTGGGCTGCAGGAAGAGAGTCGAGGACCTTGGCGAGTTTTGCCTTAAAGGCTTCTGTCTCTGGAGTTTCCGGGCAAACGCCTTGGAGCTTTTCCAGTTCCTGCTTTCTCCAAGCGGAATTCGTGTCGAGGACTCGGGTGAAATCCTTTTCGGCGGTTGCTGTATCCGCAGCCTTTAAAGCGGCCTTGCGGAATTGAGGAACGTCAAAGGCGACCCACATCGGAGTTCCCATCGGATTTCCGCGCATGACGGCGAAGGGCTTCGCTCCATTCCATTCCTTGCCCACTTCATGAACTTCCATGTCGGTGTTGAAGGTCGGGTACCAGTAAGCGGCAAGGGTCTTGACCCAATCTAAAGCCATTTCCAGGTTCAAGCTCTGCGAAGTGTAACGCTTGAAAACGTCGATTTCCGCTTGAGAAGGCTTCTGCTTAAGCCTTGCCCAAAAGGCTGGCTTTCCCGTCCACTTTCGCGGAACGACCTGAACCCACCATGCGCCGTACTGCTTATTGACGCCAAACAGATAAAGCTTTTCAATTTTTTGAAAATCGGCAAAGACGTTCGACTGTCCCCACTTGACGCTTTCCACGCTGCGGAAGACTTGTGCAAGAGAATCCCCCGCACCTTGGGCGTAGAGAATCTTGGTGAACGGTTCCCAGGCGACTGGATTTCGAATTTGCATAAATTCCGGTTCTACAGCCACAAGCGAATCGAACATCGGAAACGGATAAGCTCCGAATTCCGCGGTCAAAGGTTTTGCATTTTCCGGAAGTTCCTGCTTGCCCGCTTCACGAATCGGATTCTGATAGTAAGCGGCAAAATCCAAATCGGCAAGGGAAGGAAGTGCTATAGAATCCCAAACGAATACGTGACGCAGTTCACTGTTTTCGGCCACGGAATCGATCGAAAAGGGAATGCCCATTTTTTTGACAATAACCGTCGGCTGCACATCTGACATTTGAACCATCACGGTTTCTGAATGCGACGCGCATCCCGCCCAAAAGCTCAAAACCAAAAACAGACTGAAAACGTAAACGATTGCCCCATTTTTCATAGAGAAAAATATAGATAAAAGCACTCTATTTTCTAAATTTGAGGGTATGAAATCACTCCGCATTGCAACGTTACAAGGCAAATGGTTTGAAACAACCGAAGCGACAAACGCTTGGTATGTTTCCGAAGCTAAAAAATTGAAAGATTCGAAGCTCGACATTCTCGTTCTTCCGGAACTTTACCACACTCCGTATTTTCCGATCGAAGAAGGCGAAAAGGGCTTTGACTGGGCCATCGAAAAGAACGATGCCCTGGTGAGCGAATGGCAAAGCATTGCCAAGGAGCTGAACGCGGTCGTCGTGTTCCCGTTCTTTGAAAAGCGCGCACGCGGAATCTATTACAACAGTGCCTATGTCTTTGAACGGGACGGCAGCATTGCGGGCCTTTATCGCAAGAGCCACATTCCAGACGATCCGGGTTTTTACGAAAAATATTACTTTGCACCGGGCGACACGGGCTTTGAACCGATCCAGACTTCCGCTGGCAAAATCGGCGTTCTGATCTGCTGGGATCAATGGTTCCCGGAAGCTGCCCGTATCAATGCGCTCAAGGGTGCAGACGTTCTGATTTACCCGACCGCCATCGGTTGGGACTGCAAGGAACCGGTTTCCCTTTACGAACGTCAAAAGGACAGCTGGATGACGGTGATGCGCGGACATGCGATTGCGAACCGTCTTTTTGTCGTCGCCGCAAACCGTATCGGTACGGAAGGCGACTTGACCTTCTGGGGACATTCCTTTGTGAGCGCTCCGGATGGCTACGTTATCGAAGATTTGAAATCAGACTTCCTCGGCGCTTCCATCACGGAAATCGACCTTTCGGAAATTGAATTCAACCGTCGCTGGTGGCCGCACTTCCGCGACCGTCGCACCGACCTGTACAAAGACATTCTCAAAACCTGGGACACGCCATGACCTTGCACTACCCTGCCGAATGGGAAACCCAAAAATCCATCTGGCTTTCTTTTCCGCACAACACGCAGAACTGGCGTGGTAAAAATCGTGAAAAGATTTTCGCCTTCTACTTTGAACTGATCGAAATCTGCTCGCACTTTCAACCGGTGAACGTGCTTGTTCCGCTGGACTTTGTACTGCCGGCAGCTCAAAAGAAGATCTTTGCCAAAGCCAAGTTCAAGCCGAAGTTTATTAAGCAAGAAACCGATGACGTCTGGATCCGCGACTACGGTCCGTTCTTCGTGTACAACGAAGCGGGTAAAGAAAAGATTGTGAAGTTCCAGTTCAACGCCTGGGGCGCCAAGTTCCCGCCGTGGAGCAAAGACGAAAAGATCCCGTTCGCCATCGCCAAAAAGAAGAAGTTCGCCGTCAAGGAATACCCGTATATCTTTGAAGGTGGCGCAATCGAAGTGAACGACGACGGTCTCGGCATCACGACCCTCCCCTGCCTCGTCGGCAAACATCGCAATTCCAAAAAGGATTTGAAGCACGTCGAAGAAGCTCTGAAGGAAGCGCTCGGCCTTAGAGATTTGCTCGTTCTTCCGGAAGGCCTCGCCGGCGACCACACGGACGGCCACATCGACAACGCGGTCCGCTTTATTTCGAAAACGCGCGTCGCCATGGCATGGGAAGAAGACCAGTCCAAGGTGAACTTTAAACCGCTTTTGCGCAACAAGACCATTCTTGAAACGTGGTTAAAGCGTCACTACGGCGCCAAGGCCCGTGTCGATACGGTCCAGATTCCGACGCAAAAGAAGCTCGGCCGCGGAACGCTCCCCGCTTCTTACATGAACTACATCTACCTGAACGGTGCGCTCGTGTATCCGAAGTACGAAGAAGAATTCGACAAAAAAGCCGAAGCCTACTTCAAGAAGGTGTACCCGAAGCGTGAAATCATCGGCATAGACGCTACGACGGTCATCCGTCAGGGCGGAAGCCTGCACTGCATCAGCAAGCAGGAAAACTGATTTTAGCCGAACAAGTCTAGAGATTCGCCGGGCGAAGGCATTCGTTCCGGCGTTTTTGTTTGCACAGGAGCTGGTGCCGGGGCCGGTTTTACGGGTGAGGCTTTTGCGGTTTTTGCTGCCTTTGCCGCCTTTTCGCGAGCCTGGCAGTCCGCAATCGCCTTTTTGGCGAGCTGGTCCACGGCTTCGTTCCACTTAACGCCAGAATGAGCGGGAACCTTTTCAAATTTAGCGTTCGGAAATTCTTGGACCGCTTCCTTGTAGCGGATAGCGATCGGTTTATTCGCTTTCCATTCGCCTTTTGCCCAGCGAGCGATTCCTTCATAGTCGTGGCAAATAACGCCCGTTTTGCCCGTTCTTTTGAGCCAGGCGAGGGCATGCAAGCTCGCGGTCAGTTCTCCATCGATATTACGGCTTTCAGCGGGTAAATCCGTAACGCCGTTTTCTGCTCCAATCTGCCTGTCGTTTTCTACAGCGATAAAAGCCCAACCTGCGCGGTCAAAGCCCGGTGTGAAGGAACCGTCGACGTAAATGCGTAAACCTTCCCCATGGGTTTCCGAAACACCGGAAAGCCAGGATTCTGCGTCTTCACGCGTGGCGAACGATTTAAAGAGACAACCTTTGACTCCATGCGTGAGTTTTTCACATTCCGGCCAAGAAGTGACAATTTTTTGCACAGAAGGCGATTTTATCGCGTAAAACTTCATTTTTCCCATTGGCGAAAATTTATATTTTCCTCGTCTAACATTGGAGTCCTGTTTTGAAACCTTCGCTTTATTTTAAAGATTGCCTGCGATACAGCTTGAAAAAGTTTGCGTCAAAGGAATCCCTGCAGCGTTGGTTCATCAAGCAGGCTGGCGACTCTTCCGCCACCTTTGAATATCCGATGAAGCTTTCGGAAAAGCAGACCGTTCTGATCCTTCTTCCGGAAAATACGGAATTGGTGAACGCCTATCTGCCTTTTTTGCAAAAGCTCTGCCGCATTAAAAAGCACGGAGTGCTGCTCTTTGCAAACAGCAACCTGGAAAACCTGTTGCAAACAAACCAGGTGAAGCAGGAAGTGCTTTATTACACGACCTTGGGCTGTCGATACGGCGAACAGGAATTCCAAAAGCTCGAAGAGGTTTTGAAGGCGCGCCAGATTACGGCGACCTTTGACTTGCAAGACCAGACGCTCTTCCAGATGCTCTATCTCTGCAAGACCTGCGGTGCCGCTTACCGATTCGGCTTCGACTGCGAAAGCCTTTACCCCCTGCTCAATTTGAGCCTCGTTTCGGGAGGTGAAGTTTCCAAACGCATCGAAGTCTTGACCGCGATTTTTGAAGGGGCTGTGAAATGACCGATGCCGCCAAGCAAAAAATCGGATTCGCAGACCTGCACCTGCACACGAACCTTTCCGACGGTTCGCTCACCCCGCTTGATGTGGTCAAGCTTTCCAAAAGAAAGGGTCTCCGCTGCATTTCGGTGACCGACCACGACACACTCGCCTCTTATTCCGCGACAAAGCCTTATGCTGACGAACTCGGCATCGAAATCATTCCGGGTATCGAAGTCTCGGCGGTTTGGCAAGGGCGTGATGTTCATATCCTCGGTTATTTCTGCGATCCGACGAACCTCGCCATGAACATGGAGCTCGAAGAAAGCGCCAAGCAGCGAATTTCGCGCGCCAAGGCAATTCTCAAAAAGCTTTCTACTCTCGGCGTCAATTTGAGCTTTGAAAAAGTGATGACCTACTGCAAAGGCAAGGTCATTGGACGTCCGCATATCGCCATGGCTTTGGTCGATGAAGAATACGTTTCGAACTTCGGCGAGGCTTTCAACAAATACCTCGCAGACGGAGCTCCCGCCTTTGTCGAAAAGCGCGGTTTAAATCCGCAACAGACGATCCGCTTGATTGAAAACGCAGGCGGTATCGCTGTCCTCGCCCACCCGTACAAGTCGAACGTCGACAGCCTGATTCCAGACCTTGTCGAAGCGGGCCTCAAAGGAATTGAAACGTATTCCCCGGCGCAAAAAGGCGCTGTCGGAAGACGTTACCGTGAAATCGCCGAACGTTACGGCTTGCTCGGCACGGGCGGTTCGGATTTTCACACCGAAAACAGCCCCTATGGCCCGAACTGCATGAAAATGCCGTACACGGTCGTGGAAGAACTCCGCGAATGCCGTGAAAAGTTCCGCGCGGAATCCTTTTAAAATTCAAACTTTTACTCGTAAATCAAACGCATGGCGTCACAGTAAAGCGTTGCGCCGACAGAACCTTCATACACATTTCCGAGCGCACTCGAAGCGACTACCACACGGATATGCGTCACGTCAAAATCATCCGGAGAATCGGTTTCTACCAGATGGTTGTCAATGCCTGCGCTGTTCTTAAGCGAAGTGGCGAAAACGCTCGAATTGTAAATCGGCGATGCGGAATTCGGTTTGCCGTATTGGAGCTTTAAGCGAATCGTTTTATAGCCAGAACGTTCTGCGTCTGTAATCGAAACGACATCCGGGTCTTCGGTGGATTCGACGGTCGTGGCGCGGTACCAAGCGCTCGCGACAAGCGTATTGACGTCGCTAGAACTGCGGTATTGATTTTTGCCTTCGTTTGCGGTTGCGGTACGATTTTCAAGCAGCAGGTACAAGTCGCAGGAATCGCCCAAGCCTTCATATTGAACGTCGAATTCCACATATTTCGGGCGACCGTAGAATGGCCTTCCAAAGTCGATGAGCTCATTTCCGTCGTCGTAGCCTGTCATCGCCAATGTTCCCACATTCTTCGGATTGAAATAGGCGATGAGCATATTGCCCGCCGCAAAGCGTCCGATGCCAAAGATTTTGGCGTCTTTGGATTCCATTTTAATGACGGTTTCGTTTTCCGCACTCGTGGTGAGCGTTTTGGTGGAAGAAAGCGCACTGTTGTTGCCGTTGTCCCAATATTCAATGTCGTTGCGATTTCCGAAGGCGTCATCTGTCCACGTGTTGAAATCGCTGTTCGGGTATTGATAGCCCGCCTGAATCGTATAAGTTTTAGAATTCCCTGTTGAATTCGAAACAGTAACCGTTTTCTTTTTGGCAAAGTCGTATGCGGAGCCAACTTCCAAATCGCTCGTCGAAGCATCGTTCGAAAGCGCAAGCGATTGAACCGTCAGTTCACGCAGATCCAAATCTTGGGTGTAAGTCATGTTAAAGAAAATCGTTCCGGCAGACTGATCGATGACGCCCGAGACTTTTCCCGATCCAAGCGTCATCGCGGTAATCTGTGGAGTAGATGCGGATACGGTTGCCGAAACAGTCCAGGTGACAGTCGTGCCATCTTCCGCGGCCACGACAATTTCTGCGGAACCTTCGGAAAGATCCAGATAATCCGTCGTGGGACTTGTCTTTTTTGCGCCGTCGGAATAAGTCGCGCTGAAATAAACCGTTTCCAACTGGCCTGCCTGATTTGCAGGAACTTTCAAGTCAAGAGTTTTGGCAGCGGTGTCAATCGAAACCTGGGAAGTAAAATCGTCCGTCGTAAAGCTCAAAATGTCCGCGGACGAAGACTTCGGATAGTCCGCAGAAATGGTCCACGTTTCAAAGCTTGCATCTTCCGCGGTGATAGTGAACGTTTTTTCGGAACGCAAATCCAAATCGGTTGTTTCCAAATTATGCGAAGCCGTTTTTGAAATTTCGAGAATCACGTTGACAGACGAAAGAGCGCTTGCCGATGCGAGGTGCAGTACCACGGTCTTTTTAGAAGCGTCCACCGTTGCTGCCGAAACTTCCCCTTCCGCAGAAATCGAAAGCAGTTCCTTGTCGCTCGAAACCGTTTCATCTTCTGCGGCAATCGAAAGCAGAACGGTCCACGTCTTGGCAGTGCCATCTTCTGCAGTCACCGTAAACGACTGAGAAGCTCCCCAAGATTTGACGGAATCCGGACTCGGTGAAATCGAAGCTCCTGCCGAAATGGAAAAGGAATCCAGAACAGCCTCGGCAACGGTCGAACCGTAAACGAGTTTAATGGAAATGGTATCACCGAAGCGATTGACTTTGAATTGATCTTCGAACGCCATCTGCAAATCGGTTGCGGAACTTGGCGTGGTATAGGCGATGACCGTCCACGTTTTTTCCGAGCCATCTTCTGCGGTTACGGTAAACTGCTGAGCCTTGGACCAATCTGTTACGGAACTCGGGGCGGGCGAAAGGCTCGATTTGCGGAAAACGATCGCCGTATCTAACTTCACTTTCGAAAGATCCGTTCCCTGGGGAAATTCCACAAGGATGGTGTCGCCCGAAATCTGCACATCCAAAGCATTCGCAAATTCAAGCGAAAGAGAAACATCCGAATTCAGGTTCGCCGAACTCGAACTGGAAACCTCTTCCGCAGAAGAACTCGAAGCGTCTTCTTCCACGCTCGAACTGGATTCCGCAACAACGCCCGGAATGGAAAATTCAATCTGCCAAATCGCGGGTTCCCCGCTTTCCGAAAGAATCACCATGTACACCAAATGGCTCGAAGGAATTCGAATTTTACTGCCTTCCTTCAGCTTCTTTTCCACATAGGAAACTTCTCTCGCAAGGGAATCCAGTTCCGCCGAATCCGACGGAAAGACTTTGAATTTGGAATCCACCAAATGGAGGCTCGCCAAATGGCTCATGTCGATATCCGAAATCGTCAACGAGTCCCAAGTTTCCATTGAATCAGGAACTTCCACCGTCGTTACCACGATCTTGTGTTCTGAAGCATACATCGAAGGATTGCTCGCTTCTTCTTCAAAATGGATTTCATTCAGCACATGATAATCCGAAGTGCCAAAGGTATCCATGTCCGCAGAGCATGCGGCGAAAATCAAGGCGAAAAAAAGAATTCCGAGAGTGCGCAATAAGTTTATCATTCGTAAATCAGCTTCCAATTTTCCAAGGTGAGTGTAGAGCCTTCGCCACCGCGATATTCACTCGTCGGATCGTTCAACACAGTTGTTCCACCAGCAACGACATGTGCATAAGCGGAAGATGCAAAAACGACGCGGATCGAAGCGACATCTTCATTGCCCGTGCCAAGCGTCAAATCCGAGGTTCCCGCGTAGCCCGCGGAAAGGACTCCGTTCGGGTCTGCGCCATAAGAAAGTTCCACCGTCGAAGTTCCTTCTGCCGAAGCTTCCAAAGTGAATGCACCGACCGCAACCGCCTTTAAATCCTTGCTGACCAAAATGACGTAAGCAAGCGCTTTTTGCGGATAGGTCGAATTCGAATTCGCAACATGAGTGTAAGAATAAGTCAGTTCAAATGCAGAGGGACGTGCCGTAAATTCACGTCCAAATATCATCTGCGAAGAGATATCCGAAACGTCTGTCGAAGGCGTTCCGCTTGTATAATTCACGTCGTAGATGTTCATCGCATTTTGACCCGCATAAGTGCCGGCAAAGTAAATGCCCGTAGCGAGCTTCTTCGCTCCCGAAATTCCAGCCCAAGCACAAGAAACGATTTGCGAAGAAAGCGAAATGGATTCGCCGTTTTCCACCAGGTTCGCCGAGGCGGTAAAGGTGTAATTCGCCACGACCTTTACAGAACCTTCCGTCGCCATCGCATCGCTGGTCGTTGCAAAGAAGGCGTCTTCCCGTTTTGTAAAATCAGAGCCTGGGAGCTGCACCCCGGCGATTACACGGTAAGCGGTTAAAACAGAATCCGCCGAGAGCAAGTTCAATGTTTTCGCCGTGCGCAAGTCCAATACAGAATCCATCCCCACGAACTGCACTTGAGAAAGTGCCCCGGTGAGCGATGAAGCATACGGGACGTCGATCAAAACATTTTCGCCGTTTACCATCACCGCATTTTCGAGCGTATCCCCGTTCACAATCGGCTGTAAATCGGCAATAGTCGGTTGCTTCACTTCGCTCGCAATGACACTCGAAGAAGACTCTGCAATGACACTGGAAGAGGACGAAGCAATCTCAATGACACTGGAAGAGGACGAAGCAATCTCAGTGACACTGGAAGAGGACGAAGCAATCTCAATGACACTGGAAGAGGAACTGTCATTGCGATTCGTCGAAGACGAAGAAGCAATCACACTGGAGCTGGATTGCTTCTCCTCGGAGAGGATAACTTGACTACTGCAACAAGTTGCAGAGTCTCGTAAAGCTTCGCTCGCAATGACACTTGAGGAAGACTCTGCAATGACACTCGAAGAGGACGAAGCAATCTCAATGACACTGGAAGAGGATTTGTCATTGCGAGAACTCGAAGAGGGAGCCTCCCACGAGACCAGCCAAACAGCCACAACGCGATTCTTTTCATCCAGCACGACAATCGAAAATTCCGTAGTATCTACAGTCGAAATCACCGTACCCGAAACAAGTTCTTCCCCGAGCTCAGGATCATAAAGATCATCATCTGCGGCAAGATAAAGTTTTGCACCGCCAAGGGCTTCCACTGAATCGATGACAATAGAATCCAGCCATTTTTTCGAAGGAGAAATGGAAATCGTATGAGAATCTTCATCCGTCGATTCCACCGTCCAACCGGAAAGTTCAAGCGTTCCAAGATTTGGAGCAACCGTCTTCGGCCCCGTTGAATCTTCATTGCAGGCCGCAAACATCAAGACAAGGCCAGCAAGAATCCAAATACAGAAATTCTTCATCGAACACCCCTCTTAGAAGAATGTGACTAAAGAAAAATTCAACGCCAGAAGATTGATTGTAAAATTCACGATGTTGTACGTAAATTCGCTTCGCGTTTCCCCGTTTTCTTCAATTTCCATCACGGTGGAACTCAGTCCCAAAAGACCGACCGAGGTTTCAAACGCCATGTTGCGCAGCACCATAATGCTTAAGCCCGGATTGATGCCGAATTCAAAAGTCCACCCGCGAGTACGCGTTTTAGAAATATCCTCGCCATCATCGGCTTGCGAAATTCCATAGGAATATTCCACCGAAACCGAGGTCTCGTTAAAAAAGTAGAGATTCTTGGAATCAAAAACCTTCAGATAATTTTTTAACAGAGGCTGAATAAAGAATCCATTTTTCACATACTGGCGATGTTCGGCGACATCCGCTATATCTTCCAAAATCGAATAGTCAATATCCAACTTGGTTCGGGAATACCCAGCACGAGCTCCAATCGCAAGCGCATCTTTGATAAAATAACCGCCAAAGACTTTGGCTGTAAAAGTATAACCTTCCGCTTCGTAAATATCGCCGATCAGAAT
>JAILDK010000119.1 GCA_024689485.1 Fibrobacter sp.
TCGAGCATTCCCGAAAGGGCTCCCATCGAAGAATTGTCAGGCGGAGGCGTCACCACCGCTTTGGCCGCATAAGTCGGCTTGATGACCCACATCACCAGCACAAAGACGACAAGCGTCGGAATCAAAACGCATGCACAGCACAACTTGAAATGTTTCAAGTCATTGTTGAGAATTCGAAAAAGAGTTTCGGTCAAACCCGGAGTTTCGGAAGCCATAGCAGATTACTTGTTATAGTAGAAGAGATAAATGGTAAGTGCCGAAGAAACGACAGACAAAAGGGTACCCATGAACAAGGTGAAATCCTTAAAACGTTCATAAGTGCTCTTCGGAATTTCAATGAAGTCACCCGGAAGGATCGGATCGCCCGTCGCATTCACATAAATCGTTTCACGGTCACCGCGAATCACCTTCACCTGATCAAAGGATCCGGTAATCGTCGTCACGCCTGCCGCAGAAATATAGTCCAGCGCATGCCAAGACGGATCGTAATTCTGGCGTCCCACGCCAGCGACCGCACCACCCACATACACAATCAACGGCTTCATCGTATATTCCACTTCCGCGCCCATCGGCACCACGGTCTTGTCCGCATCCCGCAGCGGAATGGAATGCGATTTTTCCTCGCCTTCGCGAATCGTCACCGACTGATAACCGATATTCGGAATGCGATTTCCTCCCGCACGATTGAAGTAATAATCGACCGTCTTGCCTTCTTCATACGGAATCGCCGCACGGTAGTTCGAAAGAATCAACGTCACCGAGCCCTTCATATCTGCAAACGGCACATAAACCTGGTCACCCTGTTCCATCAGAATATCGTTTTCAAAATCACCCTCGTTAGACACCTTCAAGAAGTCGATATGGAGCGTATCCTTTCCACGGATCACCTGCACATCTTCATCCCGACCCGCCGGCAAAATTTCACCGACCATTTTCAGCAAACGGCTAAGACGAGTCTGTGCCTCGATTTGCACCTGTCCCACATGCGGCACGGCACCCATCACATTCACAATAATCTTCTTCAACTGCGCAAGCTGCACAAAGCAATACTTCGGATCATAACGCTTCGAGACCAATTTCAAAATGGCTTCACGGGCTTCCGTAAGGGTCATCCCCGCCACATTCAACGAACCGCATTCTTCAATAATGATGCTTCCATCCGGATAGACCTTCACCGAAAGATAAACGTTCTCTAAAGTGATATCGAGATAATCCCCAGGACCCAGCTTATAGGAGGAATCCACAACGCCTTCGCTATAGCTCGGCTGCATTGTTACCGAATTACGAGCAACCGCCGAAGGCGTAGACGACTGGGAGAGCGCCTGAAGAGATCCCAAATCCGCAGCGAAGCTCGCCATGCAGAAAAAGAGAATCGCCAGCCCAAAAATGGAATTTTTAAAAAGCATAACCTATTCCACACAAGGAATTCATGAATTCAAGAGTTGTCATAAAATACAAAAAACCTGGCTCGTTAAAGCCAGGTCTTTGTGAAATCTAGAACGATTTACTTTTCAGCTTCCTTAGCAGCGCCCTTGACCATGTCAATCGGCTTTGCATCGGCAGCCGGAGCTTCAGACTTCGGAGCCTTCTTAGCCTTGATTTCATCTTCAACGAGAGAAACCAATGCCATTTCAGCTGCGTCACCTGCGCGGTTCGGACCGAGCTTCAGCACGCGAGTGTAACCGCCATTGCGATCCTTATAACGCGGGCCGATCACGTCGAAGAGTCCCTGGAGGACCTTCGGGTCGCGAACGATACGAGCAGCTTCACGACGAGCGGAGAGGTCACCCTTCTTTGCATAGGTCACCAAGCGATCCACAACACCGCGGACAAGGCGAGCCTTGAGGAGAGTCGTACGCACAGAGCGGTTGAGCTGATCCTCTTCCAGGCCTTTTTCGAGGATGGAAGTCGCGAGGCTACGGAGGATGGCACGCTTATGTTGTGCGTTCACACCGAGTTTCTTGTTCTTTACACCGTGTCTCATTTTTCTTAATCCTTCAAGTATTCATCGACGTTCATGCCGAAGCTGAGACCCATCGACGTCAATACCTCGTTAAGTTCAACCAAGGACTTCCTACCGAAGTTCTTGTATTTCAGCATGTCCTGTTCCTTATTGCGAACAAGTTCTGCGATCGTATGGATGTTGGCCATACGGAGGCAGTTGCTGGAACGAACGGAGAGTTCGAGTTCGTCCACGCGCATACGGAGGCGGCTGGCAACACGCTGACGTTCTTCGTCTTCAACCATTTCTTCCGGAGATGCGAGATCCCCTTCGAAATTGATGAAGGCTTCCAAGTGGTCCACAAGGAGCTTTGCTGCATAAGCAAGAGCGTCTTCCGGATCAATGGAACCGTCGGTCGTGATTTCCAATTCCAAACGGTTGTAGTCCGTCTTCTGGCCCACACGAGTGTCGCTAACATGCATAGCAACCTTCAACACCGGGTTGAAGTTTGCATCCATGGCGATTTCACCGATCGGGGCATCCGGGTTCTTCAACTCGTCTGCAACCACATAGCCGCGTCCGGAAGAGACCTTGAGCTCCATGCTCAAAGATGCATTTCCGGAGAGCGTCGCAATATGGACATCCGGGGTAAGGATCACCACGTTGGGATTCTCCTCGATGTTTGCAGCGGTGATTTCACCGTCGCCAGACATATCCAAGCGGAGCGTTTCGTCGTGGTCGGAGAGCAGCTTAACGCGAATGCTCTTCAAGTTCAGGATGATGTCCGTGACATCTTCCTTCACTCCCGGAATAGACGAGAATTCCTTCTCGACTCCAGCGATTTTCACGGAGACGATTGCAGCACCTTGCAGCGAGGAAAGGAGCGTACGGCGAAGAGCATTACCGACAGTAATACCCCAACCGCGTTCCAGGGCTTCCACGACAAACTTGGCGTAGCGTCCGTCTTCGCCTGTTTCCACTTTCTGGAAACTGCGAGGCATTTGGAGAGATTTCCACATCATTGGCGTTTTTCCCCTGTTGAGATTAAACTCTTCTCTTCTTCTTAGGACGGCATCCGTTGTGCGGAACACCGGTCACGTCGCGAATCGTCAGCACTTCGATGCCAGCGTTCTTGATAGCGCGAACGGCGGATTCACGTCCACCACCTGCGCCCTTCACGCGCACATCGACCTTGCGAATGCCGAGGTCGTATGCCTTGTGAGCAGCGGCTTCAGCAGCGAGCTGAGCTGCGAACGGAGTGCTCTTGCGGGAGCCCTTGAAACCAGAGTTTCCCGGAGAACCCCAAGCAACCACGTTGCCACGAGCGTCAGTGATCGACACGATAGTGTTGTTGAAGGATGCGTTAACGCAGGCAATACCCTGAACGTCAACACGCTTCTTACCTTTCTTAACCTTTTCTTCGGCGGGAGCAGCAGTTTCTGCAGCGGCCGGAACGGTTTCTT
The DNA here is from genome assembly GCA_024689485.1 of Fibrobacter sp. Taxonomy (GTDB): domain Bacteria; phylum Fibrobacterota; class Fibrobacteria; order Fibrobacterales; family Fibrobacteraceae; genus Hallerella. The sequence continues at coordinate 3,406 of JAILDK010000119.1, forward strand.
TAACTTCTTCGTCTGCCACGGATCGTCTCCTTACTTCTTCTTGTTAGCAACGGTCTTCTTCGGACCCTTGCGAGTGCGAGCGTTTGTACGGGTACGCTGACCACGGGCCGGCAAATGCTTCATATGACGGGAACCGCGATAGCATCCGATATCTTGAAGACGCTTGATGTTCAAGGTCGTTTCTGCGCGAAGCTGACCTTCCACAGAATATTCGTCTTCGAGGACGTGACGAATCTTACCTTGTTCTTCTTCAGTCAAGTCATCGCACTTCTTCTTCAGATCGATGCCCAGCTGAGCGCAGATCTTACGAGAGGTGAAAAGACCGACTCCGTAGATAGCCGTCAGACCATACTCGACGGTCTTGTTTTTCGGCAAGTCGACACCAGCAATACGTGCCATAAAATCTCCTAACCCTGTCTCTGCTTGTGACGGGGATTCTTAGAACAGATGATGCGAAGAACGCCCTTGCGACGAACGATCTTGCAGTTTTCACATCTAGGTTTGATGGAGGCTTTGATTTTCATAGGTTCTAACCTTTTTTGTCCCTATTACTTGTAACGGTAGGTGATCCTTCCCCGAGACAGATCGTACGGGGAAATTTCGACCAACACTTTGTCATCCGGCAAGATGCGGATAAAATGCCGGCGCATTTTTCCAGAAACATGAGCGAGAATCTCGTGACCATTTTCAAGGCCAACACGGAAGAACGCGTTTGGAAGAGCTTCCAACACAACGCCTTCTACTTGAATGCCTTCTTCTTTAGCCACTAGGACGCCATCCTGCCGCGAATGCGGCCATGCTTAAGGAAACCTGCGTAGTTATTCGTATTGAGATGGGCTTCGAGTTGACGAAGCGTATCCAACGCAACACCGACCACGATCAAGACCGAGGTGCCACCAATATAGAAAGACATATTCAAAGCGTCTTTCAAATGGAGCGGACCAACGCTAATTACAGCCAGGAAAATGGATCCCGGGAGCGAAATGCGGGTCAAAATGTGGTCAATATACTCAGCGGTCTTCTTTCCCGGACGGATGCCCGGAATAAAACCACCCGACTTCTTGAGGTTATCCGCAATGTCAGTGGGATTGTACTGGATAGCCGTATAGAAGTAAGTAAAAAAGATAATCAGCACGGCGAAAATCACACTATACGTGAGATGGCCAGGAATGAAGACGCTTGCAAAGGACTGAGCCCAGCTCACGTTTGGCATCCACGAAGCGATAATCGCGGGCACGAACATAATGGAAGAAGCGAAGATAACCGGAATGACACCAGCCGTATTCACCTTGAACGGCAAATAGCTAGCCTGGCCACCCATCACCTTGCGTCCGACCACTCTGCGCGGGCTCTGAAGCGGAATACGACGAACAGCTTGTTCCACAAAAACGATGAAACCGATGATAGCCACAACCACAGCCAAGATGAAAATCTCGATGGCGAGCGGCTGAATGCCTTCGGTAAACATTTCGAGTTCGCGGAAGAATGCTCTCGGAAGTCCGCCTACGATACCGGCGAAGATTATCAGGGAGATTCCGTTACCAACACCCTTTGCAGTGATTCTCTCACCGAGATACATTACAAAGATAGTTCCCGTGGTGAAGGTAAGCGTAGCAAGTAACCGGAAGCCGATATTTCCAAGTCCAGACTGGAAACCGTCCGTAAGCACAGAAATACCTGTACCGGTTGCGGTGGAAATTTTCAAGCTAGAAAGCCAAACGGCCACGCCCCAGCCCTGAAGAGCGCCGAGGAGAACCGTGAAGTAGCGCGTATACTGATTCAGCTTAGCGCGACCTTCTTGGCCTTCTTTCTGAAGCATCTGAATCGCAGGAATCACCGATCCCATCAACTGGATGATAATGCTTGCGCTGATGTACGGCATAATGCCCAAGGCAAAAACCGTAGCCTTAGCGAAAGCACCGCCGGTGAAGGAGTCATACAATCCGAACATGTTGTTGCTGTTACGGAAGTATTCAGCCAACACCGTTGCGTCCACACCCGGAATGGTGATGTGCGAACCGATGCGATACACGATAAGAAGCCCCAAGGTAAAGAGAATTCTCTTCCTCAGGTCTTCCATCTTGAAGGCGTTGACGAAACCGTCAATAGCTTTCTTCAGAGCTTCCATTATTAGACGATCTCAACTTTGCCGCCAGCAGCTTCAACAGCCGCCTTGGCCTTTTCGCTGATAGCGTTGACTTTGAGAGTGACAGCCTTAGTGATCGTGCCGTAACCAAGAACCTTGATCGGCTTCTTGACACTGCGGACGAGACCCTGGTCGAAAAGAACCTTTGCGTCGAATTCGACAACGCCGGAGTTTTCGATAGCCTTGAGGTTCACGATCTGCGTATCACGAGCGAACTGGGTCTTGAAGCCGCGCTTCGGAATACGGCGATGCATCGGCATCTGGCCGCCTTCGAAAGCAACACGACCGGCCTTAGCACTCTTACGAGCACCAGCACCCTTCTGACCACGACCGCCAGTCGTACCCCAACCGGAGCCCGGACCACGGCCGATACGCTTACGACCCTTCGTAAGAGCGCTCTTGGCAGCATTGATACTATTGAGTTGCATGATTAAATCTCCTCGACCTTGATCAAGAAACGAACTGCATTGATCATGCCCTGGGTAGCCGGATTCAATGCGATTTCGTTAGAGGTTCCAATACCATGAAGACCGAGAGCAGCGATGTTAGCTCTGTGCTTCGGCTGGGTGTGGATCGTTCCCTTAACTTGGGTAATTCTCACTTTTTTCATTTCTTAGACCTCAGGCGTTCTGACCGCGCAATGCAGCGTAGTCATTTTTGTTCTTCTGAGAAGTGAGACCTTCGATGCAAGCCTGCACCACGGTGCTCGGATTGGAAGAACCATAGATCTTGGTAAGAATGTTGTGGACGCCAGCGAGTTCCAAAACTGCACGAGCAGCAGCACCGGCGATAACGCCAGTACCAGGAGCAGCCGGGATCAAGCGGATGCGAGTTGCACCGTACTTGATTTCGACGTCGTGCGGAATGGTTCCGTCTTGAACGTTCACTTCGATAAGGTTGCGCTGAGCCGCTTCGGTACCCTTACGGATAGCTTCGGAAACTTCCTTAGCCTTGCCGAGGCCAACACCAATCTTGCCCTTCTTGTTGCCAACGACAACGAGAGCACTGAAGGACATGCGACGGCCGCCCTTCACGGTCTTGGCACAGCGATTGATGTGCACAACTCTGTCTTCAAATTCAGAAACTTGAGCTTCGCGTTCCAAAGTGTACCTCTTAGAATTGGAGTCCGCCTTCACGAGCTCCCTCTGCGAGAGCCTGAACGCGACCGTGATAAATGTAACCGCCACGATCGAAGACAACAGCAGAGATGCCCTTAGCCTTCGCTTCATCAGCGATGAGATTACCGAGTTTCTTGCTCTGTTCGGTCTTTGTGAGTTCACCAAACTTAGCCTGGAAATCCTTAGAGGAGGTAGAAACCTGAACCAAGGACTTGTGAGAAACGTCGTCAATGATCTGAGCGATCATGTTAGAAAGCGTACGACGGACAGCAAGACGCGGACGTTCGGGGGTACCGTTGACGGTCTTGCGAACACGTGCATGACGCGCAATTCTGGACTCAAGTCTTTTCTTTGCAATAACAGCCATAACGTTACCTTATTTACCTGTCTTCTTGCCCTGCTTGCGGCGGACATATTCGCCAACGTACTTAACGCCCTTGCCCTTATACGGTTCCGGACGACGGTACTTGCGAATTTCTGCTGCAACCTGGCCAACTTTCTGCTTATCGATACCAGTGACGCTGATCTTCAGGGGATCAACAGCCTTCAAGGTAATTCCTTCCGGAGCCTTGTAGATAACCGGGTGAGAGAAGCCGAGAACAAGGTTCAGATCCTTGCCCTTCTGTTCCACACGGTAACCGACACCGACGATTTCAAGGTTCTTTTCGAAACCCTTGGAAACGCCTTCGACCATGTTCGCGACGAGAGCGCGGGTCGTGCCGTGAATAGCGCGGGAGAACTTCAAATCATCCGGACGTTCAAACGAAAGCTTGTCACCGTCGAGGTTGATCTTGATGAGGTCGTGCACCTTGGTAGAGAGTTTGCCAAGCTTGCCTTCGACCTGGATATTCTGTCCATCCACTGCAACCTTAACGTCTGCAGGGATATGAATGATAGCTTTTCCGATACGAGACATCTTCTACCTCACCAGACCTTTGCGATGACTTCGCCGCCCACATTTTCCTTGCGAGCTTCGTGGTCGGTCATCACACCTTTAGAAGTGGAGATAATAGCATAGCCAAGACCGTTGCGAACACGCGGGAGCTTCGCTACATCGCTGTACATACGAAGACCCGAGCGGCTAACGCGCTGGATGCCCTGGATTGCCGGAACGCCGTTCGTGTAGCGAAGAAGGATCTTGAGGATGCCCTGCTTGCCATCTTCGACGACGACGAACTTCTTAATGAAACCTTTTTCCTGCAGAACGCGAGCGATTTCACGCTTCTGGTTGCTGGCAGGGATGTCCACCACAGGCGCTTTTGCCGCGACGGCATTGCGGATGCGAGTGAGCATATCGGCGATTGTATCTGTTGCCATTTTTTAATGCTCCTTACCAGGAAGATTTGGTGATACCCGGGATTTCACCGGCGAGTGCCATTTCGCGGAAGCAAATACGGCACAAACCGAAGCGACGCATATAAGCGTGCGGTCTACCGCAACGCTTGCAGCGATGATACCCACGAACCGTGTATTTCGGAGTGCGCTTGCACTTTTCAATCATTCTTCTGCTTGCCATGGTATACCTTACTTCCTGAAGGGGAGACCAAGACCTTCGAGCAGAGCACGGCCTTCTTCATCCGTCTTAGCGGAAGTCACGAAGGAAATGTCCATACCGAGGGTCGTAGAGATTTTGTCAATATCGATTTCCACAAAGATCGACTGTTCCTTGATGCCGAGCGTGTAGTTACCGCTGCCATCAAAACCGCGACGCGGGAGACCACGGAAGTCACGCACACGCGGCAAGGAAATGTTGATAAAGCGATAGAGGAAATCCCACATGTTTTCGCCGTGAAGGGTCACCTTAGCACCAATTCCAAGACCTTCGCGGAGCTTGAAGTTGGAAATAGCCTTGCGAGCCTTCGTCACGATCGGCTTCTGGCCGGTGATGGCGGCGAGTGTGTCGAGCGCTTCGTCCATGATCTTGCGATTGGAAGCAGCGTCACCAACACCCATGTTGATAACGATCTTCTGCAGACGCGGAATCTGCATCACGTTCTTATAACCGAACTTTTCCTGGAGAGCCGGAACTACGGTCTTTTCGTAAACATCTTTCTTCATTGTGCTCATAGTTACGACCTCACAGAGCCTTTCCGGACTTGACGCTCACGCGAACGCTCTTCTTGCCCGCTTCACGGACACGACGAGTACGAACCGGAGTGGAACCTTCAAGAAGCATCACGTTAGAGATGTCAATCGGGAGTTCCTTTTCAACGATGCCACCAGTCTGATTGGTCTGGCTCGGCTTTTCATGACGCTTGTGAACGTTCACGCCAGCAACAACCACGCGACCCTTCTGCGGATCAACGCTGAGCACGGCACCGGTCTTTCCCTTATAGGAGCCGGAGATAACCTTCACGTTATCGTTCTTCTTGATGTTAGACATTAGAGCACCTCGGGTGCGAGAGAGATGATCTTTGTGAAATTGTGGTCACGAAGTTCGCGGGCCACAGGTCCAAAGATACGGGTTCCACGGGGTTCGCCGTCTTTCGTAATGAGGACGACAGCGTTATCGTCGAAACGGATCAGGGATCCGTCCTTACGACTGATTTCCTTGCGTGTACGGACCACGACAGCATCTGCGACAGAGCCTTTCTTCACCTTGCTCTGGGGGATAGCGTCCTTGACAGCTACCTTGATGACGTCACCGATGCTAGCATAGCGTCGGTTAGATCCACCCAAAACTCGGATGCAGGCGACTTCTTTCGCACCGCTGTTATCGGCCACGACCAGTCTTGTTTCTTCTTGAATCATAGTATTCGCCTTACTCCAGAAGGATTACTTCTTCTTAGCCACGATCCGAACCAAGCGCCAGCGCTTCGTTGCGGAAAGGGGACGGGTTTCCATAATTTCCACGGTATCGCCCACTTCGGCTTCATTCTTTTCGTCATGAGCCTTGAACTTAGACGTGGATTTCATGATCTTGTTGTAAATCGGGTGACGCTTGCGGTCTTCAACCACAACCGTGATCGTCTTGTCCATAGCGCTAGACGAAACGACACCCTGTCTCACTTTACGAGAGTTTCTATCCATTTTTTGCTCCTGCCGGCTTAAGCCTTGGCCCTTTCGGTGAGAATGGTCTTGACGCGTGCGATGTCCTTACGGATAGCGCGTGCCGTCACAGGCTTCTCTACGCTGTTGCCAGTCTTAGCAGAGAACCGGTTGTTGAACAAGTCGAGGTTGAGCTGAGAGAGCTTTTCCTGGAGCTGTTCGGTGCTCAATTCTTTGAGTTCGCGTGCTTTCATTAGATTTCCGAAGCCTCCACGATTTTAACTTTGATCGGCAACTTCTGTGCAGCATCACGGAGAGCCTTGAAAGCGAGATCGCGATCAACGCCGTCCATTTCGAACATGATGCGGCCCGGGAGAACCACTGCTGCCCAGAATTCGACTGCGCCCTTACCCTTACCCATACGGGCTTCGGCAGGGTGACGAGTAACCGGCTTGCTCGGGAAAATGCGGATCCAAACGTGACCACCACGCTTGATGGTACGAGTCATCGTAATACGAGCGGCTTCGATCTGACGTGCCGTGATCCAGCACTTTTCGAGAGCCTGCATACCGTACACGCCGAAAGCGAGGGTGTCACCGCTGGTGGCACGTCCCTTCATGCGACGTTTCTGTTCTTTGCGGAACTTAGTTCTTTTAGGACTCAGCATAATTTACTTCTCTCTCTTCGGTTCGGTCGTGAAAACGTCCTTACCAATTTTTTCGCCGTGCATGATCCAGACCTTGATACCGACAGAACCGTAAACGGTCTTAGCGGTAGCAGTTGCATAGTCGATGTCAGCACGAAGGGTGTGCAGAGGTACGCGACCTTCAGCATACTTTTCAACGCGAGCGATTTCAGCACCACCGAGACGGCCACCGCACTGAATCTTCACGCCTTCGACGCCCATGCGCATTGCACTCTGCATCGCACGCTTCATCGCGCGACGGAAGGAAACACGCTTTTCAAGTTGACGAGCAATGTTTTCGGCAACGAGCTTCGCATCAGCTTCCGGACGCTTGATTTCGTGGACGCTAATATAGATTTCTTTGCCGGTAAGATATTGGAGTTCGCTCTTCAAACGGTCCAATTCTTCGCCCTTTTTACCAATCACGACACCCGGACGGGCGGTGAAGAGGTTCACATTCACCTTTTTGACGGTGCGTTCGATGCCAACCTTAGCGAGGGAGGCATGTTCGAAGCGCTTCATCAGGTAGCGACGGAGGACGATGTCTTCATAAAGGAAGTCTGCGAACTTATCGCTTTCGGCATACCACTTGGACTGCCAGTCGTCGATGACGCCGAGACGAAGACCATACGGATGAGATTTCTGACCCATAGTTTACTCCTTATCAGCGTTGTCAGCAACAACGACGGTCAAGTGGGACAAAGGCTTAGCGATACGGTCTGCGCTACCATGGGAACGCGGACGCATACGCTTCATAATCGTAGCACCATCAGCATAGATGGAATCGATCTTGAGTTCTTCCGTAGTGACTGCACCCGGAGCCTTCTGCTTGAAGTTCGCAACTGCGGACTTGAGAGCGTTTTCGACGATCGGAGCACCCTTCTTCTTGTTGCGAAGAACGGAGAGAATTGCGAAAGCCTGATCAACAGACTTGCCACGAACCAAATCCGCAACCAAACGGAGCTTGAGCACACCGTAGCGGATATTCTTTACTTTTGCTGTAGCTTTCATTACTTGGATCCTCCTGCAGTTTCAACCTTACGGTGACCGCGGAAGGTACGGGTCGGAGAGAATTCACCGAGCTTGTGACCAACCATGTTTTCCGTCACGTAGACCGGAATGAACTGCTTGCCATTGTAGACAGCGAAGGTCAGACCGACCATGTCAGGAATGATGGTAGAACGACGGGACCAGGTCTTGATGGGCTGCTTCTTGTCGGAGCTGTTCATCGCCTTGGTCTTGACCAAAACGTGGGAATCCACGAAAGCACCTTTCTTAAGGGATCTGGACATGAATTAGGCCCTCTTCTGACGACGACGTACGATAAACCTATCGGTACGCTTATTGTTACGAGTTTTGGCACCCTTAGAGTTCTTACCCCAAGGAGAGCACGGATGACGACCACCAGAGGTACGACCTTCACCACCACCAAGGGGGTGATCGACCGGGTTCATAACGACACC
>JAILDK010000122.1 GCA_024689485.1 Fibrobacter sp.
TGTCCCTGTGACAAAAAAAGACGCCCGCTTTCGCGAGCGCCTTTTCGCTAGAACAACCTGACTCTTGGAGGTATCAGGTGTTACTGAAAATTTGGAATCCACCGTAAGATTCTTGTGCGTGTTCGCTCAAGTCGAGACCACGGAGTTCTTCCTTTTCGCTCACGCGGAGACCCATCGTCTTCTTGATCACAAGGAAGATGGCGCAGGCAGCGAGGAAGCACGGGACCGCGTAAACGATCACGCCGATGCTCTGAGTGAGAACGCTGAAACGTCCGGTGTAGTCAAAGATGCCCACAGCGATCGTGCCCCAGATACCGTTCACGAGGTGAACCGAGAGAGCACCGACCGGGTCGTCCAAGCGGAGCTTTTCAAAGAAGAAGACCGCGAGAACAACCAGCACGCCAGCGATTGCGCCGATGATCCAGGAGCTGAGCGGGGAAACCGTGTCAGCGCCAGCGGTAATCGCAACAAGACCAGCCAAGCAACCGTTCAAAGCCATCGTAGCATCCGGCTTCTTCGAAATGATCCAGGAAGTAGCCGTCGCGGTGATGATGCCAGCCACAGCAGCGAGGTTCGTCGTCACCAAGATAAGCGTGACATCGAACGGATTGCCGCTCAGAGCAGAACCACCGTTGAATCCCCACCAGCCGAACCACAGCATGAACACACCGATCGTGGCGAGCGGAATGTTGTGAGCCGGGATCGCATGGGACTTGCCGTTCACATACTTGCCAAGACGCGGTCCAAGGATGATCACGCCAGCGAGAGCGCCCCAGCCACCCACGGAGTGCACGAGTTCAGAACCGGCGAGGTCGTGGAACACGTGACCGAAGTGCGTTGCAAGGAATCCGTCTTCAGCGCCGAGCCAGCCGCCGCCCCATGTCCAGGAACCGACGATCGGGTAGACGAAGGCTACATAGACAAGCGTGAACACGAGGAAAGAGCTCAGCTTGATACGTTCGGCGACAGCGCCCGAGACGATCGTCGCAGCGGTAGCGGCGAACATCGCCTGGAACAGCCAATCGGCAAAGAGCGTAAAGTGGCCGTTGTATTCCGGCGAGAAGGCTGCCGGATTGTTGAACCAGTCTCCGATGCCGAAGCCGCCGAATCCGAGGACGCCGTTGAAGGTGCCCGGATACATCAGGCCAAAGCCGAGGAGACCGTAGGCGGTGATGCCGATCGCCGGAACGGCAATGTTCTTAAAGCAGATGTTGGCACTGCTTTTGGCGCGGCAAAGGCCGGATTCGACGCAGGCAAATCCAAGGCCCATAATGAACACGAGCATCGCACTGATGCAGATCCAGAGGTTTTCGCTCACAAAGAGAGCGTAGTCGGGAGTTACAGTTTCCATTTTTTCTTCTCCTTAACCGATAGCTTCCGGGCCAGTTTCGCCAGTGCGGATGCGGACACATTGTTCAAGATTCTGGACGAAAATCTTTCCGTCGCCGATGTTTCCCGTGCGAGCGCCTTTGATGATGGCGTCGATGCAGGGCTGCACATATTCGTCATTGAGTGCGATCTGCAGGCGGATCTTCTTCAAGAGCTGTACTTCGGTTTCCGTTCCGCGGTAGCTCGAGGTGTAACCCTTCTGCTGACCGCAGCCAAGAACGTTGGTGACGCTCATCTTGAAAATGCCGGCTTCGTAAAGGGATTCCTTGACGCTGCCGAGCTTTTCGGGCTGAATGTATGCGGTAACGACTTTCATTTTCATTCTCCAGTTTTTGTCGTTGTAAGACCGGTTTGATCTTTTCGGTCTCCTATATTGCAAAAGCCGTGCCAACACGGAAAACGGCGAAATTCAGCAAATTTTAATGGTTGTGGCTGTGAAAATCGACAAAAATGTGATGTAGAATCAACAAAACTGCAAAATTGGAAAAATCCAAAAAATCTTACTTTATTTGTAAAGTAATCGTCCGGAAGCTTACAAATTAACTACATTAGCGCGCGGTAAAACGATGTTGTTTTACGTATGGAGATATCTCACAATGAAAAAAACACTCATTCTCGCAGCTAGCCTGCTTTCTTTGAACTTAATCGGTTGCGCCGCTGGTCACAAAAATGTAGACACCAGCTGGACGGAAGCCCCGAAGACGATTTCTGTTCTTTTCACGGAACCGACCGTGCAGAACAAGGATGACGTCGAAGACGATCTTCCGGAATACAAGGACAACTTCTCCGGTTGGTTCAGCGAACAGCTCAAGGCTGAATTCGCGGAACAGACGGGCATTACGCCGTCTGTCGTGGAACAGAAGAGTGATGACTCTTTCGACATGACCGTGACGAAGCTCGGCAAGAAGGAATATAAGGTTCCGAATCCGAAGTTCGACGCCATCGGTGTGGACGAAGGCTTTGTCGTGTCGATCGCGTTCCTCGACATTTCGCGCCTTTCGGAAACCCGCATGATCGTGCCGGGTAGCTTCGAAACCAAGAGCTACTTGCAGTACCTCGGCCAGTACACGATCGCAGACGTGTCGGGCAAGAAGGTGGTGACCAGCGGTATGTTCAAGGCTCGCGTGACTCTCGGCTTTGCTCTGCAGAAGAGCGACTGGGAAGAAAACGTGAAGAACTTGGTGGAAGAAATCATCAAGGATACGCCGCTCGAAAAGAAGTAATTCGCTTCGGGTTTGTTTGGGGAGAGAAATCTCCTGAGTATAAAAAAGGCCTCTTTCATTTGAAAGAGGTCTTTTTGTATGCTGGATTGCTTCAAGGCTTTCGCCTTTCGCAATGACACCGTGGCATGTCATTGCGAGGAACGGTGGGCGTGGCAACATGTCATTGCGAGCGAAGCGCGGCAAACGGATTGCTTCAAGGCTAGCGCCTTTCGCAATGACAGTTTGAAAAGCCATTCGCAATGACACCGTGGCATGTCATTGCGAGAAGCGGTGGGCGCGGCAACATGTCATTGCGAGCGAAGCGCGGCAACATGTCATTGCGAGACCCGCAGGGTCGTGGCAAACTGCTTACTTCAGGTAAATCGCTTGGAGGGCGGCGGCGAGGTACGCGAATGGCGCGTTCCAGTTGATTGCCACTTCATTTGTCGCATAGCTGCAGTGGGCGTCGAGATAGGCGAGAGCTGGCTTGTCTGCTTCTGCGTAGTCCCTGCACTTCCACGCTTCCGTGCCGATGTCCTGCTTGCCGAGGTGCGGTCCGCCGACGAGCATTCCCGGCACCGGATCGTCCACGTTATCCGCTTCGCTTGGGCGGTGATGCGGATGGTGCGGATATCTGTCGCCGAAGCCTGTGACGTAAGAAATCTGCAGGGGATTCTTGCCAAGGAGATAGTCCAAGGACTGCTGGGCCGCATTCAGGTATTTGACGTTGCCCGTTGCCTTGTAGGCGTGCAACAGGATGATGCCGTTGTTCGCGGCGGCGCTGTTCGAACCCCAGGTCCAGTTCCACGGATGCATGGCGAGGTAGTAGCCTGCGGAATCCACTTCCTTCAAAAGATTGTCCGCTTCGGTAATCAAAATGTTTTTCGCGTTCTCGTAAAGTTCCTTGCCGAAGAGCTTTTCGTCGCTTGCCATTCGGTATACGGCAAGAAAGTTCAAGTCGCCCCACCACGGTCCGTTTCCGTTCGCGGGGTTTGTCTTCAGCTCGTCGAGGTACTTCTTTGCCTGTGTTGCGCGGTAAAGCTCGGCGGCGGCAAAACGGAATTCATCCTTGCCGTCTTCGTCTTTCGGCTGGTAGCTGCCCGTGTTCACGTCGGCAGGCTGCGAATAAAGATTCTTCGGATTCTTCTTTGCCCAGGCGTAGGCGCGTTCCGCAGCCTTCAAAAGCTTTGCCGAGTAGGCGGCGTCGAACTTCTTGTAGATGACAGAAGCCTGTGCGAGCGTGCCTGCAAAATTCAGGGCTGCCGCAATGCCTTTGCCGATTGCGTAACGGTCTGCGTTATCTTTTTCCGGCATCACGGTCGAGCTGAACTTGAGCGTGGTGAGCTTGTGGAAAACGCTTCCGTCCTTGTCCTGCATTTGGAGCATCCAGTCGAGATTCCAACGGACTTCTTCCAGAATGAGCGGAAGCTTCGGCATTTCACGGGGAATGTCCCAAACGAGGCTTTCGGCGTAAGAGGTGTAATTTTCATAGAAGTCGAGCATCGTCGAAACGGTAATGCCCGAATTCACGATGTACTTTCCGTAGTCGCCGGCATCGTACCAGCCTTTGGGGGCGCTGATGGTACGCTTTTCGCCGTAGACCAAAACCTTGGTATCGGGATGGCCCGCTGCGCGAGCCCATTTGCCCGCATACTTGGAGTCGAGAGCTGTACTCGAACGCTGGTAGTAGAACCATTTGAAGGCGGCTTTCGCCACTTCTTCATACGGACGTTCCGCAATGTGGATCGGTGCGCCCAGAATGTCGCCGTTGCGCACAAGCTGATAGGTTCCCGGATTCTGAAGCTTGGAAAAATCGAACGCCTGGACTTCTTCACCGCTCGGATTCCATTCGTAAACGAGAGGCGCCTGGACGGTCATCACGTTTTTTCCAGAATTCATATCGCGGATTTCGAGCGGGCTTGCGTCATTGCCGGGAATCACCGCGAGCTTTTGCGCCTTGGGCGTATAACCCAACTGGTTGACCGCAGGAAGTGCGGCTGCGCAAACGGAAACGCCGATCGCCGGCGAAAGAAAAAGTATGCGTAATCTGAGCATCCAAAACCTCATCCTAAATTCTCCCCGAAAATACACTTTCTGCATAGAAGAAAGTGATTCTATATCAGATTTCTGTTTTCAGACGAAAACAGCGAAATTTTGCAAAGGCTTACGGAATCTGAATCTCGAAAGATCCTGTCCAGTCGCTGTAATCGTCGTCTGCATACGGGCGGACTGCCGTGATGGTGAACGTGCAGGCACTTGCATTGCTTCCGACGTAATAACTCTCGGAATCCTGTTCGTTCGAAGACAGGGTGAAGTAAGTCGTTGCGTATTTTTTGTAATCGTTATCGCAGACAATGTTGTAGTCGATGTACAGCGTGGGAAGGGAAGTGTCCCAGTTGTTCTTGACCACGACGGTGATGTAGGAAGAAGAATAGTAAGACTGGGATTCTTCGAAATAAGCGTCGACGACGGTAAAATCTTCGCCCGGGATGATCTCGTCTGTTTCGACTTCGAGACATCCGGAAAGCAGTGTGGCGCAAAGCGCGGCGAGCAATAAATGGCGGAGCATGGTCCAAACCTCCCTTTGGAGGTAAATATAGCTTTTCCGAGTCGGACCCACTTCTTCGTGGTTCCTCATCCCTCTATGTTCTGAACATAAAAAGAAAAAGGCCACCAAACGGTGACCTTTTTCTTTTAGTCGGAATAGCGGGATAAGACAGTCGTTCACTTCGTTCACTCCTGCCCTTCGGGTTCGCACGGTGTGCGAATCTCTCTTCGCCTTTTCGTTCCCCCCTGTCATTGCGAACCCAGCAGGGGTGAAGCAATCACCGGCTCCGAGTCGGACCCACTTTTCTCGTGGGTCCTCATCCCGCACTGTACACGAAATAAAAAAGAAAGCCCACCATTCGGTGACCTTTCTTTTTTAGTCGGAATAGCGGGATAAGACAGTCGATCACTTCGTTCACTCCTGCCCTTCGGGTTCGCACGGTGTGCGAATCTCTCTTCGCCTTTTCGTTCACTTCGTTCACCGGCTCCGAGTCGGACCCACTTTTCTCGTGGGTCCTCATCCCGCACATTTTACGAGATAACAAAAAAGGCCGCCTAAATGGCGACCTTTTTTGTTAGTCGGAATAGCGGGATTCGGACCCACGACCTCTTGCTCCCGAAGCAAGCGCTCTACCAGACTGAGCTATATTCCGAGGACGCCCCTATTTTAGAATTTTTTTGGACACTCTGCAAGGGGTGAATGCGAAAAAAAGTGAATTATTTTCGTCTTCTGTCGCGCGGAATCACGTTGAAGGTGTTGTTCTCGCCAATTTTCATGATGCTCGAACCGGAATTGTTCGGTTCGGTCTTGTAAAAGACCACTTTATGACGCCAGACGGTCGCCACCTTCTTGTCGATGATGTGCTTCACGTTGCCGTATTCCGGGTTTCCGCCGCCGTGGATGATGCGCAAAACGGAAAGACCGGCGCGCTTCATGCCTTCCATCAGGTTTTCGACGGCAGCCGCCGCTTCTTCGGCTACGTAGCCGTGCAGGTCAATTTCTTCTTCCGGTTCCGGGAAGTTCCAGGCGGCCGGATTCTTGCGCGGCTTCTTGAACTTTTTCACCTGGGCGCGCTGTCTTTCTTCTTCTGCCTTGGCGGCTTCGATCACGCCGTCCTTGTCGTGCATCGGGTTGTGATCCATCCATTCGAGTTGGAGTTTTTCGATTTCTGTCAGTTCGTCGCTCATGATGCGTTTCCTATGGTGAAGTTACGGTGATAATTCCAGGTCCACTGTTCCGGATGTTCCGAAATCCAGAGGGAGATTTCCTCGGCGATCTTTTGCGTTGTGCATTCGGGGTCTGACTTGGGTGCGTAAAAATTTTCGAATCGGATCGTGTGACCTTTTGCCGTGCGGAACGTGCGGAAGGTGACGATCCCTGCTCCCATCGCCATCGCTTTGAGGGGGAGCCTTAAAAAAAGTTCGGTGGGCTGGCCTAAAATTTGCACTTCGTTTCCGCGGCCTTCTGTCGCCTGGTCCACGAGCATCGCGAGAACGCCTTTGTTCTTGAGAAATTCTCGGAGCGTGTTTGCGACCGTGCTCGTTTCGCGTTCTTCTAGGCCCGGCGTTTTTCGAATGTCGTGCAAGAGTTCGGTCAAAGCCTTGTTTGCAAAGCTGTGCGTAAAAAGATAGACGTGGTTTGAGTAGCGGGTGAGTACGCGGTGCATCATTTCGAAGGCGCCCTGGTGAATGCCCATGGCGACGACGGGGGTTCCGTTTGCAAGCGGTGTGCGGATGATTTCTTCGTTTTCAAAGTGCACGCTTTGAAGCGCCTTCGGCTGCCTGCAAAGGTACCGTAAGCAGTCAAGGTAATTCTTGTACAGCGCGTAAAAGACTTGGCGCGGTGAAGTTTTTCGAAGCATTCCCGTGTTCTGTAAATGCTTTTGTACGCGGCCCCAGGCGCGCTTTGTGTGCAAAGCTTTGTAAATCGGATAGATCAGTACAAACAAAAAATCCTCCACGAGCTTTGGCATGTGCAAGAGCAGTTGGAGGATTATTTTGTATGCAATTCGCATAGGCGTTAAACGTTATGCGTCGAATTCAAAGATGCCGCGTCCGAGTTCACGGTCAAAGACTTCCTGCGAAAGGTTCTCGCCGCCATAAGTCAAGCGTGGAGAAATTTCGTAGAGCTTGCCCGGCTTCACGTTCACCTTCGCCTGTTCGAGCCAGTAGCGGTGGAGCGTTCCGAGCATCTTGCGGGCGGATTCCGGAGAATCGTTGCCCGTCGCATTCTTGACCGGGGCGAATTCGTCTTCGCGTTCCACGCCGTACGGCAAAATCTTTCCGAGGAACGGGAATGCATCGAGCAGGAACTGTTCGAACTTCCAGCAGTTCTCGACTCCGTTCACGGTCTTGCGGGCGACGTGCCACGGAAGTTCCTGTGTAGAAATCTTGCGGAGAGCGTCCATGCGGAACGCGTACATACCGGTGTTTCCGCCGTCGAATTCGAGCGAGCCGTCTTCGAGCGTTTTATTGCGCAGTTCGTCCGAAATGTCCGAGTATTCGAGCACGGTCGGCTTCTTGTTCTTGTAGGCGAAGATGCCGACTTTTTCCTGGGCGTTCTTTTTGTGAACGACCTTCGCTGCGCAAGGGAGAACGCCGTTGCTTGCAAGCGCGCCGATGAACGTCGGATCGCACATTTTGACGAGAGCGTTATCGACGTTGCAAAGGAACACAAAACGCACGCCCTTTTCCACGAACCAGGCGAGTGTGCCGCTCATCGCGAGAGCGCGGAAGCAGCCGCCGTTTCCGTCCGGAGCTTCCACATAATTGCCGTTTTCATCCTGCAACGGAGTGCCGTCCGGTTTTAAGGCGCAGAGCATGCCCTGGTCAAAGAATCGGATGTAGTCACGGTTGTAACCGAAGAAGGAATGGTCTTCAAAATGCTGAACGGTTTCCGCATGATTCAGCGGGGAAGTCATGATTGCCCAAGGGACCGGCTTTCCAGCCTTTGCGCCCAGGTTCATCAAGCGGCGCGCCTGCATCCGGAAAAGCGTCGCCTGGCTCGGAAGGCCAAAATCATACGCGCCTTTCGGACCGTCAAAGCCCAAACGGGATCCCTGACCACCGGCGAGCGTAAACGCGGCGACAGCGCCCTGTTGCAGCAAAAGGTTGCCGGTTTCCGTCCACATTTCACGGCGCATATCTTCGTTCGCCATGTTGAACGGCATCGGCGTAATCACGTCTTCTGCTTCGGATTCCTTGGCCGGAGCCGCATTCGAAAACTGCTTATAAAGCTTTTGGACTAAATCAAAATCGATGTTAGGCATTAGCGGATCCCGAAGAAAATGACAAAGCTCACGATCAAAGCGAAAATGCTCACCAAGTGCATTCTCCACACGATCTTCGAATTCATCAGCGGCTTCGAAGCGAAAGAACCTTCCCACTTCTTCTGGTAATGGTGATGGAGCGGTGCGCAGAGGAAGATTCTCTTGCCCGTACCGGTCATCTTTTTTGTCACCTTGAAGAAGGAAATCTGGAAAAGAACGGAGCACGCTTCTGCGATAATGATAATGCAGACGATCGGGAGGAAGAGCCCAGCCTGCACCAAAATGAACATAATGCCGATAGCCGCACCAAAGCCTACAGAACCGGCGTCACCCATGTAGATTTCTGCCGGAGGACTGTTGAACCACAGATAGGCGAGAAGGGAACCAGCAATCGCTGTCGCAAGCGGGAACAGTTCATCGCAACCCGGCAAAAACGGCATGTTCAGATAATTGCTGAAGATGAAGTTTCCGCAGACGTAAGCCACGACGCCTACAAAGACCATGCTCGTAAGAATCGGCACGGAAACAAGACTGTCGAGACCGTCGGTAAAGTTCGTTCCGTTTGCGGTCGCCGCAATCACAAAGGTCATGAATCCGATGAACGCCCAGTTCGGCAGGTGAATCTGGAACACATCCGCCGGCACAAAGGGAACCGTCAAATTACCGCGCAAGTCCGGAATGAACTTGTAGCAGAAAATCGCAATCACCAGACTAAAAAGGAAATAAAGTCCCAAACGGACAGAGCTCGAAATGCCGTCCGCCTTTTCCATATACGAAGCGGCGGTCGCCTTTCCCTGCGCAATCAAACGCTTGGTCTTGACTTTGGCAAGGTCATCGACTGCACCGACCGCACTAAAAGCCGCAAGCACAAGGAGCGTCGAAACCGTGTAACCGTTCAGCTTGCAAGTGAGCAACGAAACGAGAATCACCACGACAACGAGCAAAAGTCCACCCATGATAGGCGGAGCCTTGATCTTGCTGTTCTGATCGAAATCCGAAGTCGCATCCGACTTTTGCAAGAATCGGATGTACGACGGCATGGTCGTTAGAACGAGAATGATGGAAAGGAGGGCAGCGAGGCCTGCACGGAACAGGCGGCTGTCAAAAAGGGCAATATCGGTGAGATGATAGATCCATTCGCAAAGCATGCGAAAAATCTAGCAAAATCAACCTACACTGTGCTCAAGCTTGAGCGTCAAAAGCTGCTTTGCTTCGGTGGCAAATTCGCCCGGCAGTTCCTTGAAAACATCCTTGCAGAATCCGCCGACGAGAGCCTGGATTGCATCTTCCCTTCGAATGCCTCGGCTTTCAAAGTAGAACAGCTGATCTTCGCTGATGCGGCTTGTGGATGCTTCGTGTTCCGTCGAAGAACTCGAGTTCCGAACGCTGATGTAGGGGAACGTGTGCGCGGCACTCTTTTGGCCGACGAGCATGTTGTCGCATTCGGTGTAGTTGCGGGCGCCTGTGGCGCTCTTGTGAATGTCCACAAGGCCGCGGTAGCAGTTTACGCTGTTGTCGGCGCTAATGCCCTTGCTGATGATCGTGCTCTTGGTGTTCTTGCCCAAATGGATCATTTTTGTTCCGGTATCGGATTGCATGTGACCGTTGGTCAGTGCCACGGAGTAGAATTCGCAAGTGGAATTGTCGCCCTGCAGAATGCAGCTCGGATACTTCCACGTAATAGCGGAACCCGTTTCGACCTGGGTCCAGCTGATGTGGGAGTTTTTACCGGCGCACTTGCCGCGCTTTGTCACAAAGTTGTAGACGCCGCCCTTGCCGGTTTCCTTGTCGCCTGCGTACCAGTTCTGCACGGTGCTGTACTTGATGTTCGCATTGTCCTTGGCGATCAGTTCCACGACAGCGGAATGGAGCTGGTTGCTCGAAAATTCCGGCGCGGTGCAGCCTTCGAGATAGCTGACCGAAGCGTCTTCGTCCGCAATGATCAGGGTGCGTTCAAACTGGCCTGCTTCCTTGTTGTTGATGCGGAAGTAGGTGGAAAGGTCCATCGGGCACTTGACTCCAGGCGGAATGTAGACAAAGCTACCGTCGCCAAAGACCGCGCTGTTCAAGGCGGCAAAATAGTTGTCACCGCTCGGAACGACGCTTCCCATGTACTGTTCAATCAGTTCCGGGTATTCCTGGATGGCGTCCGAAATGGAGCAGAAGAGGATGCCCATTTCCATGAGCTTCTTCTTGTGGCTCGTGTAAATGCTTACGCTGTCAAAGACCGCGTCCACGGCGACGTTCGCGAGGCGCTTCTGTTCGTCGAGAGGAATGCCGAGCTTGTCAAAGGTTTCGAGCAGTTCCGGGTCCACGTCTTCGATGGAATCGTGGGCCTTCTTGGTCTTCGGGGCGGAATAGTAAACGATATCCTGCAAATCGACCGGCGGGTACTTGGCTTCGCACCAGTGCGGCTCTTTCATCTTCTGGAGCTTTTCAAAGGCGTCCAGGCGGTACTTGAGCATGAATTCCGGTTCTTTTCGAATGCGAGAAGCTCGGCGGATAATGTCTTCGTTCAAACCCTTTTCGAAGGAATCGTTTTCGATCGGGGTGACGAATCCATACTTATACGGTTCTCTGTAAGCTTCTTCTTCGGTACCCATGCTAGTTCTCCGGAGTGGTCGGGGTTGCAGAGGAATTGACGGTGTCGTAGTAGCTGTTGTACGCAGCCGAGAAGGCGTCTTCCGGGATCACGCTTAAGTTGTAGTAAACGTTGTCGCGGAGCTGGTCCTCGATGTAGTAGAGCGTTCCACCGGTGGAGGCCGAACATCCGTTGCAGGCTCCCTGGAAGCGGATCTTCACATGGGTGTCGTCCATCATTTCGACGATTTCGAGGTCGCCGCCGTCGTTTTGGAGTGCTTGACGTACGTTCAGGTGTAGACAGTCTGCAATGCGCTGCAGGCGTTCTTCCTTGGTGAGTGCGGCCCATTCCTTGTCGGCTTCGTTGCGGCCTTCCACGGTCTGGGTACGGTATTTGACCTTTTCCATCGTTTCGCGGGCAGCGAGTGCGACCGCCTTCTTTTCCGGGTAGGAATCGACGAGCTTCTGGATCAGCTTCTGGAGGCTTTGGAGTTCGGTCGACGTGGTCGAGAATGCCGGGGTTTCGGGATCGTCGCGCAGTTCCATTTCGAGCTGGTTCACGTCGGTTTTTTCGAGGTATTCCACAGCCTTGCCCTGCAAGCGTTCGCAAAGCGTATCCGCGAGTGCGGTAAAGATCGGTCCGCCGTAGGTAAAGAAGCGGGTTTCAACAATCTGATCCTTTTCCGGATCTACGGTGATGTAGATCTTCAAGCTTTCTTCCTTGCCGTCGATCAAGGCGAGACCGCGTTCATCGGCTTCCACTTGGAAAATCGCTCCGCGATATTTGGGAGCTCTGGCAATAGCCTTCACTTTTTCAGAAACATAGGATTCAGGAATTTCACTCATAGTGCCCCAAAATTAGTAATTTCAAGTCTAGAAAACTGTAAAAGGAGCTCAAAGATGCAAATTCCTAGTAAAAAACTTGGTCTTGTCCTCGAAGGGGGCGGAATGCGCGGCGTTTATACGGCCGGCGTCATCGACTTTTTGCTGGAACAGAACTTCTTTGTCGACGGAGTTGTGGGGGTAAGCGCTGGCGCCGTACAGGCGGTCAATTATGTGGCAAAGCAGCCCAAACGCGGATTTCGCGTGATTGCGACCTATGCCAATGACAAGCGCTATATGAGTTTCCGCTCCTTGCTGTTGACGGGGGATCTGTTCAATAAAAAGTTCTGCTACGAAAAGATTCCGAATGAACTCGACCCGTTCGATTATGCGGCTTTTGAAGCTTCGCCGATCAAATGCTATGCGACGGTGACGAATGTGATGACAGGGGAAGCGGAGAACCTTCTGTTGAAGGATATGACGACGAGCGAAGGGATGGACAAGCTCCGCGCTTCGGGATCCTTGCCGCTCGTTTCGAGACTGGTGAACATCGATGGAATCCCGCATCTGGACGGCGGCATTGCGGACAGCATTCCGTACAAGGCTTTCCAGCAGATGGGATACGAAAAGTGTATCGTCGTCTTGACCCGTGCCAAGGGTTACCGCAAAGACCCGAATGCGCTCATGCCGCTCATTCGCGTCAAGTACCGCAAATATCCGAAGTTCGTCGAAGCCTGTGCAAACCGTTACCGCGTTTACAATCAGACGCTCGAAGAATTGGAAGAAGCGGAAGCCCGTGGGGAAGTCTTTGTGATTCGCCCGCAGAAGACCGTGGAAGTGGCCCGTCTTGAAAAGGATGTGAACAAATTAAACGTCCTTTACGAAGAAGGCTACGAAGAGACGAAGGCGATGTTCGAGGATTTGAAAAAGTTCATCGGCAAAGAATAACGTCTAAAAATACAAAGGCTTTGCAGAGAGCCTTGAATCTTCCATTTCACAAAATTTCACAAAAAAAAGCTCGCCACAAAATGGCGAGCTTTTCTGTTGAATTTCAAACGGCTTAGTTGCCCGAACGGATCTTGTTCAGAGCGCTGCCTGCCTTGAACCATTCCCACTGCTGTTGGTTGTAGGTCTGGCTCAGGTCTGCGGTGTCTTCGGTACCGTCTGCGTGGTGAATCACGAGGGTGAAGTGGCAGCCCGGGGCGAAGTTCGTGAGACCGTTGATGTCGAAGTAGTCGCCTTCGCGGACCTTTTCGTAATCAGCCGGGTTCGTGAACGTCAGGGCGAGCATACCCTGCTTCTTCAGGTTCGTTTCGTGGATACGGGCGAAGCTGCGAACGATCACAGCCTTTACGCCGAGGTAGCGCGGTTCCATAGCTGCGTGTTCGCGGCTAGAACCTTCACCGTAGTTTTCGTCACCGATGACGATCGAACCCGTACCGGCGTCGCGGTACTTGCGGGCGAGAGCCGGCACTTCGTAGAACTGGCCGTCATTGCCCTTCACCTGGTTCGTCTGGCCGTTAAAGGCGTTGACAGCACCGATGAGCATGTTGTTCGAAATGTTTTCCAAGTGACCGCGGAACTTGAGCCACGGACCTGCCATGGAAATATGGTCGGTCGTGCACTTGCCCTTGGCCTTGATCAGGAGCGGAGCACCGGAAATGTTCTTGCCGTCCCAAGCCTTGAACGGAGTCAAGAGCTGCAAACGCTTGGAAGCCGGATCCACAGAAATCTGGATGCTCGAACCGTCTTCGGCCGGAGCGACATAGCCCGGATCTTCGACAGCGAAACCCTTCGCCGGGAGTTCATCCTTGGACGGCGGAACAAGCTTCACCTGTTCGCCCTTGTCGTTCACGAGGAAGTCCTTTTCCGGGTCGAACAAGAGAGAACCGGAAAGGGCTGCGACGACAGCCATGAGCGGGCTTGCGACGAAGGCGTGCGTGTTCGGGTTGCCGTCCGCGCGCTTGGCGAAGTTACGGTTAAAGCTGTGGACGATCGAGTTCTTTTCCTTCTTTTCGGCACCGAGACGAGCCCACATGCCGATGCAAGGACCGCAAGCGTTCGTCATGATCGTTGCACCGAACTGCTTGAAGAGGTCGATGAAACCGTCGCGTTCGGCGGTGTAGCGAACCTGTTCGGAACCCGGGTTGATAATGAGCGGAGCCTTCGGAGAAAGACCCTTTTCCAAAGCCTGCTTGATGAGGGAAGCGACCTGGGAAAGATCTTCGTAGCTCGAGTTCGTGCAGCTACCGATGAGAGCGGCGCTCACAACGTGCGTCGAATCGAATTCCTTGAGGGATTCCTGCATTTCGCTGATCGGGAATCCGCGGTCCGGGCTGAACGGGCCGTTGTAATACGGCTTCAGCGTGGAAAGGTCGATTTCGATGACCTTGTCGAAGTACTTTTCCGGTTCGGCTTCGACTTCCGGGTCTGCGCGGAGGTAGTCCGCAATCTTGTTTGCTTCGTCTGCAACGGCTTCACGGCCCGTGGCGCGGAGATAGCGTTCCATCGTGGCGTCGTAGCTGAACGTGCTGCAGGTGGCGCCGACTTCGGCACCCATGTTCGCAATGCTTGCCTTACCGGTTGCGGAGAGTTCGCGAGCGCCTTCGCCGAAGTATTCGCAAATGGCGTTCGTGCCGCCCTTCACCGTGAGCAGGCGAGCGACCTTCAAAATGACATCCTTCGGGCTTGCAAAGCCGGTGAGCTTGCCCTTCAAATGGATACCGATGAGCTTCGGATACTTGAGTTCCCACGGAAGACCGACCATCGCGTCCACAGCGTCCGCACCGCCGACACCGATCGCGAGCATGCCGAGACCGCCAGCGTTCACCGTGTGGGAGTCCGTACCGATCATCATGCCGCCCGGGAAGGCATAGTTTTCGAGAACGACCTGGTGAATGATACCGGCACCCGGTTTCCAGAAGTCAATGCCGTACTTGGCGGCGACCGAGCTGAGGAATCCGTAAACTTCCTTGTTTTCTTCGAGAGCCTTCGGGAGGTCTTCTTCCTTACCGTTCTTTGCGGTAATCAAGTGGTCGCAGTGGACGGAAGAAGGGAGGGCAACCTTGGACTTGCCTGCAGTCGTAAACTGGAGCAAAGCCATCTGGGCCGTTGCGTCCTGCATGGCGACGCGGTCCGGGTGGAATTCTGCAAAGGAAGCTCCACGTTCGTAGACCTGGTTTTCTGCACCATCAATCAGGTGAGAGTAAAGGATTTTTTCTGCCAAAGTCAGCGGGCGACCGAGCAGCTTACGCGCCTTTTCCACACGTTCTGGGATTCGAGCGTAACGTTCCTTGATCATGTCCAAGTTAAAAAGCATAAAAGTACCTCATAGACGTTGCTGCACAATTTAGTAAATCAACGCCTATTTTTAGCGATTGTAAGCGATTTAATAATGCGATCCGATTGATTTTATAAACATATTTGTCTGTGAAACATTTTTGTTTATAACTCGAGCTCTGCCTGAGATCCTTTGGGAATGGGCAGGTGCAATGCTTGGTAGGCTGTCGGCGTCAGAATGCGACCGCGCGGCGTCCGGGAAAGCAGACCTTGCTGGATCAGATAAGGCTCGTAGACTTCTTCTAGCGTGTCCGGCTCTTCGCCGAGAGAGGCTCCGATTGTACCGAGTCCCACGGGACCGCCGGCGAAGTGCGTCGCAAGCGTCGAAAGGATCTTTCTGTCCATTGGATCGAGGCCGCGTTCGTCGATGCCGAGCATTTTCAAGGTTCGTTCGGCGACTTCCTTGTCGATGACACCTTCTCCGCGGACTTCTGCTACGTCGCGGGCGCGGCGCAGAACACGGTTCGCAATACGCGGCGTGCCTCTGCATTTGGAACTTAAAATCTTGGCCGCTTCATCGGTAATGCCGACGTTCAAAATCTTTGCGCTGCGGACAAGAATTTTTTGCAGATCCTTTGCCGGGTAAAGGTCCAGGCGGTAGTGCAGACCGAAGCGGTCACGGAGCGGACCGGTGAGAAGACCTGTGCGGGTCGTGGCGCCGACGAGCGTAAAATGCTTCAGCGGAAGGTTTACCGTTCTTGCTGCAGGACCGGAATCGAGCATAATGTCCAAACGGAAATCTTCCATCGCAGGGTAGAGATATTCTTCGATGACACGGCCCAAGCGGTGAATTTCATCGATAAAAAGGATGTCGTTTTCGCCAAGGCTCGTGAGAAGACCGGCGAGATCGCTCGCCTTTTCCAAAACGGGACCGCTTGTGATGTGAATGCCGACGCCCATTTCCTTGGCGATAATGCCGGCGAGGGTCGTTTTGCCAAGGCCCGGAGGACCTGCGAAAAGGCAGTGGTCCAGAGCTTCGCCACGGCGCTTGGCCGCTTCGATCGAAATCTGCAAACTTTCCTTGATGTGGTCTTCGCCGGTAAAGTCCGCGAGGGATTCCGGGCGCAGGCTACGTTCGAGTTCCGCCTCTTCGAAGTTTTCTTGCTCAGGAGAAATGATTCGTTCCGACATGGAGTTCCTTTACAAGCTTAAACGTGTTTGAGCGCTTCGGGGATGAGCTTTGTGACGTCGGCATCTGTGCCGAGAACTTCGACCGCCTTTTCGACAGCCTTGGAAGCCGCAGGTTCCTTGACGCCAAGCGTGTGCAGAGCCTGGATCGCTTCGCTCTGGTTCGGGGCGAGGAGAGCTGTCTGTTCGCCGCCTTCCACTGCGGAAAGCGCCATCGCCTTGTCTTTCAAGGTCAAAACGAACATTTCGGCGGTCTTTTTACCGACGCCTTTGATTTTGCCGAGAGCCGCTTTATCGCCACGGGCGATGATCGAAAGGAAGTCTCCCGGGGAAACGCTCGAAAGAATGCGTTGGGCGGTCTTCGGACCGACGCCGTTTACCGTAATCATGCTCAAGAAAAGCTCTTTTTCCTGCGCATCGGCAAAGCCGAAAAGCTCCATGGCGTCTTCGCGGACCACGAGATGCGTGAGCAGGGTAATTTCTGAACCTTCGGTGGGCAAGCGTTCCCCTGTGCGGGCAGAGATTTGAACCCCGTAACCCACACCGCCGCATTCGACGACGGCTAAAGTCGGGTGACGTTCCACAAGAATTCCATGCAATCTTTCAATCATACGCATTAAATATACATACTTTCGTGTACTTTTGTGCAGTAGTTTTGAAAGTTCTTCGAAATTTCCTATTCCAGGGTTCGGAGTAAAGAATCCAGGCGATTTGTGAGCTGTGCGGCACCGGCTTCTGACAGATGGTCTGTGTCCTTGGCCATGTCGTCTGTGTAATCGTGCGCGCCCATCTTGTTTTCGTCCAAAAGCGTAAAATAAGGATAGTCCTTGCTCAAGTCGGCGATTTCCTGAATCAGTGCAGGAGCTTCGCTTCTACGGAGTCCGCTTCGTCCAAAAGCTCCGGTATTTGCATATTTCGGATTTTGGGGGGTGATGATTCCGATAATATGGATGCTGTTTTCGTTACATGTCTGAATGAAGTTTTTGAGTGTCTGCAGATTTGTTTGGTAGCGATCGTAATAGGTGTCAAGCCAATTAGAATCGTTTGCAATATAAGGATTGCCCCATCCTTTTGCGCTTTCTGAGAAAAAGCCTCTTGTTGCTCGGTGTGATTTAGCTGTTGAAGCCGGACCTGGAGAATCGTAGGTGGCTTCAGATAGACCTTCGGGGTATCCATCTTTCCAGTAATTGTGGTTTTGGTCGTAAACATAGCCCGGGTAGGATTTGTACGCTTCATGGAAAAGATTGTTGTTGCCAACACCTTCTATGGATCCTCGG
Source organism: Fibrobacter sp. (assembly GCA_024689485.1). Taxonomy (GTDB): domain Bacteria; phylum Fibrobacterota; class Fibrobacteria; order Fibrobacterales; family Fibrobacteraceae; genus Hallerella. The sequence goes on from JAILDK010000122.1 coordinate 17,554, forward strand.
TCGATATCGATGGATAGGATCACGTATTTCAAATTTTTGTAATGGGGTAAAATGTAATTGAGAAACAAGGAAGAATTGCTTTGAATCGTTGCGCCGCCAATGGCTAAATTGACTGCGAAATAAGGATCCTTGAAAATGAGTGGGTTCACTCCGAGGTAGGTATGAGATGAGCCCAGAACGACAACGTTTGCAGAATCTTTGTACTGCCACAGAATTTCCATTTTATATCGGAAGGCTGCTGCTCTTGAATAAGCTCCACTTGTGTTGTAATAAATTCCTGCGCTATCCGGATCGAGCTCGAAAGGAATTTCAGAAATGACGGTGTCCGATGCGGTTGTGTCCGATGCGGTTGTGTCTTGGGAGAGGGTATCCTGCTTTATAATTTTGACTTTTTGGATCCAAAGGTTTGGATGCCAAAGTTCTTCGCCTTCCATGATTTCTGTAACGGAGCTGTCTTGAAGGTTTACCAGGGCGATCTTTGTGTGTGCACCGTTGTCGTTGGTCAAAGTCGTGATAATCAGGGAATTCTTTCCGTCGGTCGCCCATTCGCTGTGGTCAAATGTATATCCCGAAGGGGCTTTGACACTTTGCAAAAGTTTTCCCGTGCTGTCGGCAATTAAGATTCGCTGGTGTGTGGAATAGGAACTTCCCACAAACTTTTTCCCGGTTTCTCCGCCAAAGTCAAGGAAAGATGTCCGCTTGCTTCCGTCCATCACCATGGAAACATTGCACGCCTGTTCGCCCGCGTACCAAATCGTATCTTTCCCCTGGATGCGGGCTCTTAAAACGCGAGATCCGCTCACGGCCAAATTTCGGTCTTCGCTGATACCTCCGTGATAGGCTCCTGTAAAAATCTTTTCCGGCGTTCCAAAGTTCCCATTAGTAAAAGGAACTTGCCATGTGGAATTCTTTTGAAATGTGGCGTCTTCCTTATTGTTGCCCGCATCGGTGACGTAAACAATGACCGTATCTCCGCTTTCCAGGACTCTCCAACGGGGAATCGCTGCGCTTTCCACGTCCAGTAAAATCGCTTGGGAGGATTCTAAGCTTTGTACATATAGTTTGGATTTTCCGGAGATCCCTTCGAGTCCAGTGCAGTAGGCGACCCAATTTCCATCAGGTGAAATTTCGGGATGGAAAGCTTGGATGCCAGAAGAAATATTTTGAACGGAAAGCGAACCGTTCTTGTAGTCTAACAAGGAAATGTCTCCTGTTAGATCGTTTCGAAAAACCAGTTTTGCCTTGTAGGTTCCGATCAAATTTTTAATCGTTTCTGTATTCGCGAGAGGGGTAATCACGCTTGTGACAGAAGATCCGTCGTCGGCCATCCAGAGGGGATTTGAAATGCTGCCAAAAGCAAGGCGAAATCCGACGTATTCAGCGCGGGTGGAAGACGTGACCGTGTAAACATCTCCTCGGCTATAGGGATTCAGCTCTGCTTTAGACGAAGAATAATAGCCTCCTTTGACAACCCTTTCGTCCAAGTCTCCGCTATTCGGGGCTCCTGCGTAATTGGAAACAGTCGTGTCACGGAATGCGCCAAGCCAATCGTTGACCCATTCCATGGCATTGCCTGCCATGTCGCAGAATTCGGTAGAATCGTTATGGGTACTGTCGGAAGAAAATCGGCAGACGGAGTGAAGCTTAAAGTCCGAATTGTCGCTGTACCAAGCTTTTTGAATGTCCCAGTTTTTTGTTGCCGCATAGACCCATTCCGCTTCGGTTGGCAAGCGGAATCCGTTTACATCGGTGTGAAAATGGATCCCTTCAAGATTTGTGCAATGGTCTTCGCTATCAAAAATGGCTTTTGTATAGGAGTAAACAGTGTCGTATCCTTGTACTTTGCTTTTGGCGTTGGCGAAAAGGACTGCATCATAGTAGGTGAGATCTGTAATCGGCAGGGAATCGTTTTCGCAGTTCCCGAATGTTTTGATGTCTGTTTTTTTAGCGATGGCAGAGTATTCTCCGCACGTGACTTCGCTTTTTCCCATGTAAAAGTCGTATTCGATTTTGACTTGCATGGCCGGGCGTTCGTTCGCCTTGAATTCTGCGTCGTCGGAACCGATTGAGGTCGTTCCACTCGTCAAGTGGATCATTCCGTCGATGATGACTTCTACATCTTCCGTTTCAGAGGAAGATGAATTTTCGTTTTCGGACGGACTGGAATTGGAAGATTCGCTGCTACAGGCTGCCAAAAAGCAAAATAATAACAGGAAAAGAAGACTTTTTTTGCTCACGAAATCCTCCTGAAAATCTTTATCTATGATCAAATATAACCTTGAAAAGAAAAGAGGGCTATATTTACCCTATGAAATCATTCGAAAATAAAATCGTCGTGGTGACCGGTGGCGCTCATGGAATCGGAGCGACCATCGTAAGTGAATTTGAAAAGGAAGGCGCGCAGGTCGCGTATATCGACATTCGAGAAAATCCCAGCTTTGTCGGGGACCTTTCGAAAAAGGATGTCCTTGAAAAGTTTGCCGAATTCGTCATTCAAAAGTTCGGGCATGTGGATGTGCTGGTGAACAATGCGCTCCCGCTGATGAAGGGAATTGACGATTGCAGTTATGAAGATTTCAGCTATGCGCTTGCGGTCGGCGTGACGGCGCCGTTTTATTTGGCAAAGCTTTTTGCGCCTTACTTTGCGCCGGGAGCTTCGATTGTGAATATCTCTTCGAGCCGTGATCGGATGAGCCAGCCGCAGACGGAAAGTTATACCGCCGCAAAAGGCGGAATCGCCGCTTTGACTCACGCGTTAGCGGTGAGCTTTGCGGGGAAGGTGCGGGTGAATTCCATTTCTCCGGGCTGGATCGATACGGATTTTAAAATCTACGAAGGCGCCGATGCCGTTCAGCAGCCAGCGGGCCGCGTCGGAAATCCGCTAGATATTTCCAACATGGTGCTTTTCCTGGCGAGCGAAAAAGCGGGATTCATCACCGGTGAAAATATCTGCATCGATGGGGGAATGACCCGCCAGATGATCTATCACAACGATTGCGGTTGGACGTATCAGGGTTAAACCCTAATCTCCATCCCGGTGAACATCTGCTCCGCCTTTTCGCCCAGGACTTCGTGCAGAATTTCATAGGCGCGGTTTCCGGTGCAGTGTCCGGTGTAAATGTGCTGAACATTTAACGCTTTTAAGCGTTCCGCAAAGGCGCGCACGCGTTCATCGGAATAGCGGTACAAGTGAAAGCCTCCGAGCAGAGCGTAAATCTTTTTCTCGGGGAAGGTCGCTTCGATTTCTTTTACAATGTTGTCTGCGCCTGCATGACAGCAACTGTTCATCACAAAAAGTCCTTGCGGCGTATCAAAAACAAGGCTCTGTTCGTGGTCAAAACTGTCGTAGCGGTATTTGCCGTTTTCTTTGACCGAAAGACCGGTAGAACTCGCAATACTTGCCCGTTCTTCCGGACTGATAACGAACGCGTTGTGGCTCACAAGGTAAATGTTCGGGGCAATCTGCTCCAAGTCTTTTGCAAAGCGGATGCGGTCCGCATGGCGCTTCAAGATGCCTTTGCGAATTCCGATGTATTCGTGGTACGCGAAAGGTCCAAAGAGCTTGTGCGTGTG
>JAILDK010000018.1 GCA_024689485.1 Fibrobacter sp.
GAATAAGTTATCCACATCCAGGGTCTTGATAATGTCTCTAGGATTGTTTATAAAAAGTGAATAACTATGTCTATCCACAGACCGTATATGTGAATAGACCCAATTATCGAGAATTTTGGGGTGCAAATGTGCATAACTTGCGACAAGTGGAATGCCCATCCGCACAAGCCACGGTCCGATGATCTCGTAATTTCCGAAGTGAGCTGTGAGCATCAGCCCGCCCTTTTTCATCTTTTCGAGGATAGGAAGGCTCGCCGGGTCGATTTCAAAACGCGGATCTTCTTTGGAATAGATACGGCTCTTGGTGATGAAATCCGCAGCATCCCGGGTAATATTCTTTAAAAGCTTTTGATAGAACGCTTTTTTTTGAACGTTCGACATTCCCGGACGGACATGCTCCAAGTTTTCCCAGAGCACCTGCTTTTTCCAGCCCGAAACTTTTAGGACTGTGTACAGGACGGTTTGTAGAATTTTTGCGCGGATCGTCATAGACTGCTGAAATCATAATTAGAAAATTTTCCTTCGTGATGGATTGCTTTGTTCCTCGCAATGACAGGTTGAGAAATGTCATCGCGAGACTCGAAGAGTCGTGGCGATCAGATTGCTTCGTTCCTCGCAATGACAGGTTGGGGATTGCTTCAAAATAAATCAGCGGGAAATTTCGTTTTAAAACTCTTCGTTCGGATTTGAAATACTCCCCCACTCCTCTTTTGCCAAAATTCAAAAAATTTTCCAAATCCGGAACTTTGGCACGGCTTTTGCAATAAGCATGAGTGAAAAACGAAAAAAGTTTAACAAATAGGAGATAACACCATGTACAACACTCAAATGATTCCGACTCACTTCTTTGGACTCGACAAGTTCTTTGATGCGTTCGAAAATGAAGGTAAGGCTTGTGGCTCCTGCATGCCGCGTGCCGCTGTCGCCGAAAATAACGGCCAGTATACTCTCGAAGTCGATCTTCCGGGTGTCAAGAAAGAAGACATCGATCTGAACCTCGAAAACTTCATGCTCACCATCAAGGCTTCCCGTAAGTCCGCGACTGCCGATATGAAGTTCGAACGTTCGTTCAAGCTTTCCCAGGATCTCGATACGGAAGCTGCCGATGTGACTTTCGAAAACGGCTTGCTTTCGATTAAGCTTTCCAAGAAGGCTTCGGCGGCTCCGCACAAGCTCGTCATCAAATAAATTTTTCACTTTAGGCTTTTCGGAATTTTCGTTTCGGTAAAATTCAAAAAAAGGAGATACACTATGTATACAAATGAATTACTTCCGGTTTTTGGATTTAGCGATCTGTTCGACACGTTGAATGACGATGTCAAGGCTTGCTCCAGTTGCACTCCGCGTGCAACCGTTTCGGAAAAAGGCGGTATTTACACGCTCGAAGTCGAATTGCCCGGTGTAAAAAAGAGCGATATCGATGTGCATGTGGAAGGTGATTCCTTGAGCATCAAGGCGACCCGTAAGAGCGCTTCTGCAGAAATGCATTATGAACGTTCTTTCAAGCTTGCTGATGAAATTAATCCGGAATCCGCCGAGGCGTTCCTCGAAAACGGCATTCTTACTTTCAAGTTCACCAGAAAGCAGAGCGCCGCCCAGCACAAATTGACGATCAAATAATGTTTCATCCCAAACCCTAACTAAAAAACGACTCCCCCGCGGGAGCCGTTTTTTTTATGTTGCGTAGAATTCTGGAGTTAAAAACTTCCTATAATATTTCATGCTTTGTATCTTTCCCGTTTTCGTGATTAGAAATGAAAAAGGTTGCTAGTAAGTTATGATTTTTTACCATCTTCCTGGACTATTTGAATTCTATGAACTTTACAAGGCCTTTTTGCCTTTGTTCCGGGAACATCGGGAATATTTTTATGACTGGTGCGAAATCGGTTCCATCTATGGAGCGCCTAAAGATTGTATCTGGGGTGGAGGTCGTGTCGGTTTTGGGGACGAGTCTCCTGAAAAAGTGGCGGAACTTTTAAAAAAGTACGGTGTTTCTGCACGTCTTACCTTCAGCAATTCTCTTCTTTGCGAAGAACATCTTTGCGATAAAAAATGTAACGCCCTTTGCAAACTTTTTGGTGAACGCTTCAAAGGCGATTCGGGTGTCATTGTCCATTCCGACTTGCTGTTGGACTACATTCGGAAAAACTACCCCAGTTTCTATTTTGTGTCTTCGACCACCAAGGTGCTGACGGACTTTGAATTGTTCAAGGCGGAACTGGACCGGAGCGATTTTCGCTACGTGGTTCCCGACTTTAGACTGAATAAGCAGTTTGAAAAATTATTTGCTCTTGCGCCCGAGCAGAAAAATAAAGTAGAATTCCTGTGCAATGAATGTTGTTGGTTTGGCTGCTACGATCGCAAACGCTGTTATGAAAACGTGAGTCGAAAGAGCCTTGGCGAAGATTGCGATGACCACGTCTGTGTCTCCCCCACAGCATCAAAAGGTTACCGTTTTTCCGATGCTATGAAAAATCCAGGATTTATCGGGATACAGGATATTCAGAATATCTACGCTCCAAACGGATTTTCCCATTTTAAAATCGAAGGACGGAGCCTTGGCAGCGCCTTGATTTTAGAATTTTTGCTTTATTACATGACCCGTCCGGAATATCAGCTCAAGGTCCGGGAAGAAATCTATCTCGACAGTTCCTTGGATCTATTTTAAATTATCTTTGTAAAAAGGTTTAGAAAGGGGTATTTATGGAAAAATTTCAAACCGCTACGGTGGTGTTTCTTCTGTTTTCGGCGGCATTCTTTATTTCTGCTTGCGGAAATTCTACATCGGGCGATCCTTCGGATCTCTCTTATATCGATTCAGATGGAAATGAATCTAAAGTAGAAATCAGTTCGGGTTCATTTACAGACAAAAGAGACGGTCAAAAATATTCCACTGTCACCGTGGGCGATTACACCTGGATGGCGGAAAACCTGAACTACAAGCTGGAAGGTTCAAAAAATAGCACGGATTATGGCACCTCTAAAAATTATGGGGTCCTTTATTCTTTGGGAGAGGCAAAGACCGCATGCCCCGATGGTTGGCACTTGCCCACTTTATCGGAATGGCAAGAACTTTTTTCGCTTTTGGAAGAAGCTCACGAGGATTCGGCCGGTTGGGTGCTCAAGACCACATCCGGATGGGAATCGGATGAAGATGGAACCAGCGGAAATGGCGGAAATCTGATTGGATTTTCGGTGAAGCCGACCGGATTTTATAATGGGTATTATGCCTTGGAAGGTCAGTATACTGCATTCTGGGTCGATGGCGATATGGATTGGGACGGCTATGCTACCGCAATCCGCTTTGATTATGACGATGCAGATTGGCATTCTCCGGAACTTTACGCATATCGTGCAGAAATTTATGTACGATGCTTGAACGATAAGAATACTCTAGTGGGAACGCTCGGTACTTGCGACGATTCCAAGGAAGATTCTGTCGGCGTATGGAAAAACGAACATTATACCTGTAAAAATTCGGCGTGGGAAAAATCGACTGCCGAAGAATCCCTCAATTTTGAATTTGGGGAATGCAAAGCTTTGATGTTCGATTCTGTCCGTATTTTAAGCGACACGGCATATATTTGTGATTCTTTAACTTTGCAGTGGCGTGAAGCAAAAGTTTACGAAGTGTTGGGAAAGTGTAGCGAAAATAATCTCCGAGAAATGAAAACCTATCTGGGTGAAACCTATTCCTGTCATGCAATCGGTACGATTGCCCCCATCTACAGATGGGAAGAACCCGATGCCAACGATATGCTGCCCAAGTGTTCGTCAAAACGTTGGAACGAACTTCAGACATTTGAAGAAATCACCTACATCTGCATAGATACCCTTTGGCGTGTTGCCAGTGAAAAACAAATTGATCGCGGTGAATGCTCAGAAAAAAATGTGGATGAAATTTCGACTGTCAACGATACAAGCTATATCTGCCTCAGTAATCGTCTGTGGAGAAGGGTCAATCATTACGACTCCCTCTATGGAATTTGTACGTCGGCAAAATGGCGTACGCTCGCGATGCGAGATACGACATATTATATATGCGATACGACTGGGTACCGCTTAGCGACCACGGCTGAAATCAATACGGATGGTAAGCCTTGTACTGCATCGGAAGTGGGAACCATGACGAATGGGAAACTGAACCCGTCGTTACGTTATTACTGCACACCGAGTTATGGATGGGTCAGCGTCGCCGATGTAACACGCAAAGCGAATGAGGTTCCGAAGAGCGCCCGTTTGAATCCGAATATTCAATACGGAACGATGAAGGATAGCCGTGATGGGCAGGTATATTATACGGTCAAAATCGGAAACCAGACTTGGCTTGCCGAAAATCTGAATTATGCAGACGAAGCCTATGTGAAATATGGAAAAAGTCTTTGCAATGATGAAATCTACTCGTATTATGCGGATGGCGATGCAGGCTGTGAAGTCACGGGTCGTGGTTACTACTGGGTGGCCGCCATCGATTCCATTGCACTAGCCAACGATAAGAAAAATCCCGTGGACTGTGGATATGGGAAAACTTGTGATTTGACGGGAAGAAGGGTCCGTGGCGCTTGCGATTTCGGCTGGCACATTCCAGGTCAATCGGAGTGGGAAACTTTGCTCGAATCGGTGTATGCGCTACAGCCTCTTGCCTGGACGACTCCTGGGAACTATTTGCGAATTATCGGTTCTGACTACGGCAAAATAGGTGGAATGAGCGGGTGGCATACCGTGGGAACGGATACGCTCGGCTTTTCCGTATATCCGATTCCTTTAGGAAATAACATGCCATATGGCGCGTTCTGGGCTTTCCCGGATAAGGGTCAATACGAAGACGAGCATACCGTATCGATTTTCTATGTAGACACTTATTCAGCGGATACGGGAAATCACGACAAAAATAATTTCCGTTCCATCCGCTGTATCAAAGATGAAGATTAGCGCCTGATTAAAGCAGCTGCTTTCCGTCGCTGAACGCCTTGCCGACTTTTTCACCGAGGACGCGGTAAGCCTTGGCGACGGAATCGTAAGAGATCGGCTGCACTTTGCCGAGATCCACCTTTCCGTCTTCCCCGAGGACGCTTTCGTCGGCGCTCACGTTTTCAACCTGTCCGACGATATAGGTGCTGCCGTCGCAATCCGGGCTCATTTCGAGCAGGGAACATTCGAGGGTCAGCGGATATTCTTCGAACATCGGAGCGTCCACGTTTGCACTTTTCAAAACGTGCAGTCCGGATTTTTCCACCTTGTTCGGCAGCTTTTTGCCGCTGACGATACCGAAGAAGTCAGAGACGACTGCGGTTTGGCGAGTGCCGAAGCTCACGGTAAAAGCTTTGCGTTTTTTCAGATTTTCCACGGTCTTGTGGCTTGTTCCGAGGCAAATCGTGATCTGGTCGTCTTCCCGTTGGCCGCCCCAGGCCGCATTCATGGCGTTTGCACTGCCATCTTCGTTGTAAGTTGCGATAATCAGAACGGGAAGCGGTGTGATGATTGCCTTTTTGCCAAAATCCTTTCTCATAAAAACTCCTTTTTAGATAAATTACCAAATTATAGGTTTGAATGTTCTAAGTTGGACATTCGCCCGCGAGAATTTTGGATCCGATTTTTGAAAACTGCCGTTATATTGAATGAAGGAAGGGTTTTAATCCAGGAAACTGGAGCAATGATTAACGTCTACGGCGTAGTTTTATGCCGTAGACCTTTTGTTTTTAAAGAAAAATCACCGATAAAAGGATTTTAATATTATTTTAGAATCAAAAATAAGGAGTTTTTCATGAAGAAGGGAATTGTTGTCGGCGCTATCGTGACTGTTTTTGCCGCAGCTGTGGCTGTGATTACCCGCATTGCGATGATGCGCAACGTGGAAGCGGAGCAGGAAATCGAAGACGAAAGCGAAAAACCGGACGCCGAGAAGACCGAAGCCTAAAGCTTTGTCCGAATTTCGGGGATCGTCAATTCATCGACGAATTTTCCCCGGGTTTCTTCAATAAATTTTTTGGATTCCGCCCAGTCTGCCTGAACGATGTAAATCAGGTAGTGCATCGCCTGGAACAAGGGGTTGGCAGTGTTCTTTAAGAACCTGTCGTAATCGCGGCTAGTGTAAACGATAAAATCATCGACTTCTTCGGAATAATCCTGCGTGATCAGGTTCCCGAAAATACTCTTGCTTGTTTTATAGATCGTGGGCATGCCATCGCATTCCGAAAGCGAAAGCACAAAGGTTTCGCCGTTATCGGTTTCATAGGTCACTTCGCCTACCAACAGAAGCATGTCGAATCCGTCACCGGGTTGTTCGCAACGGACATTTGTGATTTTATAGCGTGTACTCATTTGCCTTTTAATATAAAAAGTTCTGCTCCGTCAAATTTTTGCGGAGCTTTTATTTTTACTTTTCATTTTGAAAAATTGCCAAAAGCAATCACTGGAGAATTTGAAATGAACTTTTCTTTGGAATCGAAACCGCTCGGAACTGTGGACCGTTACGTGATCCATGCGGACGACTGCGAACTGGAAATTCTTGCCGGCTGGGGCGCAGGCTTAAATGCTTGGCGCGTTCCAGTGAACGGCAAGAAGATGGATCTGCTTTACGGTTACCGCGACGCGGAAACCTTCCGCAAAATTCAGGCGGATACGAACGCGGGCGTTTGCCTTTCTCCGTGGCCGGGCCGCACGGCAAACGCCAAGTGGCATTGGAAGGGAAAGGATTACAAGCTAGTGAACAATGTAAGCTGGGCTCCGCATGCGCTGCACGGCTTTTTGCACGTTCTCCCGTGGAAGCTTGAATCCTTTGCGTCCAACGAAAAAGAAGCCGTGCTCACTCTTACGCGAGACTTTTACGGTGACGCAAACGCTTATCCGTTTACATACAAAGTAACAAATGTCTACACGTTCAACGGAAAATCCTTTACCGTGAAATCGATCGTGACGAACACGTATCACGAAACGCTTCCTTATGCGCAGGGATTCCACCCGTACTTTATGCTTGGCAAAAAAGTGAACGCTTTGACGCTTTCGATGCCGGCTTCTCACAAGGCGCTGCTCGATTCCGCGGATATCCCGACAGGGGAACTCGAAGCAGAAACGCGTTTCACAGGAAACACTCCGATTGCGGAAACTTTCATCAACGATTACTTCGCCTTTGATGCCGAAAGTTCGGACCGGGCTTCGGTCATTCTGAAGGATCCGGAAACGGGAAATCAGATTGACGTCTGGCAAAAAACGGGCAAGGATCTGTGGCGCGGGATTCAAATTTACACCCCGCCTGATCGCGAAAGCATTGCGCTTGAGCCGATGAGTTCCGCGCCCGACGTGTTGAACCATCACCGCGAACTGATTGAAATCGCTCCGAATGTGTCGATAGAACTCCTTTGGGGCGCCGATTTCAGTTTTTAGTTATTTAGGGCAATCTTTTTTTTACAAAAGGTTGTCTTTTTTCTAAAAAAAAGAATAGTTTATGCGGGCAATGGTACTCTCAATCCAGGGAGTAGTCCAAGAGAGGAATGGTTAAGATGGCAGAAAAGAAGCAAGAAAAAATGAGTCAGAAGGATTTGGATTACTTCAAGGCCCTTTTGCAAGAACGCCGCCGTCAATTGGTCGCTGCTCAAAGCGACGTCGCGAACAACGAAACGTTCCAGGGGCAGCGTGATCAGGGCGGTGAAACGGCCGGTTATGCCACTCACATGGCAGACGTCGCTTCCGACTACAATTCCCTCGAAACGAACTTTGACTTGGCCGCTCGCGATGGCAAGTACCTCGTGTACTTGGAAGAAGCCCTTCAGCGCATCGAAGACGGTACGTTCGGCATTTGCAAGGTCTGCAAGAAGTTGATTCCGAAGGCTCGCCTTGAAGCGGTGCCGACGGCAACCAAGTGCGTGAGCTGCAAGTCCGAAACGAAGAAGCGTGAACGCGAAGAAAACCGCATGGAAATGGCTCGCCTTTACGCCCAGCAACAGCGCATGTCGCAGAGAGGCAATTCCTGATTTCTTCAGATCACTACCGTCGCGTTTTTCTCGTCGGCTCGGGCTTTAGTAAGTCCTATTGCCCCGAGATGCCGACGCTCAAGGATTTGAACGGCCGCATCCCCGACGGGATTTATCCGGAGTGCATGACGCTCCGGAATTATTGCTATTGGCTGCGGGAACTTTGCCGTGGTGAATCGGAATATTTAAAGATTGAATCGGTCGCGACGAACATTCTCGCGGCGCAGATTTTTTCGAGCGAAGAAGAGCGTTTGCACAATGCGACGCTCCGTTTTGAGTTGCTCCGGTTCATTGCGCTTTCGATGCACCGCTCGGTGCCGCTTTCGGCGGAGGCTTCCCGGAACCTTTCGCATTTTTTGAATGCGGTGGCAAATGACCGTGCCAATTCCATGCGGGATAATCTGATTCTCTCTTTCAATTACGATACGCTGATTGAAGACCAGGTGCTGCAGGATCCGGAGCTTTGCGCTTCGACTGCCGTGGATTACGGGGTGAACATCGAGCGCGCGGACCGTTCTGCGGAATGCGGCTCCCGTTCGCGGACGATTGACCTTTTAAAATTGCACGGGTCGCTCAACTGGTATCCGGTCAAAGGGGCGGGCGAAGATTTTGATTTGAAAAGCGTTTGCCGTGTAGAACCTGGCGACCGCAGTTTTCCGATGTACCAGAAAGACAATCCGATCTTTATTCCGATGGCGCACGCGAAGGATTCCTTTTTGCGGGGAAGCCTTTTTAACGTGATTTGGGCGAAGGCGGATTATTACCTTTCGAGAGCAGATGAAATTTACGTGATCGGTTACGGATTTCCGCAGACCGACGGAAACAGCTTCCCGTTTCTTTTGAAACATCGGAATCGCATTCGAAACGTCGTCGTTTTTGAGCCTAAGAAGGACAATTCGATTGAACGTTTGCAACGCCTTTTCGACAAGGACGTTGTGGTCTGCGAAGATGCGCAGAAATTCTTGAACCGTTTATTTTAAGCCGAAGAAGAAAAGCCCGATCAGAATACCCGCCATGGCGACGTATTTGAGCTTGGTACGCTTTTCCTTAAAGAAAATCAGCCCACCGGCGAAACTGATCAGCACGTTCGAACGGCGGATGACCGTGACGACGGAAATCAGGGCGTCCGGTTCGTGGACGGCGAGGAAGTAGAAACGGTCCGCGATGACGAGCAGAACGCCTACAGCCAAAATGATCCAACGGAATTCAAAGCGTTTACGGTCCGGCTTGTTGCGCTGCAAAAAGCGAAGAAGCAGAATGCTGAACGCCTGGATGCATGCCATGTAAATGTTGAAGTAGAACTGGATCGCAAGCGGGTCAAGCTTTGCCCTTTGCAATAAAAACTTGTCGTACACGCCGCTGCACGATCCGAGGAAAGTGCCGAAAAACATCGAAAGAATCCAGATGTTCGTAAAGAAGTGGCCCGTTTCCTTTCTAGATGCGATGCTGACAAGGAAATAGCTTACCATGGCAAAGCCGATGCCGATCCATTCGAAGTGGCTCGGACGTTCTCCCATGATGGCGACTGCCATCGCGATTGTAAAGATCGGCGCGCTCGCGCGAATGGGAGCGGTGAGGCTGAGCGGTAAACGGGATACCGCGTTGAAGGTAAAAATCCAGCTTGCGGTCACGATCGCCGCTTTGACGAGGAGCATCAAATGCTCGGAAAGCGCAAGCGATGGAATTTTGCCGAGGAAGTAAACCGGCAAAAGAACGGCGGTACAGGTTAAACTGACAAAGAACAGAACGGGCAAAACGGCGTTGCCGGTGAGCGCCTTTTTCTTTGCAATGTCATAGAACCCTAAAAAAAGGGCAGATCCGAGTGCGAGTGTGACCCAAAGCATGGGCCAAAGATAGTAATCGTGCCAACTTGGAATAATTATTATATCTTATTCAGCATATCAATAAAAAAAGGAGTCCAGGTATGGGCATTAAAAATAAGGCTTCGGGCCTTCTTGCTGAATTTAAGGCGTTTGCATTTAAGGGCAACATCGTCGACATGGCGATCGGTGTCATTATCGGTGGCGCTTTCGGTAAAATTGTCACTTCTTTCGTGAACGACATCGTGATGCCGTGCGTGACTGCAATCATCGCAGCAGCTTCGGGTACAAAGGATGCCGCCGAAGGTTTGAAGACTCTTTCCTACACGACGGAATCTGGTGTTGCGATTCCTTACGGTAACTTCATCGGTGGCGTTTTGGACTTTATTATCGTCGCCCTCGTCGTGTTCATCGTGATGAAGAAGTTCCTCGGCTTTATGCAGAACATGCGCAAGCAGGAAGAAGCAAAGCCGGCTGAACCGCCAGCACCGCCGGCACCGTCCAAGGAAGAAGTTCTCTTGACGGAAATTCGCGATTTGCTCAAGAAGTAATTCGACTTTAGAATGAAAAGAAAAATCCCCATGCGTCCGCATGGGGATTTTTTTTGCTGTTGATCAGACAACAACCCTTAGTAGTTTTCCTTCTTGATTTCGAAGTAGCTCTGCGGATGGTTGCAGACCGGACAAACGGCCGGAGCCTTTTTGCCGATGATGATGTGACCGCAGTTGGAGCACTGCCAAATCGTGTCGCCGTCGCGCGAGAAGACGAGCCCTTCTTCCACGTTCTTCAGCAACTTACGATAGCGTTCTTCGTGTTCCTTTTCGATCTTGCCGACCATTTCGAACTTTCTCGCGATTTCGTTGAAGCCTTCTTCACGGGCATCCTTCGCCATCTGAGCGTACATGTCGGTCCATTCGTAGTTTTCGCCGTCTGCGGCGTCCTTCAGGTTCGTGATGGTGTCGGGAATTTCACCACCCTTCAGATACTTGAACCAAAGTTTTGCGTGCTCCTTTTCATTGCCCGCGGTTTCTTCAAAAATGTTTGCGATCTGGACGTAGCCGTCTTTGCGTGCCTTAGACGCGTAATAGGTGTATTTATTGCGTGCCTGAGATTCTCCGGCAAACGCTGTCCAAAGGTTCTTTTCGGTTTTAGAGCCTTTTAATTCCATAGATTGTCTCCTTGAACTCGTTAGTGGTTCAAGTTATCAATCTATAATTATTTTTTTGATAAATGCAACTTACGAAGAATTTTTCCGAGAAGTTCATTTAAAATATCGCCGGCGTCATCGGACCCGATCGCCTTCTGCAGCCCAAGGCATGTGGGGAAAAGGACGATTCCGATCAGTCCTGAGTAAATGATCAGGGCAAAGAGCGAACAATTGCGAACAAAATCATATGAAATATTCTCGATTGCAATAGCGACGACGATCATCGCGGCGAAGCTTGCAAGAGCCCTGCCCATATTCCAAAGGGCATGTTCCATGCCTTCCGTTCCCGTTTGACGCGCCCAGAGGAAGACCATCGCTGCAACCTGGAGGATTGCACCTGCGGCTCCGACGATCGGGACGACGTAAATGCCAAAGTCCTCGGCGAAGAAGAGGTAAGACGGAATCGTTAAAAGGAAGATGCCCGTGTTGATGAGGGTCGGCGTCCACATCTTTTCTTTGGCATAGAAGGAACGCACAAGCACCGCTTGCAGGCAAAGTCCAAGGCTCGCCGGCAAATACCAGTGCAAAAGCTTTGCCACGTATTCCGTGGTTTCGCGGACAAAGGCGCCGCGTTCAAAAAGGATTCTCACAGCGGGGAAGGAGAGCGCCCAGATTGTGATGACCGCCGGAACGAGAATACAGAACATTCTCGAAAGGCTCGACCAGATCTTGTTATTCAGCTCACTGAATTTGTTCTCTTTGACAAGGCGCGCCATATCCGGATAGCTCGAAACGCCCACCGAAAATCCAAAGACCGCAACGAGCGTGTACATGACACGGTAGGCGTAATTCAAACTGGAAATTCCGCTCGAACCGAAAATGCCGCCAAAGCTTCGAATGATAAATTCAAATGCGAACATACTGCCGACGCCAAAAGACATCGGAATCATCATCTTCACATACCGTAAAATGTCGGGGTGCTTGGGGTCCAAATAGAAGTGGTAATGCACCCCGCCGCGGTAGGCTCCAAAGATTTGCAAAACAAAGAATCCGATGAACGCGCCGATAGGAACGCCCCACGCAAAGCCTTCGAGACCGTGATTGCTTCCGATGATACCGCCGACGATAATCGCGAGGTTGTAAATGACGCCCGTCAGCGAAGGAATGGTAAACTGCTTGCGGGTATGCTGCACGGCAACGAGGAAGCTGCCTGCAAAAATAAAGAGCTGCCCCGGCAAAATGATTCTGCCGAAGTACGTGGCGCGTTCCAAAATTTCTGCCGGAAGATCGGCTGCGGAAGTGAAAAACGTAATCAGTTCCTTCATCCAAATGAAGGACGGAATGATCAAAGCGAGGAAAACAAGTCCGAGCGTGTTCAGCACATTGCTGAAGAATTTCCAGGAACCTTCTTCATCGTCCTTTGTCTTGTAACCGAAAAAGATCGGGATAAAAACAATCGAAAGGAAGCCTGTGCTCACCACGTGATTCAAAATATCCGGGATGAGGAACGCCAAGTCCAAAGCATTTTTTTCTGCAGTGACGCCCGCTGCACGGGCAAGGAGCATTTCACGGAGAATGCCGAGGACACGGCTGGCGAGCATGCTCGCCGCAATGATAAGAGTCGCTTTGTTCATTTGAACGCAATTTTAGAAAAGTTTCAAGGCTCCCATTTTGCACTCAGCGGAAGAGAGCGGTATAGGCGTTTCCGTCGGCGGGGAAGACCGTTTTGGCGTTAGAAGTTTCGCCGTCGCTCCAGCCGGTGAACGTGCAGCCGGCGGAAGGCTCCGCGGTGAGCGTTACCGGAATATTCGGGTAGAGCTTGAGAGCGGTCGCGTGGCGCAGGGGAATGCCGTCGACGGAAATCGTGCCGCAGCTTCCCGGGTCGAGCGTGACCGTGGCGAAGTCGGAAAGTCCAAAGTAGTCTTCCATTTCGGCGATGACTTGAGCGGGGCGGTTTTTGGCGAAATTTTCGATTTTGGAAAGCTGGCTTTCCATGTAGATGGCGTTATGGTTCCAACGCTCCTGATCGCGGGGGATTTCCGCCTGGATTTCTTGCATCATGCTGTGCATTTTTGCAAGGACGGTGTCGGCGCTGAATTTGGCTGCGGTCAGGGCGACGAAACGGTTGATGAATCGGTTGCGGAAAGTGGAATTTTTGAACAGGTTCCGGATGGGAACCGTGAATTCGACGCCGTTCGGGTAACTGCTCGCGGTGGAATCCAGGGTGTACTCGAAAATGTTCATGGAAGCGTATTTTTCTTCAGCGTGGCCGTTGTCAAATCCCCAGTCTAAATCGTAGAGCATCCATTTCCACTTGGTTTCGGGCGAATGGCTCTTCCATTTTTTGAGGTTGTTGCCCGGCCAGTCGCGATTCGCGATGAACATTTCCGTTTGGATGTAGCTTGTGTAATTGTCCACGTCCATCAGGCTTTGAACGTAGGCGTAAACGGCGCTGTCGCTAAGATCGTTCGCTTCGATATATCTTTCGAGGACGAGGTAATCGCTAGCGCTGCCGCAGGTGACTTCGTTGCCGGTTTTGAGCAGGTCGATTGCGCTTTCATCGTAGCCGTAATTCGTGAGGAAGTAATTTTCGTTCAGGCGTTCACGGATGTTGTGAATGCCAAAGTATTCTCCGTTGACGTAGACGATTGACGGGCGAGCCTTTTGATAATCCACGCCCAAGCCTTGTGTGATGCTCGATCCGAGGCGGTCTCGGATGTAATCCTGGTAAAAGTTTCCGCCGTTGTTGCGGAAGACGAGATCCTTAAAAACGGTGAGGTTTGGAAATTCGGGAAAGATCTTGTATTCGAGCCTAGAATCTCCGTAGCGCTTGCGGAATTTGAGGGCGAAGGATTTTTTGCTGTTTGCACGGCTGTAATTACCGAAGATTTCGTAGCCGACCGTTTTACTGAATGCAGGCGTTTTCGCGCCCGGTTCAAAGAAGGTGATTTCGGCGGGGATGGTCTTATCGAGCCAGTAATTTGCGCCGTAGTGCGGTTCTTCGGCGCTTGCGTTTGGACCCTCTTCGTAAATTCCCGAGTCCGGGTCAAAGAGGGAATTCGGGTCGGCGGTGATGAAGGCTGTGGCGATGCTCGGTGCGCTTTCAAAGATGTAGGTGCGTGTGCTGACTTCGCTCGGCAAGGCGCCTGTGCGGAACGTGGCACAGCGGAGAACTGTGGTTTGGGAAATATCGAGCGTGGTGACGATGGGGCTTGTTTCCGTCGGGAGCTTTCCGCCGAGTTCGCAGCGGGCAACGCTCAAAGAATCGGTTACAAGGGAGACGGTAAACGGGTCTGTGTAAAATCCGGATTCGGGAAGTTCAAAGCGGTTCGAGGCTTGGACGGCGTAAGCTTCACTTGTGATGCCGAGCGGTGTCGGCTCTGCAAAGCCCCAAGTGTTTCCGGCGAAGGCAAAGGTTTTCCCTTGGGGAACGCTCGGGTAAAGAATGGAATCGCGCAGGGCGCCTGTGGAATCAAACAGGAAAATGTTCCCGCCTGATTGGGGAAGCTTGAAATTCGTATGGGGAAAATGCCCCTGGTTGCAGGCGATGTACGAGGTGAACTTGAACTGGACACGGTTATAATGATTGCTGATCGCGGCGAAACGCGTCCCGTAAATGTTTTGCAAATCCGGAAAAGAGGTTCCCGTCGGCAGGGAAATCTTGTACACCGTCGAAGAATCCCCGGTGCCGGTAATCGTTGTGGACCAGCCGAGCCAATCATCGTAATCGGGCTGCGTCAGGCGAATTTCCAAAGGTTCATCCTTTGTCACGTAACCCGTCAGCAGAAGCTGATTCGCCGATTTCAAATCTTGCACATCGGAAGTCGAGCCGGAATTCACGCCGACGAAAATACAGGCGCTGCTCCAGCCGAGTTCCGCATTGGACGCCAGCTGCATCTGCCCCGAAATGGAACGCTTTCCGTTCACGGTAGAAACGTAGCTCGAAGTCTGCCAAGGTTCGGCAATGCTATTCCCTGCAACAGGGGAGGATTCGGAATCGCTCCAGCTCCACGCACCGCTGCCGAGCATATCGGTAGAATCCGAAGGCGCTGTATAATCGGCACGGTCCTTTTTTGAAAAGTAAACGATCAAAAAACTCTGCGGCGGAATGACCGAGTTTCCAAAAGTCCACTTGTGCGGTTCACTTTCGGAATTCGAAAGCGAATAGCCTTTCAGGTTCACCGCGGTATCGGCGGGGTTAAAAAGTTCAATCCAATCGGAATTGTCGCCGTCTTCATCTTCGAACGTGAAATTTTTGGGATTCACTTCGGTAAAGACGACCGGGGCGCTGCGCGTAAAATTTTCGGCAGTCGCAGGAACCTCTTTGGGAGGAAGTAAATCCTCTTCGGAAACTGGATCGAGATTGTCACTGCAAGAAAGAAATAGGCCGCTGAACGCGGCGACTGTCAAAGCATATTTTATCCAGCAAACCATGTTCTAAACATAGGTTTTTATGGGAAATTAAAAACTTATAAAGAGGGTGTATTTAAAAAATATCGACGTTCAACTGGATGCCGTTCTTTTTGACATCCGAAATGAGAGCCTGGGCGCTTGCGCTGATGGCATCCAGCTGCCTAGAAACTTCGCCGCCTTTTTGCAAAATGAGGGCGACGGAATTATCGTTCTGGTCGATTTTTTCAAGGACCTTTTGCAGCTGAGCCTTGGTGGTTTCAGCAGAGGTTTTTAATTCTTCGAGCTTTGCAAGGGTTTCTGTGGCGTCGGATTTGAGCGTGTTCGCATCCGTCTTGATTTTGTCCACGGAATTTTGAAGCTTTTCTGCGGAAGCGGAAAGGTTTTCAAAGAGCGTTTCGGCTTCGCTTTTCCAACTCTGAATATCGCTTTGTGCTGTCGCGGCCAGGTTCTTTCCTTTGCGAATTACGCGGTCGAGCGTTTTGCGGTCGGAGCCTTTTTCAATGGTGTCGAGCAGTGCGGTTACGGTTTCGAGGGTCGTTTGGAATTCCGCGAGGGCGATGTCCAAATCGGCTCGGGCTGAGTTCAAGCCTTTGTCGAAGCGGGTTTCGAAAATCGTGTCTTTGGAAGTGTAGAATTCGTCGGATGTGCCGCGGTCAATTTGAATTTCGCGGTTGCCGAGAAATCCTGCGGTCGCAAAGGTGAACTTGGAATCCTTGGGAAGCTGGACTTCGGAAACGACTTCGAATTGGACGTAGATGCAGGAATCCGTTTTGTGCATGCCTAAGATGCGACCCTTGGGAAGGCCGCCGATCTTGACGTTGTTCCCGCTGCCGATCGGGCCGACGTCGCTAAAGGCGGCGACATACGTCGTGCGTTCGTTATACGGGCTTAACGGATGGCAAAAGTACCAGAGCAAGAAGATGAGGAAGGCAAGCAGCAGAACGCCAAAGAGCATTCTCTTGTTGCCGTACATCGAAATCTTGCTATTCATAAGTGGTACCGAATAAAACGTCGTTGAATCCGTCATCCTTGGAAAGGCCCTGCGCCTTGTCTTGAATGACTTTCAACAAATTAGCATTAAATTCCTTTGCCGCGTCCACGCCGTTCATTTTCATCAACGCGTTCATGGCGATGACTTCGGAAATCACGGTCAGGCTCTTGCCCGGTGCAACGGGAATTAAAACCTTGGGAACCTTGACGCCGAGGATTTCTTCGTAGGCGTTCGAAAGACCTGTGCGTTCGTAAGTCATGCCCTGCTGCCACGGCTGCAGTTCAATGACGACTTCGATCTTCTTTTTACGGCGCACGGATTTAATGCCGAACATGGATTTGACATCGATAATACCGATGCCGCGGATTTCCATGTGATGCTTGATCAGCGCTTCGGAACGTCCAATGACCGTGTCGCCGATGCGCGTAATGCGAACGGAATCGTCTGCGACAAGGCGGTGACCGCGTTCCACGAGATCGAGCACGCATTCTGACTTTCCGACGTTGCTGTCGCCCACGTAGAGCATGCCTACGCCGTAAACGTCAACAAGGCTTGCGTGAACGGAAGTGTATTCCGCAAAATACTGTTCGAGGAAACGCTGCGTTTCTTTTGCAAAGTCAAAGGTCGAAAGTTCCGTCGTCATCAGCGGAACGTTCTGTTTGACGCACATGTTCAAAAGTTCTTGATGCGGCGTCAGATTGTGGGTCAGCACCCACATCGGAGAGCGAAATTCCGAAAGCTTGGCAAAAATATATTCACGGGCGTCACTGCCGACGCTTTCCAGATAGCTCCATTCCGTAGAGCCGATCATCTGGATTTGATCCGGATTATAAACAGAAAGATACCCGGACATCGCAAGGCCCGGGCGGTGAATCCCGATATGGGAAAGATTGGTTTTTAAAGAAGATTCCGGCGTGTGAAGCTTGAGCTTCAACGGATGCTGGAAGTGTTTAAAAAAATCAAGAACCGGGCACAGGGCTCGGCGCTTGATATCTTGGTTGTCAAAGCAGTGGTATGCCACTTTTTACTTTTGTGCTGCTGCGGTGACGTCTGCCATCGGCTCAGCCTGGTGGGCACTCTGCTTTTCGTTTGCCTTCTTGAGCTGCACTTTCGCGCGTTCGAAAGCGGCGTCAATCGCCTTACCCATGTTTTCTTCGTCTGCGGTGGCAACCACGGTTGCGCCCTTCACATTCAGAGAAATTTCCACATGGCGGCTAAGGTCGCTAATCTTGTCGAGAACGATGGAAGCAGAAGTAATATTCGGATAGAATTTTCCAAGTGCGTCCACTGCATCTTTAAGGGTAGCTTGAAGTGTATCAGAAATAGTGCAATGACGAGCGGCAATTTGAACTTCCATATCGAACCTCCAGTTAAGGGTGGAAAAGAACTTTTGGAGAACTTGGAACGTCCTCCCATCAATGGATATACATCTTTATTTTCCAAAAAAGAACGCTTTTCGAGAAAATTTTTTTCTTTTTCGGCTTCTAATTTGGAATAGCTCCTTTGTGAACCCTTATTTTACGGCTTTTCTGTGCCTTGCGGGCAAAATTTTCAGTTCTTCGCGGTATTTGGCGACCGTGCGGCGGGCGACCTTCATGCCCTGTTTTTCGAGGGCGTCGGCGATCGCCTGGTCGGAAAGCGGGGCTGAGCGGTCTTCGCTTGCGACAAGGTCCTTGATGGTGTCGAGGATCTTTGCCGAACCGACGGCGCTGCCGTCGCTCTGGATGATGCCCGAGCTGAAGAACTGTTTGAGCTCGTAAATGCCGTAAGGCGTGTCGACGTATTTGCCGTTCGTGACGCGGTTGACCGTGCTCGGGTCGCGCTTGATTTCGTCGGCGATGTCTTGCAGAATCATCGGCTTCAGATTTTCGGGGCCTTTGGCAAAGAAGTCGTGCTGTTTTTTCAAGATGGCGTTCATGACGAGTTCGATCGTACTGCGGCGATTGTCCACGCTTTTGATGAACGTATTTGCGGCGTTGAGCTTGTCGCGCACGTATTCCTTGTCTTTTTTGCTCCTGTTCGGATCCTGTAAAATTTTGCGGTAGGTTTCGTTGATGTGCAAGCGTGGAATGTGCTCGTGGCGCATCACGACTTTGAACTTGTCTTCGCCTGTTTTGACGACTTCCATGTCGGGAACAATCGCCTGTGTCGGCGTATTGTTGATTTGGGTGCCCGGATGCGGCGAAAGAGCGGCGAGTTCATGGACTGCCTTTTGCACTTCATCCGTACTGATGCCCATGGCTTTGGCGATGGCGGCATAACGGAGCTCTCTCAAAGCGTCAAAATGCTTTTCCAGAATCTGGATGGCGAGAGGGGAAAAGTCCGGGATGCGGTAGGCTTGGATCAAGAAGCATTCGCGCAAGTTACGGGCGCCGATTCCCGGCGGCGTAAAGGATTGCAGAACGTGGAACGCTTCTTGCACAGGGTAAGAGGCTTCTTCCAAAGTTTTTTTGTTTTGTAGAACATCTTCGACTTCGGCAATGTCCGGGTCTTTTTGCTCTTCGGCGTTTTCGTCGAGTAAAAGGTCTTTGTCGGCGGGCGCGAGGAATCCGTCGTCGCCGACGCTGTCGATGAGATATTCTACGATCTTCACAATCTGCGGAGGGCGTTTCCATTCGCGGAGCTGGTTCTTTAAGAGTTCCTGCATGCTGAGGCCGCGCGTCGGTTCCGGGCGTAGGTCTTCATCGGGATCTCTGCCTCCCAAATCTTTGTACGGTGCTTCGGAATTGCGGAACCCGTCTTCCATAGCCTGATTCCAGTCGATCGAATTTTCGGTGCCGGGTTCCATCAGATCGTAACTGTTATCGTCGCCATCGACGCCCGAGCTTTCACGCACCGGTTCGTCCAAGGATTCCATGCGGCTGTCGACAGGTTCTTCCGCTTCAAGGAGCGGGTTTACTTCGAGTTCCTGGGTGATTGCCGTTTGAAGCTCGATCGTGTTCATCTGGAGCATTTTGATGGACTGCAACATCTGCGGGGACAGATTCTGTTCCAGCTTCATGCCTTGCTTTAACTGAATTCCTAAATCCATAAGAGCTTCCTTGAGTTAGTCCAAACGGAAAGATTCGCCGAGGTAGATGCGCTTCGCTTCTTCGTTGCTTGCGAGATAGTCGGAAGTGCCTTCGGTCAGAACCTGGCTTTTGTACATGATGTAGGCGCGGTCTGTGATGGAAAGCGTTTCTCGCACATTGTGGTCCGTGATGAGAATTCCCATGCCCTTGTCTTTTAAACTGGAAATAATCGCTTGAATGTCGGCGACGGCGATCGGGTCGATGCCTGCGAACGGTTCGTCGAGCAGCAAAAAGTCCGGGTTTGCGGCGAGGGCGCGGGCGATTTCCAAGCGTCTTCTTTCGCCGCCGGAGCAACTCATCGATTTCGTTTTACGGATGTGCGTAATTTTGAATTCTTCGAGGAGCTGTTCCAAGCGCTCCTTGCGTTCCTTGCGGCTGTAGCCTTGGGTTTCGAGGATCGCCATGATATTGTCTTGGACGCTCAACTTGCGAAAGATCGACGCTTCTTGCGGAAGGTAGCCGACGCCGAGTCTTGCGCGACGGTACATCGGCTTTTCGGTCATTTCTACATCGTCCAAAAAGATGTGGCCGGAGTCCGGACGGACCATGCCCACGATCATGTAGAACGAAGTCGTTTTGCCGGCGCCGTTCGGGCCGAGAAGCCCGACGATTTCTCCCTGGGAAACGCTGATCGAAACGTCGTTTACCACTTTACGGCCGTTGTAGATTTTGCAAATCTTATCCGTGCGAATGGTTCGAATGAGGTTTTTCATTTGACATCCTCTTTTTTCGCGGGAGCGCTTTTGTCGAGCTTTTCGAGCTTCTTCAGGGATTTTTCGGTCAATTTTTTGACGCTCGAATCCTTGGCGACTTTGGGTAAAATGTTTTGCTTTGTCAGGTCGGTGTAACGCCCGCTGGCGAGCGTTTTTGTTCCGGCGAGTTTTAAATGCTTGACCTTTCCGTCGGCGAAGGCGATGCGGATCGTGTCGCCGGCGGCTTCGTTTCGACCGTCGATCTGGCGCTGCTTTTCCATCACGTGGAAATAGGTGCTTTGGGCATCGCCCGAAATCAGGGCGCCTTTGAGCTTTCCGTTTTTAAAGGAAAGGTCCAGACGACCGCCTTCCATTTGATTTTTGTAATCGGCGAAGTCCGCTTCGTAGAAGAATCCGCGGGCGTTCAGGTTCACGTAAAGCCGTTTGATTTTATCGTTCTTGAATTCCGCGTAGAGCGTATCGCCGATCGCTTCCGTGTACTGGTCGGGCTTTCCTTTTTTGCCTTTTTCGTGCTGCTTGCCTTTGGCGTTGCGAATCACGAGGGCGCTTTTGAGCGTGCGCTTTTCGGCATCGATTGTGAGGTAAATGGAGTCGCCGGTGAGCTCGTAGCCTTCGAGGGTGAACTTGGGGGAACCTTTAAGGGCGACCCAGTTGTTCTTTTTGTCGAGGTAGCCCGTGTCGCAGGTGACGATCATTTCGCCCTGGGTAATAACCACGTTTCTAAAGGCTTCGGCGAATTCCGTTTCTTGGTTGAACGTGATGAGCTCGGCGCGGACAGCGGTCGTATCGATTTTTGTCGTGTCCTTTTTTTGCTTTTGGTATTGATGTAAAAGCGGCTGGTCGTAGAGCTTTAAGAACTTGTTCTTTTTGTTGTAAACAAGGCTGTTCCCAAAGAACGCGTAAGAGCCTGCGGAATCCTTTGCTTCGACGTAGCCCTTGGCGATGGCGATTTCCGTTTTGCGCTGGTAAGAGCCGTATTTTGCTTTGATGTAGCCGTCGGGATGGGTAAAGAGAAAGCTCCCTTCGCAGTCGACTTTGTCGAGGTGCTTGTTCCACGTGGCGCGTGCGGTGCGGAACGCGATTGAATCATGTGTAAAATGAACGTGCCCGTTCAGCAGCAAAAAGCCC
Organism: Fibrobacter sp.; assembly: GCA_024689485.1. GTDB lineage: Bacteria > Fibrobacterota > Fibrobacteria > Fibrobacterales > Fibrobacteraceae > Hallerella. The sequence continues at coordinate 21,254 of JAILDK010000018.1, forward strand.
GCCTTGCGCATCACCGCGAGACTGTCGGCGTGGCGCATCACGAGCGGGGAACTTTGCGCCAAGGCGTTTCCCCAGAATCCGCAAAAAAGAATCGCGAACAGCAGAATGCGAAACATCACTTTCTGCCTCCCGAAGCCGTTTTCTTTGGCGCGGTCTGTTTCGGTGCTGATTTTGGACCGGGCTTAGGACTTGGCTTTTGCACGGGCGGCCGATGCGGAGCGGGAACGTCTTCAACGATGTCTTCGCTTTGCTTTTTATCTTCTTCTTTTAAGCGCTTGGCCGCGTCCTGGAAAATGCCTGTGACATCGGAAAGGATGTGCCAATTGTCCATTTTTGCGTCGCTCACAAAACCTTTTCCCTGGAGAACGTCGCCGTCTTCGCTCACCACGCGAACGTAGCTTTCGGTTTTCACCAGGTTGTCTTTTTTATTCCACAAAAGAGAGTCCGCTCGGACGGAAGCGCCTTTCGGAGTCAGCGCATAAACGTGGCCGTATGCGTAGACGTAATTCATTTTGCTGTCGAGAGTCCCCGAGTCCGCCCGTAAAAATGCGGAGCGTTCGCCTACGGAATCAAAAATATCGACGAGGATCGGCTTTGCAAAAATCTTTTCGGTACCGCCCCAACGTTCCAGATAGGCGGTCTTGACTTTCCACGAAAGCTTCTCTTTTTCGTAAAAATCGAGCAGGGTCGTGTCCGTGAAAAGCATCATCGGACGTTCGACGGGTTCAAAGCCCGGCGGGGGACCTTCTTCTTCGGCATCTTCGCAGGCAGTCGAAAGAACGGCCAAAAAAATGCAGGCGCTCAGCACGAGCGTCCGCCGTAAAAGCTTTAGATTGTCTAGCAAAAAATATGCCATCTGTATTAAAGATACTATAAAAAGAGACACCGGAGTAGAACAAAACAGGGGCAAATTTGCCTGAATTGCTAAAATTTTGGATATATTTATAGCAACATTTACGGAGTTTTTATGGAATTAAAATGGTGCAACCCAGAAGCTGAATTTGATCGTCTCGTTTTGGCTATCGATATCGGCGGTACGAATACAAATTTGGCACTTGTTGCCTGCAAGGAAGGCAAGTTCACCCTGGTGATGAAGGCGGACTACGCTTCCGGTCAAATCAATGGTCTTGAAGAACCGATTGCGGAAACCTTGAAAATTGCAGCGGAAAAGCGTGCGGATTTGAAGCCGAGCCATTGCTGCATCAGCGCAGCAGGCCCTGTGGCCGATAACCGTTGCGTGATGACGAACCTCGAATGGCGCGTGGATGGTAACGATCTCACAAATAAGCTCGGCTTCCCGGTGCTCGTCGTGAACGACTTTATCGCTATCAGCTACGGCATTCCGACTTTGAACGTGAACGATCCGGAACAGATTTACAAGATTCCTCACTTGGACGGTTCGACTCCGGATTCCCGTCCGACGACCAAGGCGGTGATCGGTCCGGGTACGGGCATGGGCGTTTCCTTCCTCGCTTATGATGGCAAAAAATACATTCCGGCAAGTTCGGAAGGCGGTCACATGACCTTTGCCCCGTTCGACAAGGATATGCAGGACTTCCGCGATTACATGGAAAAGCGCATTGGTACAGTCCCGGGCGTGGAACCTCTCTGCTCCGGCATGGGCCTTGCCCACCTTTATGAATGGTGGCGCGATACGAAGGGTGTTCCGCAGAACGATGCGTTCAAGAAGATCGAAGAAACGGTCTGGAACGATCGCCCGAAGTACATTAGCCGTGCAAGCGATACGGATCCGGTTGCAGCTGAAATGATGCGCCTTTTTGTGAAGATGCTCGCCCGCTATGCAAGCGACGT
>JAILDK010000041.1 GCA_024689485.1 Fibrobacter sp.
AACGAAAAGCTTAGATCATCGTCGCACTGAAAGTCGCATTGCAAACGACCTGATCGCCGCAACGGATTTCGCCCGTAAAGAACAAAATACCGCGACGCATCTTGTCGAGAGAAACGCGCACGTCAAGCGTATCACCCGGACGCACCGGACGACGGAAACGGCAACCGTCCACGCCCATAAACGCCGGACGCTTACCCGCGCATTCCGTTTCATAGCGAAGACCGGCGAGGATTGCACCAGCCTGAGCCATCGTCTCGATCTGGATCACGCCAGGCATCACCGGTTCGCCCGGGAAATGCCCCTGGAAGAACGGTTCGTTAAAAGAAACGTTCTTCTGCGCCACGATCGTCGGGACTTCTGCCGAGAGATCCATGGAAAGAACCTGGTCGATGTACAGGAACGGATAGCGGTGCGGCAAAATCTGAAGGATCGCCGCATAATCATAAAGAACGCCCGGCTTAGTCGACTTGGGGAGTGTTTCTGAAAGCATAGTCCAATAACCTCTCTAGCAATTTGCGGTGAGCGACATGCCCACCATTGTGAATTCTAATGCGTAATCTAGGTAAAAAAGGCGCGGGAAGGGCAAGATCCCCAATCAAATCGAGGATTTTATGCTTCACCGGTTCGCTCGGCATGCAGAACTTTCCGCCCGTCACCGGCACGGCCTTCCCCGCTTCTTCGCGGAGCAAAAGTCCACAGCTTGCGTCTGCCGCAGAAAGGAGCCCCGCGGCACGAGCCTTTTCAAAGTCCTCTTCAAAAATAAAAGTCCGGGCGGTAAAAAGCTTCACCAAATCTTCCGCCTCGTAAATTTCCACATAAGCGTCATCCGCATAAGAACCGTGCGAAATCGAATATTCAATTTCCAAGGATTCCGCCGGGCTCACTTCCATAAAGCCGTAGCCCCAGTCAAAACGTTCGCGGATCGGAGCATCGTAAAACACAAGATCCTGCGGAAGTCCTGCGATCGTTCGAACCGCTTCATACCACGGATAAGAACTTCCATCAAGAATCGGAAGTTCCTTCGACAAAGCCCGAATTTCAAAGTACGACTGCGGATACATCAAAAGGACAGGCGTCAAATGTTCGAGAGTCGAAATCGAAGACTCCGCATTTTTACGGAGGCCCGTCGAACGTTCCGAAAAGAATTCCAAACGTTTGAACGAATCCGGTTCCACGGTCGTCCAAAGGCTTTCGCCCGAACTGGCGAACCATTCCATCCGCGGATGGCGTGCGCGGTCACAAAGGAGCTTCACACCCGCCGTCTCCGAGGAAAGCGAACGGGACTTCACTTCCGCTTCAAAAATCGTCTTTTTCATTTGTGCGAAGTCCCCTGCAGCGGATCGATTCCGTAGAGCATAAAGGCTGCAATCTGATGCGGATGGTGAATTTCTCCGGAGCGCATCTTTTCGATGACCGTTTCCGTCGAATACAAAAGCGTTTCAATGTCTTCGCTCATGTCAAAGTGCGTATCGCCCTGCGGTTCAACGCCCGTGGCGCGGACCACAAAAAAGCGTCCACGGTGACGATCCGGATTCATCGGAAGTTCTGCGAGATATTCAAACTTTCCGCCGCCGTAAGCGCATTCTTCCTGCAGTTCCCGCTTGGCCGCTTCAAGCGGAGATTCCCCCGCGTCCACGATTCCCGCCGGGAATTCCAGCGCGATTTTTCCGGTGCCGTGGCGGTACTGATGTTCCATAATCCATTCGCCGTTTTTCGTCTGCGCAAGGATCAGTACCCAGTCCGGCTGCCAGAGCGTATAAAAATCCGGAATGACTTTTCCATTCGGAAGTTCACAGACTTCCTGTTCGACTTTCAAAAAACGCGTATCGAGCAGCGGCTTCGAAGAAAGCGTTTTCCAAGGTTTCAAATTTTTAAGCATCCAACTTCAACCGGTTAGAACGTGGAATACGGATCGAGCAGCGAATCATCGAAGCGGATATTCGTGTACGTGTAATGGAATTCCTTTTCGAGAAGGTACAAGGCAAGTTCCTTCGTCGACCATTCCTTCTTCATGCCGATGCTTTCAAGCCCCTTCGTCACCAGCGGGAGCGTCGCCTTCACATCGAGCTTCCAGCTGATATCATCCCAAGCAAAGATAATGACCGGGACCTTCGGACTCGAAGCAAGTCCCACACTGCCGCGGTCCTTCTTGATTTCAAACGGACCGAGCTTCAAGTTCGTCATGCGACGGATCACGCCCGATTTTCCCGCCAAAAGCGAAAGCATACGGTAATCTTCGTTCATGTTCGGATCCCAGGCGCGTTCGCGGTCGTAAATGCGGTAAACCAGAACGGCGAGCATTTCACCGAGCGGCAACTGTTCCACCTGATCCGCAGGCATTTCCTGAGCATAGCGCTGGAGCGTATCGGCCCAGAATACAGAAGAATCCGTGAGAAAAACAAGGAGCGATTCCGGAGGAACGTTCGCTTCCACCTTCGCGATAAAGTCCGCATAGGTCTGTTCCAGCATGGCCTTTTTCTGTTCCGTCGTCTGTTCGTAGGTAACAGCTTCAGAAGTCTGAGCGGCTGTATGGCCGACACATGCGGAAAGCAGGGCAAGAGAGAGCGTACAAAGAGTCAAAACGAGCTTCTTTGCGCCGAATGTTATATTTTTCTTGTGATGCATCGCGATACCTATTTACAAATGCCGTTAAACGAACTCCTCCGAGCCTGCAAAGTTTCGGGCTTCCAAGGAGGCGGCCCTGGCGGACAATTCCGCAACAAGACGAATTCCGGAGTCGATCTTCGGCTATCCGCCTTCAATTTAGCAATCAAATCCTGTGAAAGCCGGAGCGCAAGCGAGAACAAGGTGCATGCACTGCACCGATTGAGGCTCGCCATTGCTCTGAACGTGCGAGAAGCTCCCAAAGATCCGAGCGTTCTCAAGTTCCCCGGCAGCATGGGACACATCCAACCGTCGAACGCCGCCTATCCGCAGTTCATCGCGGACGTTTTGGACATTGTCGCCGCAAACGGTGGAGACACCAAGGAAGCGGCCAGAGCATTTGACCTTACACCCTCAGCCCTCACTAAAATTCTCCATGCCGACAAAGCGATCCTCGCCAAAATCCAGGAACTGCGCCGCGCCGGAGGAAAGCCGGACTTAAAAAGATAGCCGCATTTTAAGGACAGATAAAATGAAGTTCAAGCATTACATACAAATTCTCCTTTTGGCCATTTTTGCCTGCATCGGATTTGCCAGTGCAAAGACAGCCGCCTGGATTACCCTCGAAGGCGACGTAGACCCCGGCATGTACGATTACACCGCCCGCGCCATCGGCGAAGCCGTACAAAAGAATCCCGACTACATCATCTTTGACATCAACACGTTCGGCGGACGCCTCGACGCAGCCTTCGACATCGTCGACACGATCATGGGAATCCGCGAAGCCAAAACGGTCGCCTTCGTTTCCAAAAAAGCGATTAGCGCAGGCGCCCTCATCGCCCTTTCGAGCAAAGAGCTTTACATGCTCCCCGGCACGACCATCGGCGACTGCGCCCCGATCGTGCAAAACAGCGACGGCACTCCGCAAATCATCGGCGAAAAAATCCAGTCGCCGCTCCGTGCCAAGTTCCGGAACCTCGCCCAAAAGAACGGCTACCCGGAACTGCTTTCGACCGCCATGGTTTCGCCCGATCTTTCCGTGTACGAACTTACGCACAAAGATTCAACCATCGCCGTGGACGCCGCCAAATACGCCAAATGGAGCAAAGAAGACAAAGACTTCTGGGGAACGCCCAAGGTTCTCGTGGACTCCGGCGAACTTTTAACGATGACCGACGAAGAAGCGATCGAACTGCACTTTTCCAAAGGCACTCCGCAGAACCGCGCCGAATTTGAAAAAATGCTTGCAATCGAACAGGTCCACGAAGTCGAAATCACCTGGGGTGAACGCCTGGTCCGCTTTATCGCAGGCATTTCCGGCATCCTTTTGATTCTCGGATTCGGATCGCTCTACATCGAATTCAAAACGCCGGGTTTCGGAATTTTCGGCATCATCGGAATCGTGCTGCTGGCGACCGTATTCCTTGGGCAGTACGCCAATCACATCGGCGAATATCTGCCGCTGATTCTGCTCGTGGTGGGCGTTCTTCTGTTTATCGTCGAAATCCTGATTTTGCCGGGAACCTTTATTTTTGGCATTTCGGGCATCGTTTGCATGGGACTTGCGATCGCGTTCACGTTCGACTTTAGCCAGCTGCCGTCGTTCCTGCCAGGTGCAGAAGATGCAGACCCGTCGCTCATGCCAATTATTTTGTACGTCACCGGGTGTGCGCTGATCGCAGCCATCTTCCCCATCGTCGCTTCCAAGTATTTGATTCCGCTCTTACCGGAAGGCTGGACGCCGATGCTCAAAACCGATCTGGAAGAAGCCAAGTCCCCGACCGAAGACATTGTCGCAATCGAAGTCGGTGAAATCGGCAAGGCGGAAACCCCGCTCCGTCCGGTCGGCCATGCGCGTTTTAAGAACAAGTCCTTTGACGTGCAGACCAAGGGCGAAATGATAAACGCAGGCGAAACCGTCTGCGTTATCGAAATTACCGATGGAAGAATTTGGGTCGAAAAATCAGAAAGACTTTCCGTATCCTAAGACTTCACGGACCATGTCCATGTGTTCACGGGCAATTGGGCGAGCCTTTTCCGCACCTGCGTGAAGGATCTCGTCGATACGGTCCGGATGGGCCATCAAATCGTTGTACTTTTCACGGGCTTCGCCGAACGTGCGTTCGAGAACGCGCTGCAGTTCACCCTTCGCATAGCCCCAGCCCATGCCGCCTGCGCGGTAGGTTTCGGCGAGTGCGGCCGTTTCTTCCGGCGTTGCGAAAAGCTTGTAAAGATTGAACACGTTGCAAGTATCCGGATCCTTTGCCGCTTCGAGCGGAAGGCTGTTCGTCACGATCTTGTTCACCTTTTTCTTGCGAGCCTTTTCGTCAAGGAAAAGTTCGATCGTGTTGTCATAAGACTTGCTCATCTTGCGGCCATCGAGGCCCGGAATCACGTCCGTCGTTTCCTGAATGAGCGGTTCCGGGACCACGAAAACGTCCTTGCCCATCTGCTTGTTGAAACGGATGGCGACGTCACGGGCGAATTCCACGTGCTGCTTCTGGTCCTTGCCGACCGGAACCACGTCCGCGTTGAACATCAAGATGTCTGCGTCCATGAGGCACGGGTAGCAGTAAAGGCCCATGTTCACGTTCGTGTCGAGATCTTCGCCGGTTGCACGGTTCGCTTCGACCTTTGCCTTGTAAGCGTGAGCGCGATTCATAAAGCCCTTCGGGGTGAAGCAGCTCAAAGCCCAGTTCAATTCAAAGATTTCAGGGATATCGCTCTGCTTGTAGAACAGACCCTTTTCCGGATCGAGACCGCAGGCAAGCCATGTCGCCGCAACCTTGTGAATGTTATCGGCCATTTCCTTGCCGTCATGCACAGTGGTCAAAGCATGATAGTCTGCAATGAAGTAGACGGTATCATAATCCTTGGCGAGTTCGAGGGCCGGGCGGATAGCGCCCAGATAGTTGCCGAGGTGCGGCGTTCCAGTTGGCTTGATGCCTGTAAGCGAAATCTTTTTCATGCCCGCAAATTTAGAAAAGCGGAGCGAATCTGTTAGGGAATCGAATCCAAAACGGTGGAATCCGCAGGGCTTTTGATTTTCGAAGAATCAATCGCGTAGGAATCATGAACGCCCTGAATCAATGCGGAGGTCGAATCCGGATTCAGCACAAGCGGCCGCGGGTTCAATGTCGGGTCCGTTAAATCCAAACCGTGATCGATGTTGGCAAGGACCGTATCCGGACCAGCGGTCACCATCGGAGTGCCGGTGGAATCGTAAGTATCCACATCCCCGGCGTCCATCTTTGTCATATTCATCGTCTTTTCATCGCGGCCTTTTTCCGCCGCCATCTTTTCGCTGTCGCCAGAAGACGTCTGGAACAGGGTCTGATTTTCAAGGCTTTCGTAAATGGATGAACTTTTAAGGCCCGAGAGCAAACTGCACCCACAGAACCCCAAAGACATCATTAGGCAAAAAAGCCAAACCCGTTTCATGCGCGCAAATATAGAAATGAAAAAGCCTCCCTAACGGGAGGCTGAA
>JAILDK010000060.1 GCA_024689485.1 Fibrobacter sp.
CGGATTATTCGTTCTCTTCGTCTTCCTTTTCCTTCAAAAGTTCGGAAGGGAAGATGCGGAAGTATTCCCGCTTTTTATCTTCAAAGAGTTGCAGCATGCGTTCCTGTTCAAACTGCTCGCGGTCGATGTTCTGCATAAAGTATTCGTTGTTGCGGAACTCGTGCTTTGTCAAAAGCTCTTTGACTTCTTCGGAAAGGTCCACGTTATCCCAAAGAACGTACATGGAACCGATGGCGCCTTCGCCAAAGATGCTCACGTCAAAGCGGATGGAATTCGACTGCGTGGAATCCACGTTCGAAATCGTGGAAGCTTTTTTGGGCTGAAAGATTACCGGATCGTCCGTTGCGAAAACAGCGGAACCGGTCAGAGCAAGAGTCCAAAGAAAGCTTCTCCATCCCATAGGCAATTCCTTACATGGCGAGCGGAAGCCACGGCTTGACTTCCGTCGAAGTTTCGGGGAGCATTCCTGCACGGGCGCGGCGAATGGCGGCTGCGGCGATCATCGCGCCGTTGTCGGTGCTGTTGTAAAGGGTCGGGAAGGCGAGGCGAATGCCGTGGCTTTCACAGTATTTGCCCAGGCGTTCACGGAGAAGTCCGTTTGCAGAAACGCCCCCGCCCACGATCAAAGTCTTGAGGCCGGTCTTTTTCAAGGCCCAGATGGTCTTTGCCACGAGGCTGTCGATAATCGCATCTTCGAGGGAAGCGGCGATGTCTCCGAGGTTCTCCTGGATAAATTCCGGAGAGTTCGATTCCACGTAACGGCGAACAGCGGTCTTGAGTCCGCTGAAGGAGAATTCTCCGTTGTCCTCGTTCTTGAGGGCGCGGGGGAAATTGTGGAATTTGCGGTTCTTGCCTTTAGCGAGTTTGCCGATGGTGGAACCTGCCGGGTATTTGAGACCGATGAGAATACCGCTCTTGTCAAAGGCTTCGCCTGCGGCGTCGTCGCGGGTTCTGCCAAGCAGCGTGTACTTAAAGCCCGGTTCTTCCACAACGAGTTCCGTATGACCGCCAGAAACGGTGAGAGTCAAATAAGGAGGTTCCAAGTCCTGTTCCGTAAGCCAAGCTGCAGAAAGGTGGCCTTCCAAATGGTTGATTCCGTAAGCCGGAATGTTCAAATCGCGGGCGAGTCCGCGGGCAAAGCTTGCGCCGACGAGCAGCGGACCCATTAGGCCCGGACCGCGGGTAAAGGCGATTGCGTCGATATCCTTCAGGGAAATCTTCGCTTCATCGATCGCTTCTTGACAAATCGTTGTGATCTTTTCCAAATGGGCGCGGGCTGCGACTTCAGGAACGACTCCGCCGTATTTGGCGTGTTCCTGAATCTGGCTGTAAAGCGGATTCGATAAAATTTCAAGCGGATCGTCGCGCAGAATGGCGCAGGCGGTTTCATCGCAGCTGGATTCAATTCCGAGCCAAATCATTTTGCATTCTCCGTCAGCACCGTTTTTTGCGAATCGGCCGGTGCGCTTGGGCTGGTCTTTGTCGAATCGTTTGCCGGAGCGGCTTCTGGAACGACAGGGGCCTTCTTTTTGAGATAGAATTTTTCCGGGTGAACCTGGAAGCTCTTCACGTCGCTGCTGATGCGGACGGTCGGTTCGAGACTGTCTGCATCTTCAATCGCGAAGCGGTTGAATTCGATGAAGAGTAGAATGTCTTTCTTTTTGATGTCGGAGAGAACGCCTTGACCGCCGGAAACTTCGACGGTGGCGATCGACGGTTCAAGCGTGTATTGGCTGCGGTCGAAAAGACCGATCAGCTGTACAGGGACGCCTGTAAAGGATTTGCGGTCCAAAGGCTGTACAGAAACCGGGACCTTGGCAAAACTGTCGCTCGGGGAAACATAGGGCGGAAGCTTGGAAAAGTCGAGAGGAACGTTGAAGGTTTCGTCTGCTTCCAGATTCTGCTTTTTGATTTCTTCCGTCTGAATTTCAAAGATGCGGGTTAGGGCTTCGCGGGCGCCTGAAATGCTGATCGTGTCGGGATCCGGCGCAGGAACGCCGATAATCGTGTAGCCATCTTTGGCGTCAAAGGCACCTTTTAAATGGACCGGAATCGTCCTTGAAATGCGGGTGTCGATTTCCACTTCCAAGGCGGCGATCTGGTTTGCGCTCAGGTAATGGATGTTGGGAAAGTCCGGAGCGATAAAATTGTCTTCCGAAAGGATAATCCGTTCGAGGCCGAGTTCTGCATCGTGTAAATCGACGAGGATCTTGGCGGCGGATTCGCTAGAGCTTTTGAGACGGATCAGGTCGATCGCTGTTCCCTTGACGGTAATCGTGATTTTTTGAGCCGGGCGGGAGGCGATGGCGAGGGTTTCAGGCAAACGGGTGAAAACCAGCGGAACCTGGATGTCGATTTCCGTGACTCTCGCGGAGACGACATAAAACCACAGGGCAATGCCAAAAATACAAGCGATGATTTTAAGACCGATGTGTTTCATCTCATTTCAAAAATAGTTATAAAAAGTTATATTCGTCTGCGTGTTCAGTCAGATCCGTTATCTAATTTCCGAATCGTTTCGTGGCTGGAAAGAACATCATACGGTCGTCTTTCCGTCCTTGGTCACGATTTTCCTCTGCGCCGTCCTTTTGGGGCTTTCGGGCGCGTTTTTGCTGGGCGCCTATCGCCTTTCGAACGTCGAGGACCGTCTTTACCGTGTCGAGGCTTTTTTGAAGAATCCGGTTTCGGCGGATTCCGTTCAAAAGTTGCAAAATGAGTTGCTCCAGATCAAACAATTTGACACGGTGATTTACAAGAGTCCCGATTCGGCGATGCAGGATTTTAAGAAGCGCTTTTCGGACGAGATGCTCGCCCTAGTAAACGGCAATCCTCTTCCGGCTTCTTTTGTGATGAATTTAGCTCCGCGGTACCGAGAACCGTCGCTTTTGCACGAAGTGGTTTTGCTTGTAAAAAAGAATCCCGCTTTTGATGCGGTGGAGTCTCCGACTTCTTTTGTGGACCGGATTGCGGAATGGAAGTTCTCGATGATCTTTTGGCCGATTGCGACGACCGTGCTGATTTTTGTGACGCTCTTCTTGATCATTGGAAATGCGGTGCGCCTTTCGCTCTTTTCGAGAAAGCTCTTGGTGGAAAACATCAAGTACGCGGGCGGTTCGGCTTTCTTCATTGAATTCCCGTTTTTGTTGGAAGGCATTATGCAGGGCGTTTTTGCAAGCGGCGTTGCCGCTTTGCTGCTCGGCTTTGCCGAACGTTCCTTGATTCAGGAAATTCCGGTTTTGGAATATTACCTTTCGGGGTACAGCGCTCTGCTCGTTTTGGTGGTGGTCGCGGTGACCCTGGTTTCTGTTTATTCGAGTTATCGCAGCGTCCGCGGATTCTTGAAGCGGGATGCTTCTGAAAATTAGGCGAAGATCTGGATGTGGATGCGTCGCCTGTTTGTTCTGTTCGTGTTGCTGTCGCTGGTGGCGGTTCCGTCGTTTGCGGCAAAAAAGTCTACCAGTTCGCAGCTGGCGAAGCAACGTGCGGAATTGAAAAAGCTCGAATCGAACCTCGCCAAACAGCGCAAAAAGGTCAAGCTCCTCGAATCCGAAGAAAAGGGTGTGCTCAACACGATCGCGATTCTCGACGAGAACTTGAACCGCACCAAGGAATACGTTCAGCTGCTCGCCAAGAACGAATCTACCGTCAAAACGTCCCTCTCGGAAATCAACCGCACCCTGGATTCTCTCGACCGCGAAATCAATCTGCGCAACGAAGCGATGCGCCAGCGCATCCGTGAACTGTACATCCACGGCGACATGGGAACCTTGGAAGAAATCCTCGCCGCACTCCGGGGCGAAACTTCTCCGGACGGTCAAATCTATTACGTAAACCGCTTGCTTTCCGAAGACAAGGAAAAAGTGGAAAGGCTCTCTTGGCTGTTGCGCGAACGTTCCTTGAAAAAGCGCGAAGCTTCGAACCGCCTTTCGGAATTGCACACCCTGCAGACCAAAAAGGCGGCGGAAGAGGAAGGCTTAAAAACGCAGATCCAGACGCAGGGAAGCGTCCTTGCGACGGTTCAAAAAAGTAAGAACTTGCAGCGTCGCGCCATTCAGGAAATCGAACGCAACCAAAAGACGATGCTCTCGCTCATTCGACAGCTCGAAAAGAAGCGTGCCCGTGAAATCGCCCAGGCGAAAAAGGCAAAACAGAAAAAGAAGAAATCCGGCAAGTCTTCTAAACAGATCGTCAAGCTTCCCAAGGAACCGGTAAAACCGATCGGTCCGAAGTGTATGCCTTTGAACGGATCTGTCATCAGCGAATACGGGATGCACGAACATCCTGTGCTGCATATCATGACGCGCAATTTGGGCGTCGAAATCCGCGGAAAGAAGGGTGCCAAGATCAAGTCGGCTGCGGCAGGAACAGTGGCGATGGTAACGGAAATCGATGGACGTGGACCTTCTGTCATCGTGGAACATGAAGGCGGTGTGTATTCCGTATATGGTCACATGAGCGCTATTCGCGTGAAAGAAGGCGACAAAGTCAAAAATTGCCAAGATATTGGAACGGTTGGCGATATCGGTTCGCTAAATGGAATTAAATTGTACTTCCAAGTGAGCGAAGGCACCGAAACGGTGGATCCTTTGCAATGGTTGAGAACAAAATGACGAAGTATTGCTTACAAGGTCCGGAATCCCAGAAAGGCGCTCGACAGCTCCTTGTGAATGCGCTTGTCGAAAACCGATTCCCGCAGGCAGTACTGATTGAAGGCGAACGCGGTATCGGTAAAAAGGCGCTCGCGATTGAACTTGCCAATACGCTCTGTTGCACGGAAGAAAATGCTCCCTGCGGACATTGCTTTGGCTGTAAGCTCGCCATGGATCCGGGCAATGTCCAAAGCTGGGTCTTGCCGCTCGAAACCGCCGAAGCGAACGCAAAGTCCGCAAACTCGGTCAGCGAAAATTCCAAGGCGAAGACCGTGGAAGATTTTAAGGCGGGCTACGTCTCCGAAATTTTCAAGAATCCGTATTCGACGACCATCATTTCGAACATCGCCCAGATTTCGGTCGATCAGATTCGTAATATGACGTCGCAGTTTTCCCGTGCAAGCGACGGCGTGCGCGTGGTGATCATTGCGGAAGCGGATCGCATGAACGATGCCGCCGCAAACGCCCTTTTGAAAACGCTCGAAGAAGTCCCGACGAACACGTACTTCATTCTCACATCTTCGCTCGCCGGACGCCTTTTGCAGACGATCCGCAGCCGCTGCTTAAGTCTTCGACTTCCGCCGCTTTCGACTGCGGAAGTGAAAGAAATTGTGAAGAATACGACCGGGGAAGATATTTCTCCGGATGCACTCGGCATGGCTCTGGGTTCCCCGGGCATGGCGATGTATTACAATGAGAATATTGCCGAGAACGAAACAATCGCTTTTGACTTTTTGAAGGATAGCGTCGAAGGCAATTATTCCGATCTGTTCTTTGAATTGGACAAGACGTTCCCCCGTGGTGCGGAAGGCGTCGATGCTGCCGTGATGATTCTCGACGTTCTCAATTTTATGTTGAACGATGCCCTTCGCCTGTATGCGGGCGAACCGGTCCGTTTGGTGGATCGCCGTGAAAGCTTGGAACAGTTGAATTTGGGCCGCTTTGGCGCAGAAGCTTTGGAAAAGGCGATCCTGGACGTCAATGAAACCTCGGCCAAAATCGCCGGTCGAAAAAATTCCGTGAGCGTTGCCCTGCAGACGCTTTCCATCAGTTTGCTCGAAGGGTATAAACGATGAACGCGGAACTGCTCGCCACTTCGATTGCGCACGAATTGGATGTTCCGCATCTGATCGCTCGCATTCTTGTGTCGCGCGGCTGTATTTCGGTGGCGCAGGCTTATGAACGCTTGCACAGTTCTCCTTCCCATGTGTTAAATCCGCTGTCGGAAGAATTTCCGATGCACGGCATGAAGGAAGCCTTGGAGTGGATCGACCAGGCGAAAAAGTCCGGTGAAAAGCTTTGCATTTTTGGCGACTATGACATGGACGGTCTTACGGGCACGGCCCTTTTAAAACGCGGACTTTCCGAAATCGGAATCAATGCTTCTTGGCATTTGCCGTGCCGCTTTGGAACAGGTTCGGGCTATGGACTTTCCAAGGATATCGTGGACCAGATGCTTTCGGAAGGCGTCAAGTACCTTTTGACAGTCGATACGGGCATCACTGCGAATGCAGAAATTGAATATGCCAAGTCTCAAGGCATGCACGTGATGGTCATCGATCACCACGAACCTTCGGGCGACGGTCTTCCTCCGAGCGATGTGCTTTTGGATCCGTGCCAGGAAGAATGCCGATATCCGAACAAGTCGCTTTGCGGTGCGGGCGTTTCGTATAAATTCATCGACGCTTTGCTCAAAAAAGAAGGCAAGGGTTCCGCGGAAAAGTATTTGGACTTGGTCGCCTTGGGAACGCTGGCAGACCTTGTCGAAATGACGCCAGAAAATCGCTATTTGACGCGCCGCGGTCTTTCGATGCTGTTGAACAGCAAATGGCCGGGCGTCAAGGAACTCTGCCGTCGCCAGTTGGAAAGTTCTCCCTGCGTCGGCGGTCAGGATGTGCTCTTCCGCATTGCTCCGATTATGAACGCTCCGGGTCGAATGGACAAACCGGATGCGGCACTCGAACTTCTTTTGTGCGATAAGGTTTCGGACGCTTCGGCGATTCTTTCCCGTCTTTCGAAGTACAACGATCTGCGTAAAAAGACGGAAGCGGAAATTTCGACGGCTGCCATCGCCTGGGTCAAGGAACGTTATGGGGAAGAGATTCCTCGCGTCTTGGTCGTCGATGGAAAGTCTTGGCATCCGGGCGTCATTGGAATTGTTTCGGCAAAGGTGGCCCAAACCTTTAACCGACCCGCTGCTGTTCTCACGGTGGAAAATGGAATTGCCCAGGCTTCGGCTCGTGCGGTCCCAGGCTTCAACTGGCACAAGGCTCTCTTTGAAGTGCGAGATCTTTTCCTGCGCTGGGGCGGACACGCGAACGCGGCTGGTTTCAGCTTAAAGGAAGAAGACATTCCGGAACTGCGGGATCGTTTGCAAAAGCTCGCCGACGACCAGAATTACCAGGCAGACGGCGAAGCGAAGGAAGAAGATTCGGAACGTATTCCCGCCGCGCTGAACGAGATTACGCCGACCTTTATGGCGGCGGTGCAAGAACTCGAACCTTTCGGCGGAAAGAACCCTTACCCGATTCTCTTTGCGGAAAATGTGCAGGTGGAAAAGCTTCGCGAACTCCGCGGTGGGCATTTGCAGTTAAAGCTTTCCCAGAGCGGAAGTCCGGTATTCCCGGCGATCGCCTTTGGAATGGCAGATGCGAAAAAGCTGATCGATCGCCAGCACAAGAAAGTCTCGGTCGCCTTCGAACCGATCTGGAACGTTTACAACGGCCGCAAGAGCATTCAGCTTTTGATCAAGGCCATCTGTGAAAATCCGAAGCACGGATAACTTGAACAGTTGATTTTGGAAAAAGTCTGAAAAAGAAAAAAGGTTCCTCCGAGAGGAACCTTTTCAAATTCAAACGGCAAGTCTTAGTCTTCGGACTGCGGAGCCGGAGAACGGAGAATCTTGACGAGCTTGTCCTTGCACTTGTCGATCAAAACGAAGGATTCGAACATGCGCGCCTGACGCCACTTCTTTTCGAACTTTTCTTCCCAGTTGATGGCGACTTCCTGCGGGTTTTCCTTGCCCTTCTGTTCTTCGTTACGGTACCAAACTTCCTTGTTGATCTCCTTGATCAGGTCTGCCATGTCGGCAGCCGGCTGCAGAGAGCCGCGAACAAGCAGATACGCGCGGAGGTTGTCGAGGAGAACTTCGTCGCTCGGCGTAGCGCTGTCTTCTTTGGAGATTGCCCAGACACGGTTCTTATGACGTTCTGCAAAACCGAGCAGGCGCTGTTCGATCTTGTCCAGTTCGCCTTTTGCGTACTTGGCTTCAACCGCTTCACGCGGATAGTAGATAGAGTCTGGATAGTATTCAATCATAAGCTTTTTTCTTTTAATGCCCGGGGCGGGACTTGAACCCGCACGACCTTAACGGCCAAGGGATTTTAAGTCCCCAGTGTCTACCATTCCACCACCTGGGCAGGTGTGAACAATCCAAATATAAATAAAACTTGATAGAATACGGCTAAACAAGTTTAAACACGGCCTGCAAGTTCGCGTCCTTGCGCGATTCGCTTCGCCATGCCGATCCCATCGATCCCGTTTCCGCCCATCAGAATGCCCGGATACGCCTTTTCGATGCCCTTGTAAGCTTCTTCGCGAACAGGGGTCTTCAGATCGTATTGCGGAATCGCTTCCTCGTGGTGGGTGACTTCAAAGAGGTCCGGCTTCATGTTCGGAATCTGCATGATGTCGGCAACGTCCTTGCAGACCATTTCCTTGAACTGATCTTCGGGGAGGTCGATAAAGTCTGGGTGACGGAGTCCGCCGACAAAGACGGAGAGGAGCGCGCCGCCCTGGGGAGCGCGGTTCTTGAAAAGCGTCGACATATAGAGGATGCCGAGAATGTTGCGCTTTTCTTTGGACGGCATCAAAGCGCCGAAGCCGTTCAGCGGAACGCCTTCCCACTTGTTGAAACCGATGGCGACTTCCGAAACCTTGGCGTAGAGCACCTGGTTTGCACCGGGGAATTTTTCCTGTGCAAAGGGGAGTGCTTCAAAGACGTGGCTTGCGCCTGCGGTAAAGATCACATTGTCGAAGGGTCCGAAGGAATCTTCGCCGGCGATGATTTTAAACTTTCCATTTTCCGGAACGACGACGGGAGAAAGTCCAAGGACAAAGTTTTCCTTTCCGATAGCTTTTTCAAGATGCTCGGCGAGGACCGAAAGGCCGCCCAAAGTAGAGAAGACTTTCTTGGTCGCCTTCTTGTTCCGTTCCGGTTTCGGTTCCTTCATCTTGGCAATGGCGCCGCGGATAAAGCTGCCGTAATTGTGTTCCAGATTATAGAGCTTCGGCAGGGCGTATTTCGGAATCATCACGTCCGGATTGCCCGCGTAAACGCCCGAAACAAAAGGGTCTACGGCGTAGTCGAGCATCGACTGTCCCAAGCGACGGCGGACCATTGCCGAAAGGTTTTCGTTCGGATCGGTACCGCGCTTGCGGAACGGTTCAAACGGCATTCCGAATTTGTCTTTCCAAGAGAACAGCGGGGTGGTGAGACCGCCGACAAGTCCCGAGGGCAGAGCACGAAGCTTTCCTTTTTTCAAAATAAAGCGATTTCCGGCGACGCTTGAAGCCTGTTCCAAAAGATCCTGAATTCCCAGATCTTCATACAGTTCGACGACTTCCGGGAGGCTGACAGAGCCTGTGCTCGGACCGGTTTCGAAAGTAAAACCGTTCTTTTGGATGGTGTGCATCACACCGCCGACACGGCTCATTTTTTCAAAGACTTTGACGGAATTTCCGGCTTTTTTCGCGTAAAAAGCGGCAGAGAGGCCGGTGATACCGGCGCCGATAATCGCAATGTTCTTCATAGCACCCCAAAAATACAAAATTGGAGGGGAGTTGTCCGCAGACAACATGGAATTCAGAAAAAAGGTGGAAAACGGGGGATAAAAGACGATATTTAAAATGGTGAATTATAAATAAAGGATGTGTGATATGGGAAAACTCTCTCTCTTGAAAACGGCTGCAACAGTCGTTGGATTTGCTTGCGGCATGGGCTTTGCCAGTTCGGTCGCGGTGCATGACCCTTCGGTGGTGCTCGTTTATAAGGATGCGGCCGGAAATTCTTACCCGGAACAGGACGCTTCGAATTCCAGAACGAAATACTACTACATCTTCGGAACGATGAGCGGAGCCGCTTATTCCAAGGATCTCATCAACTGGACGGAATTTACGCCGACTTATTCGGTGAACGGAACGCTTTCAACGGATTTCAGAGAAATTATCAGCGAAGCGGTCACCTGGGCGGGTTGGACAACTGCGGATGAAGCCAAGACGAATTATTGGGCTCCGGATATCATTTGGAACAAGTCCATGCAGAAGTGGTGCGTTTATTACTCGGAAAACGGCGACGATTGGCATTCTTCCATTGGACTTTTGACTTCCGATAAAATCGAAGGCCCCTACGAATTTGCGGGGAGCGTTGTCTTTGGCGGCATGGATACGGGGACGAGTGGCGCTGGAAATAATGATTATAAAAAGGTCACCGGTTCGAGTACGATTGCCGAGCGTTATTATATGCGCAATAACGGGACCTATTCGAGCGGCTGGGACGGCGGCTACGGTGTAAGTGCGATCGACCCGAATGTCTTTTACGATCAGGACGGTGCGCTTTGGCTTTTGTACGGTTCTTGGTCGGGCGGCCTTTTTATGCTGAAGCTCGATCCTTCGACGGGTCTTCGCGATTACACGTATTCCTATGGGACTTCGGAAGTCTGGAATAATGGCGCTTTGCAGTCGGATCCTTATATGGGTATCCATGTGGCGGGCGGTTATTACGTGAGCGGTGAAGGCTCTTATATAGAATACATGACGGATCCGGATGGGAAGGGATATTATTATCTGTTCATCAGTTACGGATTCTATTCGCCGGATGGCGGTTATACGATGCGCGTGTTCCGTTCGGAAAATGTGACGGGACCGTACACGGATGTGACGGGCGATGGGGCAATCTTTTCCAAGTACATTTACAACTACGGAACGAATACGACTTATGGATATCCGATTATTCAAGGTTACCGTTGGAGTTTCTGGGATGAAGGCAGCGGTGAAGTCGCGGACGGTCACAATTCTTTGTTGACCGATGACGATGGACGTTATTTTGTGGTGTATCACCGTAAGATGACAAACAGTACCGCATGGCATAATGTGGAAACGCATGAACTTGTCTTTAACAAGAACGGTTGGATTGTTCCGCTTCCGTTTGAACATCGCGTGGGCTATGGACTTCCGGATTCGGCGATTGGCTTGGATGAAATCGCGGGACTTTACCATGTGATTTTGCATGTGCCTTATGCGCAGGCAGATGGCTCGACTCCGGTCAGCACCGAACAGGATCTTTATTTGAACGCGGACGGAACACTTTCTGGCGCCTATTCGGGAACGTGGACTTATGAATATGCGAAGGGTCGTCATTATGTGACGCTTGTCGCCGGTGGAACGACCTACAACGGCGTGATGGCGGTACAGCTTGAAAATGACGTTTCGAAAAAGACGGTCACATTCACTTCGATGAATACGGCTGGCGAACGTACCCTTTGGGGTTACCGCGTTCCGGAAACGGAAAATCTCGCGGTAACGAATTACGGTTCGGACAGTCGCTTGGTCGTCGGTCAAACGGATTATTCGACCGCTTGGAATGCTTACGATGAATTCCACAAGGTCACGGTTCCCGACAGCTTTGCCGTGGAATACAAGTTTGTGAATCACACGGAAGCGGAGAACAATTACAACAACTGGATTCTCGCTTTTGAAAATGGCGATGAAAGATGGTACTTGCGCTCGGACAGTTATTCCTTGGAAACGTTCACCGGTTCGACGACGGGACAGGTGGGAACTTGGGGCGATGACTGGGACACGTTCCGCAGCATGTTTAAGGATGCGAACGTAACGCTCCGGGCAAAACGCAGCGGTACAACGATCAACGTATTTGCTTACATCGGAGATTCCTTGGTTTACAGGGCTTCGGCGACGAATACGCCGGCAGGCGATTACACGGTTTACCTCGGCGTCGATGCGGCTTCCCTCGAAGTTTCGAAGGTCGCTTATGGCGAAAATACGGCGAGAGTCCTCTCGGGTGCAATCGATGCAGGTGGCGTTTACACGTCGGATTTCAACTCGGTTGCAACTCCGAATTACACGGCTCCAGCCGGGGACTTTACCATGAAACTGAACTTTGCCAATTACGCAAACGGCGAAGGTTCGGATGCCTGGGACAACTTCTTGATCCGCGAAATTTCCGGTTCGAATACGACGATTTTCCGTGCGGACATCTATGCGCTTGATGACATGGGATCGACTCAGTTTACGTCGGATTGGGATTGGGAGGATTGGAATGCGATTATGCGGAATGCGCAGGTGGAACTTTCCATTTCCCGTTCTGGCAGTGAAATTGCGATTGCAGGCGTGATTACCGCGGAGAATGGGGATGTTTACCATTACGGAGCTTTGCAGACCGGGGCGCCGACGGGTGAAATTTCCTTTGCGCTTTCCGTGGAACAGAGCGCGGTGGACCTTTTCCGCGTTGAAAGCGTGGAACAGATCGGTTCGGACTCCGAAGAAGAGGAAACGACGTTCCTGATTGCAAAGAAGGCGAAGGATTCCAAGAATTCTCTTCGCAAAGTGCGTGAAAATTCGCAAATTTTGCTTCAAATGGGCAATTCTCGTTTCTATCGTCTGAACGGATCCCGTATGCGTTAAGAGGTTTTCAGGGGACACTTAAACAGGCGTTGTCTGCGGACAATGGAAAGATTTTCCAAAAGTCCGTTCGGATGGCGCCTGTTTTAGTTTAAAACAAAAAGGAGATAGGATGAAAGGGTTTGGTGTTGCAGTTCTTTCGGCGTTTTTGCTCGTGGGTGGGGCGAATGCGTCTCGTCAGATGGAAAATTTGGATCGTGGACTGGTCGCGGTAAAGGTAAGCGGGGGAGTTTACTTGAGCTGGCGCTTGTTTGGCACGGACTTGTCCTCGACCACAGCGTTCAACCTTTATCGGGATGGGAAATTGGTGAACGCGAGCCCGATTACCGGGGCGACGAATTACACGGATGCGGCGGGAACGTCGAGTTCAAAGTATGAAGTTCGCCCGGTGATCGCTGGCGTGGAAAAGAGCGCAGACAAAACCGTTTCCGTCTGGTCTTCTCAAAAGCTCGTCATCAACTTGGACCGTCCGGCTGGCGGTTCGAATTCAAGCGGTAGTTACACCTATTCTCCAAATGATATCGCTGTCGGCGATTTGGATGGTGACGGCGAATATGAACTGGTTCTCAAATGGGATCCGAGTAATTCCCAGGATAATTCCAAGTCCGGTTACACGGGAAATGTCTTTATCGATGCGTACAAGTTAAACGGCAAAAAACTTTGGCGAATCGACTTGGGCGTGAACATTCGCGCCGGTGCGCATTACACGCAAATGCTCGTCGGCGACTACGATTCTGATGGTTACGCTGAAGTCGCCTTGAAAACGGCGCCTGGAACCAAGGACGGTCTTGGAAATTACATTAGCAAGGGCGCCGCAGCGGGCGAAACCGGGCATAAAACCGATTATCGCAATTCCAAGGGATACGTTTTAAGCGGAAATGAATATCTGACGATTTTTAACGGGGAAACCGGTGCCGAAATGGCGACGGTCGCTTACAATCCGAGCCGTGGAAAGGTGAGCGACTGGGGAGACTCTTACGGCAACCGCGTGGACCGTTTCCTCGCTACGAACGCTTATCTCGATGGCGTAAAACCGAGCATGGTTTTTCAGCGCGGCTATTATACGCGCATGGCTTTGACCGCTTACGATTGGGACGGAACGAATCTGACTCAACGCTGGTATTACAACGCTGCGTCGAGTGGAAAGGAATGTTACGGTCAGGGAAATCACAATCTTTCTGCGGGCGATGTGGACGGCGATGGCTTTGATGAAATCATCGAAGGGAATTGCGCCATCGATCATAATGGAAAGTTTATGTACCGCCTCGGCTACGGGCACGGCGACGCGATTCATTTCGGCGATCTCGTTCCGGATCGCCCCGGTCTTGAAGTCTGGGAGGTTCACGAAGAAAAACCTTACGGCTACAACCTGCATGACGCAAAAACGGGTCAAGTCATTTTCTATGAAACGAGTTCCAGTGACAACGGACGCGGTCTTGCCGCAGACGTAGATAATACCAGCCGCGGACATGAATTCTGGTCCGCCGCAAACTGGAACACTTACAATACAAACGGAAAGGCGATTGCCTCTTCCCGACCGGCTTACAACTTCCGCATCTACTGGGACGGTGACGTTTACGACGAACTTCTTGACAACACCACGATCAGCAAGTGGAACAGCTCCACGAAAAAAAGTGCGAACCTGATTTCGTTTGAAGGCATGTCTTGCAATTCCACCAAGGCGACTCCGAACCTTTCGGCAGATATCCTCGGCGACTGGCGAGAAGAAGTGATTCTGCACAACGGTTCCAATCAGCTTTATCTTTACACGACGACGATTCCAACGGAAAAGCGGATGTACACGCTGATGCACGATCCGATTTACCGCTTGGGAATTTCTTGGCAGAATACCGCTTACAATCAGCCTCCGCATTTGGGCTTCTGGCTTGCGAACGACAAGGATTCGATTCCGGTTCCGAATATTGAACTTGTCGGCGGTGTCACGGTTCCGACTTTGATCAAGCAGGGTGCAGGATCTTCGAACCAGCAGGTTCTTTGGTCGGAATCGATTGATGCGTTCTCTTATGCATACAAGGGCTGCTCCGGTGCAAAGGTAGAAGGTTTGCCGGCGGGCATTACCGCAAAGATTGCGGACGGAACCGTGGCGATTTCTGGAACTCCGACGGAAACGGGAACGTTTGCGTTTACCGTGACGACTTACGGTGGGGAGGGCGATGCTGCGGTAAAAACAGGCTCCATTACGGTGATTCCCAAGGCGACGACTTCGACGACGGGTGAAATTCTCTCTTGGGTGAATGCAGCTTACCCGACGGATGGCTACGGCACGTATGAAGAATCGAATGCGGGCTGGATTGACAGCGGCTATTACAACTTCGTCAATGACCTCTCGGGATTTGGGGAATGGAAGCTCCTTTCCGAAAAGACCGCAGGCGATGTGAATTTGACAATCCGTTTTGCAAACGGAGGCTCGGGCGACCGCATGATGAATCTCGTCTTTAACGATTCGACAATCGGCGCGGTATCGTTCCCGTCTACGGGCGGCTGGACCACTTATGATTCTGTCGTCGTCCCGGTGATTTTGAAGAAAGGCTTGAATACGCTTTCGCTTTCTTCGATGGTATCCGACGGCGGTCCGAATGTCGACGAATTTGAATTTGACGCAGAAGGCGTGCGCCTTTGGACCATAGAAGATACTTCTTGGGTGGATTCGAGCCTTGAGGGCGAAGGTTCAGAAGGGGAAGGTGAAACCTTAGCGATTCAGAACGGCACATCTGTTTTGACCGCCGCCTCCCTCAGCGCTTCTCGAAACGGCATTTCTTACCGCAGCCCGGTCGCTCGTGCCTCGCTCGCCGTCTTTGACGCAAACGGAAATGTGGTGCTCAAACAGATCGTTGGGCATCAGGGCGTGATCGTTCAGGAATGGGACGCTCTTCCGGCCGGAAATTACATGATCGGAATTCGTGCGAATGGAAAGTTCTTAACGAAGATTTCGGCGACCAAGAAATAAACATAACACATCCAACAACCACACCAAAAGCGTTCCTGAGTTTCTCGGGAACGTTTTTCTTTTGCTGTACACAAAGCTTAATTTTGAATTTTGGAAGCCGCTTTATCCGCTGCTTTTTTTGCGGTTTCTTTTGCCGTTTCCTTGGCGGATGCCGCGGCTTTATTCACCGCTTCTTCGGCTGCTTCTTCGACTTTGCTTTCGAACGTTTCGCGAATCGAATTCTGCGTGTCTTGAATCTTTTGTTCTGCACCCGACTTGCGCAGCACATAGGTATAAGCGTTATAAGAGAAAGAGGTGTCCCTTTGTGTTTTTAAGGTTCCGGACAGCGGCAAAAGATAGAGCGTCGAAAGGAGAATCACGCAGGGGATGATTCCCTTGATAAATCCCAAAATTCCACCGCCCAATGCGTTCACCAAGGAAAAATGCCGCTTGATGAACTTGTTTACAAAATGCCCCAGAATGCGGAGCAAAATAAACGGCACGAGGAATCCGAGGACGCGCGTCAAAATGATGAGCGTCGTTTCCGAAAAACTAAAGTTCTCCGCAAGGAAGGGTCCTAAAAATTCGGGTGCGTAAATTACGCCGAGCGCCCCGCCGATCCAAGCAATCAAATGGATAATCGTTTTGGCGAGGCCGCAAAAAATGCCTATGCCGATAAGGATCAAAAGAATCGATCCGCAGAAGATGTCTATCCAGTTGGTTTCCATTTTGAACGGGCTTTAACTGCAGATGAGGGCGGTGATAAAGGTTGCAAGGAGGGCGCCTGCAGCTGCCCCAGCAATCAGCCCGAATTTGAACATTTGCATTTTCGAGTTCTTGGGCAGTTCCGGCAAAGGTTCGTTGCGCATCGTCGCCTTGAGCCATTCGCGACAAGGAATGTCGAGTTGCCGCGGATAACCTTCCATGATGCTTGCCAAGGCGTCTGCCGCTTCCTTCGTCGAATGGAAACGGTCCTGAGGCTTCTTTTCCAAGCATTTTAAAATCCAACGGCGCAGGCTGTACGGAACTTCCGGCGGAAAGTTCTTGATTTTCAAGTTCAGATTCAGAATGTACTGCGACGTCAGTTCCATGGACTCGCCGCGGAACGGATTTTTGCCCATCACCATTTCGCAGGCGATAATGCCAAGGCTAAAAATGTCCGATGCGTAAGTAACGGTAAAACCTTTGACTTGTTCCGGGCTCATGTAGGCTGCGGTTCCGAGAACGCTTCCCGGAAGGGTCATGTCTTGCCCCGGATTTGCGTCACGGGCAATGCCGAAGTCGAGCAGGCGCACACGGCCGTTCTTTTCGACCATCATGTTCGAAGGCTTCAAATCGCGGTGAATAATCTGGTTTGCGTGCACGCAGATGAGCGTCTGCAAAATTTCGTGAATCAGATAGAGGGTCACCCAAATCGGCGGACGGTTATTGACGTCCAAAATCTGGCGGAAAGTCGCCCCGTCCACGTATTCCATCGCCAGAGCGAGCTTGCCTGTACGTTCTTGCCAAAGGGCAAAGGGATGCACAATGTTTGGGTGGTGCAAAGCGGCAAGAATCACGCATTCCCGCTTAAAACGGGCAATCAGGTCTTCATAACCGCGCAAACTCGGGAGCATCTGTTTAACGACCACGCGACGGCATAGCGAAGGATCTTCGCAAAGCCAAATATCGCCCATTGCGCCCTGGCCAATTTTTTTGACCGGGGTATAACCGCCGATTTT
>JAILDK010000074.1 GCA_024689485.1 Fibrobacter sp.
GGCTTCGACGAAGAAGACACGCGTGAAGTGACCCGTATCATCGACCGTTGCATCAAGGCAAAGGACGATGCTGCCGCTCTCGCTAAGATCCGCGAAGAAATCGTGGCTCTTTGCAAGAAGCACCCGCTTTACAAGTAAGCGTTACTCCTGAAAAAAAACAATTTTTGGATTCGAAACTCCCTGAGAATTTTCTTAGGGAGTTTTTTGTCACAAATCTAGAAAAAAGAGTTTTTTTTCTTATATTTTAGCCATGCAGAAAAATTCTATGAATTCAGATGCCGCTCAGCAAAAAAATGCGGACGATGAAATTGATATTCTTGAAGTTTTAGGAGTCCTCTTTGCCAAATGGCCGATCCTTTTGGCGTTTGTCATCGCGGGGGGTGTTGCGGGGATTTTTGTCGCAAATTATATGCGACCCTCTTTTTCTAGCGACGCCCTTTTGCAGGTGGACCAAAACGGCAATTCCGCAGGAATTGCGTTGGGTGATATGGGAGCCCTTTTGGATGCGGGATCTCTTGCGGATGCTGAAATTTTGCTGATTCAGAGCCGCCGAGTTTTGGACATGGTCGTTGTATCGGAACACCTTTGTTATTCTGCGACTCCGGTTGCGCTGCTTCCGCGTTTGCTGCATCAGGAAGGTCGTGTCGATGTCGGCTTTTTGCATATTCCGGAAATCTATGAAAAGGATGCAAAGTGGTTCTTGATTTCTTCTGCGGATTCTAATCTCGCTAGCAACGAATTCCAGATTGTCGATCCGATGGAGAAGGTCATCTTGAATGGTCGTGTTGGTGATATGTACCATATCCCGGTGGCCGGTGATACTTTCTCAATTCAGATTTTAAATATGCTCGCTTCTCCTTCGGAAAAATTTGTGCTTTCCGAAAGCGATCCTCGTCAGGCTTTGGACGGCTTGAGAAAGCAGTTGAGTGTTGCCGAACAGGGAAAGAAAACGGGCATTATCCAGATGCAGATCACTCACCGCTATGCGGATAGGGCTGCAAAAATTTTGAATTCCATTGCAGACACCTATGTTCGCCAGAATGTGGAAGCCCGTAGTGAAGAAGCTACAAAGACTCTTGCGTTCCTCGAAAAGCAACTTCCGGGCGTGAAAGCAAAGCTGGATTCTTCGGAACAGATCCTTTCCTCCTACCGCCAGGAAGAAGGCTCCATTGACTTGAGCGGAGAAGCTCGCGGAGTTTTGGAAAAGAGAATGCAGCTCGAAAAGAGCCTTCTCGAATTGCAACAGAAGTATGAAGAAACGACGCGCCTGTTCAAGGAAGATCACCCGACAGTGCTTTCTTTGAAAAAACAGCAGAACCAGCTGCGTCGTGAAATGGCTAAGCTCGGAGAAGAAACCAAGGACCTTCCGATGAAGCAGCAGGAGATCCTTCGCTTGCAAGGCGATGTGGATGTGAACAATGCCATCTACACGAATATGTTGAATAATATCCAGCAGCTCCGCGTGGTTCAGGCTGGCGAAGTGGGGAATGCTCGAATCGTGGACCGTGCTCGCATTGAAATCGAACCGGTGAAACCGCGTAAAAAGGTGATCTTGCTCGGCTTTATTGCTGGTGGTTTTGTCTTGGGTGCGGGGGTCATTTTCTTGATCCGTATGCTTTCGAGTCGTGGTATTCGCTCTTCGAGCGATGTGGAACGGGAAACCGGCGTCAGTGTTTATGCCAAGGTTCCGGAAACCAAGGCGAAGAAAAAGCAGAAGGCATTCTCTTTGGTGGAAGAAGACAGCGAAGATCTTGCCTGTGAAGCGTTGCGTACTTTGAGAACGTCGATTGAATTTTCCATGATGGATTCTAAGGTCCTGTTGATTACGGGTTTGACTCCGAGTGCGGGTAAGTCTTTTATTTCAAAGAATTTGGCTGCGCTTTTTGCGATGAATGAAAAGAAGGTTCTTTTGATTGACACGGACTTCCGTGCCAGTTATATGTCTTCTCGCGGTCGCAAACACGGTCTTTCGGACTATCTCTTGGGCAAAATCTCTTTAGATGAGGCGATTGAGCATTTGGATGGGGCCAATATGGATCTTCTTGGAGCGGGCTCTTATTCTTCGTCCCCGTCAGAAATGATTTCAAGCAAGGCCTTTGAAAACCTTTTGAATGAAATGAAGTCGAAGTACGATTTGATTATCGTGGACTCGGCTCCGGTCTTGGCTGTGGCGGATGCATTGATCGCCAGTCGCTATGCGGATTTCGTTTTACTCGTTATTCGTTATGGTCGCGATTCCATGGAAGCTCTGCGAGATGGTCTCGGACAGTTTGAAAAGGCGAACGTCGAACACAAGGCGATTGTCTTTAACCGTTGCATCTATGAAGGTGGACGTAGTAGTTATGGCTATGGCTATGGCTACGGTTACGGCTATGGCTACGGCTACGGGAAAAATAAGAAAAAGAAAAAATCCTAAATTGTAAGACGTGAAAAAATCGTCTTACATGCATAAACGTCACCTCCTTGCGGTCCTGTTTTTACTGCTGGTGGTGACTTTTTTATTTGCCCGCAATCCGGCAGAAACGCCTGCGCAACATTATGATTTTTCCCATGCGAAAAAGCAGATGGACCGCATCTATTACGGCGATTTGCGTGTGACGGTTTATTGCGGCTGTACTTACGAAAGCAATTCCAAACCGAATAACATCGATTTTGCGGGCTGTGGCTTTGCCCCGCGCAAAAATGCAAATCGCGCTTCCCGCATTGAATGGGAACACGTCGTGACCGCTCACAACATTGGACTTTTCCGTCAATGCTGGCACAAGGAAGAAGGCCGCAGCGCCCGTAAAAATTGTGAAGCGACTGATCCGGAATTTGCCATAATGGAAGGGGACTTGCACAATCTTTTGCCGAGCATTGGCGAAGTCAACGGGGAC
>JAILDK010000102.1 GCA_024689485.1 Fibrobacter sp.
GAAATGCTCAAGCAGCGAGAGCAGGAATTTTCCAAATCCAGCGAAACGAACCTGGGGCAGATCGTGAAACCGCTCCAGGAATCCATCGAGAACATGAAAAAGTCCATGGAAGAAGCGAAGGTTTCCCAGGCAGGGCTTGGCGCTTCTCTGAAAGAGCAGCTGAAACATGCGATGGACATGAGCTCTTCGGCAAAGGAAAGCGCCGATGAACTCGCCCGTGTGTTCAAACATCAGAGCAAGCTGCAAGGCGATTGGGGCGAAACGGTTCTCGCGGAACTTTTGGAAAGCCAGGGCTTGGAAGAAGGCATCCATTTTGAAACGCAGGGCGTTCTTCGCGATGAAAACGGGAACCGAGTCGTTACGGAAAATGGAAAAACCTTGCGCCCGGACGTGATTCTGCATTTGGACAAGAATCGCGTCGTCGTCATTGATTCGAAGGTTTCCTTGACCGCGTTTATGGAGTATGTGAATGCGGAAGATGACGCCCATCGGGAAGCCGCTCTCAAGGCGCATCTGGACAGCATTTTACAGCATGTGAAGGAACTTTCCGAAAAGGATTATTCCTCTTATGTGCAGCCGCCTCTGGTGAATGTGGATTATGTGATTATGTTCATTCCGCATACGCCCGCATTTTTGACCGCTTGGCAGAAGCGCCCGACCCTTTGGCGCGAAGCGATGGACAAGCACGTTTGCATTGCGAGCGAGCAGACGCTTTACGCGGCGTTGCAGATTATTCGAATGACCTGGCGGCAGATTACGCAGTCGGAAAACCATGAAAAGGTTTATGCGCTTGCAAATGAAATGCTCGATCGCGTGGGACAGTTCATGAAGAAATACTCCGCGGTCGGAACGGCCTTGGCGAGTGCGCAAAAGGCTTATGAAGAAGGCGAAAAGAAGCTTTCGGATTCGGGTCAGAGCATTCCGCAGACCTGTTCAAAGCTCTTAAAACTCGGGGCAAAGCAGAGCCAAAAGAATCCGATTCCGCAGCTCGAAAATACGCTTACTTGAGCTTTTGCACCTTGGAAAGGTTCTTGTTGCTGCCGATCAGAATCAGGATGTCGCCTTCTTCCAGGGTAAAGCTCGGGGTGAGTTCTACGCAAAGGCTTTCGTTTCTGCGGATCGCGATGATGTTTAGACCGTATTGAGAACGAACATTCAATTCTAAAATGGTTTTTCCCGTCCAAGAAGACGGGACTTCTATTTCCATGATGCTGTGGCCTTCGGAAAGCTGCGTAAAATCGACGACGTTGTCCGCGGTCAGTTTTTTGGAAAGTTTCATCGCCGCCACATGTTCCGGGACGATGCACATGGACGCGCCCAAGGTTTCGAGCACTTCCTTGTCGGTTTCTTCGCGGACCTTGCAAATAATCTTGGGCACTTTGAGCGCTTTCAAGTTCATGGTGATGATCACCGAAGTCGCAAGATCGTTCGACGTACAAACGATTACGCAGTCGTATTTTTGAATGCCGAGCTGCGAAAGGGCTTCGCGATTCTTGGCGTCGACGGTCACCGCTTTGGAAACGCGGTCGGCGATTTTTTCGATGATGTTTTCGTCGTTGTCGATGACGAGAACGTTGTGGCCTTCGTTGAACAGGTCAATGGCAAGCTGCGATCCAAAAAGTCCAAGTCCGATGATGGCGAATGATTTCATAAAAACCTCTTAACCGATGATGAGTTTGGCGGACGGATATTTAATGGACAAGTCCTCTCTTGCCTTGAAAAATCCGAGGGTTAAAGTCAAAAGTCCAACACGACCTGTGTACATCAAAAGAATGACAACCAGGCTCGAAACGGGCGAAAGCGAAGCGGTGACGCCGAGCGAAAGCCCCACGGTCGAAAGTGCGGAAATGCTTTCAAAAAAGGCGTGCGCAAAAGGAATGTTTGAAGAGAGCGCAACTAAAAATCCGCCGGCGATGCTCAGCAGAACAAAGCCTCCGGAAATGGCGAACGCATATTGCAGCTGCTCATGGCTCAAGGTTCTGTGGAAAATCGTCACGTTCTTCTTTCCCTGCAAATTGGAAAGAATGGTCATGATGATAATCAAAAATGTCGCCGTCTTGATACCGCCCGCCGTTGAACCGGCAGAGCCGCCGACAATCATCAGCAGGGAAGTCAGGGCGATCGAAGATTCCGAAAGGGAGCTCTGGTCGATGGATGCAAAGCCCGCTGTACGCGGCGTGATCGCCTGGAAGAGGGAATTCACAATCTGGTGTCCAAGGCTCATATTTCCGATGGTTTCGGGATTGTGAAACTCCATGCAGAAGAAGGAACCTGCGCCAAATAAAATCAAGAAGGCGCTGACAGAAATCACGATCTGGGTATAGACGGACCATTTGCGGGGATGCCCCGAACTTGCGATGTCGTCCCACACGAGAAAGCCGATGCCGCCGATCACGATCAGCGCGGAAAGCGTCAAAAGCACCACGGAATGATTCTGAAAACAGATCATCCCTGCACCCGGTGAAATCGCACCCATCAGATCGAAACCCGCATTGCAGAAGGCGGAAACCGCATGGAAAATGCCAAACCAGGCCGCTTTCAAAAATCCCATCGACGGCAGAAAGCAGAAAAACAAAATCAGCGCGCCCACCGATTCAAAAAACAGCGACCCGAGGAGAAGACGCTTTTGAATGCGCTTCAAACTTTGAATGTTGTCTGTTCCAAGAGATTCCGCGCTCAGGGAAAGGCTCTGGATGCCTTCCCGGCGATTGAACAGGTGAAAGAAAACGGTGATGACGGACATAAATCCGAGACCGCCGATTTGCATGAGCAACAGCAGCACGATCTGTCCGAACAGCGTAAAGTGCGTCCAAATATCGACCTTGGAAAGTCCCGTGACGCAGACCGCCGATGTCGACGTAAAAAGGGCGGTCAAAAACCCGCAACTGTTTCCCGTCTTAGAGGCAAATGGAAGCGCGAGGAGAATCGCACCAAAAAGGATCACCAAAATAAAGACGGCAATGATCTTTTGGTAAAGATTCAAAATGATTCGATGTTTTTTTATCAGCATTCTCGGGAAGTATAGTTTTTTTACAGGAATGTGTAAATTTTGCCGAAGCTGCGTGTTTTGGGACATTTTTGATGGAATTGGAAATGCGAGGGACATTTTTGAATGAACAAAATGCAACGTGCGCATTTAAAAAGTTGAACTAGCAAAAGCCCGGTACTAGCTTTTTTTTTGAGGTGTTTTCATGAAAGCTCTGATCGGTGTAATGCCCCTGTGGGATGATGAAAAGGAAAGCGTCTGGATGCTCCCCGGCTATTTGGAGGGCATCGAAAAAGCGGGCGGAATACCGATTGTTTTGCCGCTCACTTCCGATGAAGCGGATTTGGACCGCCTGGTGAATTTGTGCGACGGGTTTCTGTTTACCGGCGGGCATGACGTTTCTCCGGAGCTATACCAGGAAAAGCCTTTGAACGGTTCTGTCGTCTGCTGTAAACGTCGAGATGCGATGGAAAAGATCGTGCTGCAAAAGACGCTGGAACTCGACAAGCCTTTGCTCGGCATTTGCCGCGGAATTCAGTTTTTGAATGCAGCTCTCGGGGGAACCTTGTATCAGGACCTTCCGACAGAAAGACCTTCGGTGATGGAACATCACCAGCAGGCGCCTTATGACGTTCCTGTGCACCGGGTAAAAATCCTCAAGGATTCGCCGCTGTTCAAATGTTTGGGCGTAGAAGGGCTCTGCGTGAACAGCTATCATCATCAAGCGGTCAGGAGGGTTTCTTCCATGCTCAGGCCGATGGCGGTTTCGGAAGATGGCTTGGTAGAAGCGCTTTACATGCCCGAACATCGTTTTGTTTGGGCAGTGCAGTGGCATCCGGAATTTTCGTACAAGACGGATGTGTGCAGTATCCAAATACTGAGTGAATTTGTAAGGATGAGTTGCAAATAAAAAAAACACCTGGTTTTTCCAGGTGCCTTTCTTTTTATTCCCATTCGATGGTGCCAGGCGGCTTGTGGGTCACATCGTACCAGAGGCTGCCCGCATCGTCCGCTTCGAATTTGCGCCAGAGTCCTGCGAGAAGGCCCTGGTCGATTTCGGCGAAGTTTGCAGTCATGGCTTCGGTACTGTTCACCGGGCGCATCACAATGCAGGGCTTGCCCTGAACGTGGAGCGGTACGGAAACCACCGGCATCTGCCAGATCTTTTCGTACAGATCGTTCTGCTGCAAGAATTCCGTGCAAATGTTGTCGAACTTGCGGAGCGTATCGAAGTTTTCACGGGTTGCGTACTGCGGAACGAGTTCCGGAGCTTCGTTCGCGACACTGCCGATCTGGTAAATGACGCGGTTGATTGCCTTGAAGCGGTTGGCAAGTTCTGTGGAGAACTTTTCGCACTGTTTCCAGCTGAGTCCCGGAGTGGTGATGAGGAACGGCTGGGCATAGGTTCTGCCGTCGCCCTGAACGCCCACGCTCTTGATCGGGAGCAGGTAGCCGTCGATCTTGTTTTCCTTGAGGTATTCGGCGAGGGACTTTCCGTCGTTATCCTTCACGTCGTCGAACTTGACCATGTCTTCGGAAATCTTGCCTTCGCTGCAGAGCAGGCGCACGCCAAGACCCGGACCCGGGAACGGGTGACGCCACACGAGGTTGTGCGGAATGCCGAGTTCTTCGCCGAGAGCGCGGACTTCGTCCTTGTAAAGATCGGCGAGCGGTTCGAGCACAAGGCCCTTTTCCATCAAATCCAAGACTTCCTGGACGCGGTTGTGGTGCGTCTTGATCTTGTCGGCGTTCTTCGTTCCGCCGCTTTCGATGGTGTCGGGGTAAATGGTGCCCTGTGCCATCATCCACTGGTTCGGATCGAGGTTGAGCTTTGCCATTTCCTCGTCCTTCACGGTGAGGAATTCCTTGCCGATGATGCCGCGCTTTGTTTCCGGAGCGGTCACGCCCTTGAGCTTTGCAAGGAAGTGTTCGCTCGCGTCGCGCACCTTCAGATTGTTCATGCCTTCCTTGGTAAGGAAGTCCATGATCTTCTGGGATTCGCCGAGGCGCATCATGCCGTTATCGACGTGCAGACCGAGAACCTTTTCCGGTCCGAGGATGCGGTTCAAAAGAACGAAGGCAACGGTGGAGTCGACGCCGCCCGAAACGAGCAGGAACACCTTGCGGTCCTTCACCTGGTTCTGGATGCGTTCCGTGATGAGCGGAAGGTAGCTCTTCATGTTCCAGGTCTTCTGTGCACCGGTGATGTCCACGAAGTTTTCGAGAAGCTTCATGCCGAACTGGCTGTGGGTAACTTCCGGGTGGAACTGGATGCCGTAAATCTTTTTGCTTTCGAAGGCGACGGCGGCAACGGCACAGTCCTTGGTGCTTGCCACGATCTTGTAGCCTTCCGGGAGCTTTGTCACCTGGTCGCCGTGGCTCATCCACATCGGGCTTTCTTTCGGAAGTCCCTTCAAGAGCGGGCAATTTTCATCGCCGACGATCAGGTCTGCAATACCGTATTCTTTGACCTTACCCGGTTCCACGTGTCCGCCGAGCTGCTGCGCGATCAGCTGGTGACCGTAGCAGATGCCGAGCTTTGGCACCGGAAGGGAAAGGATTTCCGGATTGTATTCCGGTGCGTCCGCGGCGTAAACGCTCGAAGGTCCGCCGCTGTAAATGATTCCCTTCACTCCTTCGAGTTCGCTCACCGGAGCGTTAGGGGAGTGGATCTCGGTAAAAACACCAAGACGGCGCACGCGGTTTGCAATCAGGTGCGCATATTGTCCGCCGAAGTCAAGAACGGCGATCGTATCTACGTTTTTCACGCTTTGTCTCCAAGTTCACGTGAGAGTTCAATAAGGGATTGGACACCGATGCCCGTGGCACCGTAAGTCGTATACTTCCAAGGATGTTCCACATAGGCCGTGCCGGCGATATCCCAGTGAGACCACTTGACGCCTTCCGGAACGAATTCGCGGAGGAACAGGGCAGCAAGGATTGCACCGGCGCTCTTGCCGATGTTCGAAAGATCTGCGTAATGATCGACGAGCTCGTTTGCGTATTCGTCTTCGAGCGGCATCTGCCAGAACTTTTCACAGGTCGCGTCGCCCGCGGCTTTGATCTTTTGGGAAAGTTCTTCGTCATTTGCAAAGTAACCGGTGATGGCAGGGCCGAGAGCACGGACCATGGCGCCGGTCAGCGTAGCCAAGTCCACGATGTGCGTCGCGCCGTTTTCTGCAGCGGCACAGATGCCGTCCGAAAGCACCAGACGTCCTTCGGCGTCGGTGTTGTCGACCATGACGGTCTTGCCGTTCTTCGCCTTGAAAATATCGCCTGGGAGCACGGCTCCAGAACCGATGCGGTTTTCGGCGAGACAAAGATAGGCGGAAATCTTGAGTGGAACTTTGAGCTCTGCGGCGGCGCAGATGGCGGCGAGAGCAGCGGCCGCGCCCGACATGTCGCTCTGCATTTCTTTCATGCCCTTGGCGGGCTTCAAGGAAATTCCACCGGTGTCAAAGGTAATGCCCTTGCCGACGATCGCAAGGTGCTTGTCCTTGGGAGCGTTCTTCGGGCTGTAGGTGAGCTTGACCATGCATGGTTCAAAGCGGCTTCCGCCACCGACGGTCAAGAGGCCGTTGAAGCCTTCCTTGGCGAGAGTCTTCGAGTTCAGGATCGAGATGGCGACGCCCGGAACTTTGTGCGCTTCGCGAATGGCGATGTGGGCGAATTCTTCCGGGTAAAGATCGGAACCGACCGTGTTGATCAGGTCCTTGGCGAGGCTTGTATAGTGCTGTTCCACGGCGACTTCTGCCGCAATGCGTTCAAAGTCCTTGACGCGTTCGTCCGCTTCGATGTCGAACGTGACGGTGAAGTCCTTGGACGTTTTCGACTTGTACTTGTCGAACTTGTAGGCGCTGTAATACAGGCCGTGGAAAATCGCCTTCGCCTGTTCGTCTGCGGCGTCCGCGAGCAGAAGCTTGACCGTTTTGAACTGCTTTTGACGGGCGCGCTTGCCCAAGCGGTAACCCGCCATACGAAGATGGTCTAGGGAGGACAGTCCGCGTTCCTTGGCGGCGTCTACAAAAATGGTCTTGTGACCGTCGATTTCGACGATTTCCAGATCTTGGCAAATGCCTTTTTCCATTTCAGAGAGGACGTTCGCAGCTTGAATTTCTCCATCTTCGGACAGGACCGAGGAGAATTGAACGGCCTTTTTTACATAGAATAATGCATGCGCTTCAGTGTTGTCTGCGACATGCTTTGCAATTTTAAGTTTAATCATGCCCCTAAAAATAGAAATTTATTAGATTATGGTCGTCAAATTCACCCAATAGGAATACTGATGGAAACAGCTGCACAACTTTGGAAAAAGATCCAGTCCTCTGAATTCAACCCCGCAACCGACATGAATCTTGTCGAAGACGTCAAGAAGATCGCCCTCGCCAGTGTCGAACCGTGCAAGGTAAGCTTTGGTACGTCCGGCTTCCGCGGTGAAATCGGTACGGAATTCACCCTCCGCACGGTCGAAGTGATTGCTTCTGCAATCATTCGCATGTACAAGGAAGCGGATGCGGAACTCCTCGAAGCTCTTGGCGTTGCCAACTTCGAAGAACTCCAGGAACGCGGTATCGTGCTCGGTCACGACAACCGTCTTCTCGGTGACGAATTCTGCAAGGCTGTCGCTCAGGTCTTTGCCAAGGCTGGCGTGAAGAAGATCTACTACGGTGGCGAAATGGCTACGCCGGAATTCTCCGCCGCTGTCGAACTTCTCAAGGCCGCTTGCTCGATCAACATGACCCCGAGCCACAACCCGTCCAACTACGCCGGTATCAAGTTCAACCCGGCTGACGGCGGTCCTGCTGGTCCGGAAATCACTTGCCACATCACCCGCATTTCGAACGAACTCATGAAGGACTTCAAGCGTGAAGACCTCGAAGAAGTCGAAATGAAGGCTTTTGATTCCGTTGAAGTTTACAACGAATTCCTCCACAAGCAGGGCACGATCCAGTTCGCCCGCATCCAGAAGCTTCTCGACGAAGGCCGCCTGACCCTCGTCTGCGACCACGTCCACGGCGCAACCCGCAAGCGTCCGAACGTGATCCTCGGCAATCCGCAGTGCCTCATGTGCCTGCGTACCGAAGACGATCCGCTGTTTGGCGGCATCGCACCGGAACCGAGCTCCAAGAACCTCGAAGGCGTGAAGAAAATTCTCGACCAGAGCAAGAGCTGGTTCCGTCTCGGCTGCATTTTTGACCCGGATGGTGACCGCGTTCGTTTCTACGACGGCACCCGCGAAATCGACATGAACCGTTTCGGCGCAATCGCTTACCACTACATGGTGACCTGGCGCAAGGAACAGGGCGTTGTCGCTAAGTCCGTCGCCACCTCCAACTTCGTGAACGTCATTGCGAACAAGCTCGGCGCTCCGGTGATGGAAACTCCGGTTGGCTTCAAGAACTTCCGTCCGTGGCTTTCCCGTAAGGCGAATCCGAAGGCTCTCATCGCTTTCGAAGAATCCGACGGTATCTCGGGCTTGAACAACACGCTCGAAAAGGACGCTCAGTTCGGCCTTCTCCTCGCTCTCGAAATCATGGCAACGACCGGCAAGAACCTCGGCGAATACCTCGAAGACCTTTATAAGGAATTCGGCGAATTCTACCCGAACCGCGCAGGCTTCGAAGTGGACAAGTCCCTCGTCGGCGCTCCGCTCGTCGCTCAGGTGAACGCTGTGGCAGACAAGGCTAAGGTCGGCTCCTTGGTCAAGATCGGCGACAAGGAAAAGAAGGTTCGCGAAGTCTTGACTTTGGACGGCGTGAAGATTATTTTCGAAGACGATTCCTGGATGCTCATCCGTCCGTCTGGCACGGAACCGAAGGTGCGCATTTATACGGAATGCCGTGAAGAAGCAGAAAAGGACGCTATGTTTGAAGCGGCCAAGGCTCTCTTCTTCAACAAGTAAGGTTCTTCTTTAGGAGAATAAAATGCTTCAGAAATTAGCGATGTTCTTGGTTCTTTGCTGCGCAATGCTCTCCTTTGCGCAGGTGAAACCTTCGTTCCAGGCTTTTGATGCGGACTATCTTTCGCTTTCGGAAGCTTCGAAGGGTTACCATCATTTCTCGATCCGCGTGGATTATGCGCCTTGGGCATTCGTTGCCGAAGGTGATGTCAAGGCGCCTCAGGGAGATGCGGACATGCTTTTTTACAGCATGGATGACGACCAGCTCTATATTGTCGTCGCCTATTCGGAATCTCCGATCGGTGCATCTGACGGTCTTGAATACCAGGCTGGTATTTATGACGTGATGATCTACTACTCGGATGGTGTCGATGAATTCTCCACAAAGATTAAAAACCTGAAGGTGACGCTCCTTCCGCCGATTGCAAGCGATACTTGGGCCACGGGCTCTCTTGAAGATGCTCAGGGCAAGCGCGGTAATCCGGGCGATGTGTTCAAGAATCCGGAAAATGCGAACGCGATTTTCAAGGCTTCTGCACATCCGCTTTCCAAGGCTCAGGCACAGGCTTCTCGTAAGGCTGCCGCCGAACGCCAGAAGAATGCGATAAAGGCTCGCCGCGACTCGATCGCTGCTGCTGAAAAGGCGGCTCGCGAAGAAGCCGCAGCGGAAAAGGCTGCAAGAAAGCAGAAGGCGGAACAGGCTCAAAAGGCTGAAGCGAAAAAGGCTCAGGCCGCAGCAGCCGCTTCCAACCAGAACCTTTCTCCGCGTCAGCGCAAGCTCCAGCAGATGCAGGCCGAACAGGCTGCCAAACAGCAGAAGACCGCTACGACTTCTACCGCAACGGCAACCAAGTCGACGACCTCTGCAACGAAGGCTAGCTCCTCGGATCCTTGCGATCAGCCGGGCATGACGCCGCTTCAAAAGAAGCGTTGCCGCATGAGCAAGTAAGGCACTCCAAAGCTTTTCAAAAAGGTCGCCCAAACGGGCGGCCTTTTTTGCGTTCCCGCAGGTCGGAAAAGCCTAGAATTTCTATCTTTGTAGCGCAAAAAATCTTTCTATAGGATTCATACCATGCAAGAAATGAATGACCAAGTTAAGGCTCGTCTCGACAAGCTCACAAAGTTCAAGGAAATGGGCGTCAACCCGTATCCGCATAAGTTCAACCGTACTCATACTTCGGAAGATCTCCGCAACCAGAAAGATGAACTTCTGAAGTCGGAACAGAAAATCGCCTTCGCTGGCCGCGTCATTCGTTTCAACCGCAAGGGCAAACTCTGCTTTATGCATTTGAAGGACCGCTACGGTCGTCTTCAGATTGTCTGCGCCAAGGATATCGTCGGCGAAGAGGACTATGAAATTGTCAAGATGATCGACTTCGGCGACTTCGTCGGTGTCGACGGCACCATGATGGAAACCAAGACGGGTGAATATTCCGTCAAGGCCGAAAAGATCACGATGCTTTCGAAGGCTGTGCGTCCGCTTCCGGTTCCGAAGGAAATTGTCGACGAAAACGGCAACAAGAAGATCTTTAACGAATTCAAGGATGTGGACACCCGCTACCGCGAACGTTACATCGACATGGCTTTGAACGACGATGTGCGCGATGTGTTCATTAAGCGCAGCCGTGTGCTTCAGTCCATTCGTGAATACCTCATCGAAAACAAGTTCATCGAAGTGGAAACTCCGACGCTCCAGCCGATCTACGGCGGTGCCAATGCGCGTCCGTTCACCACGCACCACAATGCAGCCGACATGACGCTCTACTTGCGCGTCGCACCGGAACTTTATTTGAAGCGCTGCATTGTCGGCGGTATGGAACGCGTTTTCGAATTCTCGAAGAACTTCCGTAACGAAGGCATGGACCGCACGCATAGCCCGGAATTCACCGGTCTTGAATTCTACCAGGCTTATGCCGATTACAACGACATGATGACTCACTTCGAAAACATCTACGAACGTGCTGCAATCGCTGCAACGGGTTCGACGAAGGTGAATTATCAGGGTACGGAAATCGACTTCAAGGCTCCGTGGCCGCGTTACACGATGTACGATGCCATCAAGAAGTTCGGCGGCTATGACGTCACCACGATGTCGGACGACGATCTGAAGGATGTGATCAAGAAGCTCGGCGGCTCGATGGACGGCGAATGGATCCGTGGCCGTGCGATTATCGAACTCTTTGAACTTACCGTAGAAAAGCAGCTGATTCAGCCGACGTTCATCATCGACATGCCGAAGGAAAGCACGCCGCTCTGCAAGAGCCACCGCGTGAACCCGGATTTGATTGAACAGTTTGAACCGTATGCAAACGGCTGGGAACTCGGTAACGCTTATACCGAATTGAACGACCCGATCCGTCAGCGCGAACTTTTGGAAGACCAGGTTCGCCGTGGCCGCGGTGGTGAAGGTGAAACGCACCCGATGGATGAAAACTTCCTCGATGCTGTGGAATCCGGACTTCCGCCGACCGGTGGTGTTGGCTTTGGCATTGACCGTATGATCATGCTCCTCACCAACCAGCAGACGATCCGCGACG
This sequence comes from Fibrobacter sp., assembly GCA_024689485.1. Lineage (GTDB taxonomy): Bacteria > Fibrobacterota > Fibrobacteria > Fibrobacterales > Fibrobacteraceae > Hallerella. Next base: position 11,423 of record JAILDK010000102.1, read on the forward strand.
TGATCCTCTTCCCGTTGATGAAGCCGGAAACCTAAGCTTAGCTGGAGGTGGTTCGCCAGACTCATGAATAAACTCGAACTTCTGATTGCATGGCGTTACCTCGGTGCGCAACGTAAAAGCCTTTTTGTTTCGCTGATAGGCATCTTCAGTATGCTGGGGGTGAGTATCGGCGTATTCGCTTTGATCGTTGCCCTTTCGGCGGTGAACGGCTTTGAAGAAGAAGTCACCGCGCAGATGATCGGCAAGGACGCGCATTTTGAAATGTATGCGTACCGTGGCGATCCTGTGGAAGACTTCAACACGATTGCGGACAAGGTGATGGCGAACGACTCGGATGTCGTCGCGTCGGCGCCTTTCGTGATTTACAAGGTCGGCATCAGTTCCAAAAAGGTGAACGACGGCATTGTGCTGTACGGCATCGATCCAGAACGTTCGAAAAAAGTGGTGGACCTTTCGGAAAAGATCGTGAGCGGAAACTATTCGCTCGACAGTCTTCCCGATGCGAATTTTGACCGTCGTCCGGCGGTGATCCTCGGCGTTTCGCTTGCGAACCGTCTGCGGGTGCTCGTCGGCGACAAGATCATTTTGCAGACCTTCCAGAGTACCGAATCGACGATGTCTTCGGGCGGTCCCAAGATTCTTTCTTGTGTCGTCTCTGGCATCTTTGAAACGGGCATGTACGAATACGATGGCAACATCGCTTATATTGGAATTCCCGAAGCGCAAAAGCTTTTGGGCATGGATTCAAACCAGGTCTCCGGCCTGCAGTTCCGAGTCAAGGACCAGTGGAAGGCGAGCGAAAGCGCAGACCGCGCGGGCGAAGTCATCGGGTACCCGTATTACTTTATCGACTGGAAAACCAAAAACATTACGCTGCTCAAGTGGATGAACTACGAAAAGTTCATCGTGGCGGCGATTATCTGCCTGATCATTCTCGTGGCGGCGTTCAACATTATCAGTTCGCTGATCATGGTGGTGACGGACAAGACAAAGGAAATCGGCATCTTGCGTAGCATGGGACTTTCGAAGGCCGGTGTGATGCGCGTGTTCATGCTGATGGGTTCTTTCATTGGCGTGGGCGGTACGATCCTCGGCGGTACGGTGGGCCTTGTGCTTTGCGCTTTGCAGCAGTCCTACCACTTTATTACGTTGCCGGGCGACGTTTACGTGTTGCCGTACTTCCCGGTGCTGATTAATCCGCTCGACGTGATTGTCGTGTTTGTGGTCGGCATTCTTCTTTGCACGCTTTCGACGCTTCTTCCGGCTTGGAAGGCTTCGAAACTCGATCCGGTGGGGGCTATCCGTCATGAGTGATATTTTGCTCGAAACCAAAGCCTTGACCCGAGTCTTTTGTGAAACGGGGGAGCGCCTCGAAATTTTGAAGGGCGTCGATTTTGAACTTTCGAAGAACGAATTCTGCGTGCTGACCGGAGCTTCGGGCTCGGGAAAGTCCACCTTTTTGAATCTGGTGGGCGCCTTGGATACGCCGACTTCGGGCGAAATTATTTTCAACGGCAAGAGCCTTGGAAAGATGAATTCCGCCGAAAAGGATGAATACCATTCGAAGAAGGTCGGATTCGTTTTCCAGTTCCATCACCTGCTCGCGGAATTTACGGCACTTGAAAACGTGTGCGTTCCGGCTCGCATTTTGAATCCGCATGCGAACTTGAAAACGGTTCAGGAACATGCGGAAGAGCTTTTGCAGAAGGTGGGCCTGAAGGACCGCTTAAAGCATTTGCCGCGCGAACTTTCGGGCGGTGAACGTCAGCGTGTTGCCGTTGCCCGCGCCTTGATGAACAATCCGGATATTCTCCTTGCCGACGAACCGAGCGGCAACTTGGACGAAAAGAATGCCCGGATGCTGAATGAACTTTTTAAACAAATTAACGAAGATTACAAGCAGACCCTGCTCGTGGTGACGCACGACGAACGGATGGCGGAATTCGCCACGAAGCGCGTTCACATGCAGGGCGGCATCTTGGTCCCATATCAAGATTTTAATGCGAAGGAGGCTTAAACAATGCCAGGTCGCTTTACAGATCGTGTGAAAAAAGTCTTGCAGTATGCAAGAGACGAAGCGAGACGTTTGAATTCCGAACACGTCGGAACGGAACACTTGCTTTTGGGCATTGCCCGCGAAGGTGCAGGCGTTGCCGCTGCCGCGCTCAAAACGCTCGGTGTGGATCTTGAAAATCTCGCACAGGATGTGGAACGTTCGATTTCCGAAGCCGGCGGCATGATGACGATCGGTTCGCAGGTGACGTTCTCCGAACATGCGAAGAGCGTTTTGCAGGCTTCCGCTGTGGAAGCGCAGATGCTCGACGACAATTACATTGGAACGGAACACGTTCTGCTTTCGCTGTTGAAGGTTTCCGATTCGCAGGCGGCCGCCGCTTTGAGTGCAGCCGGTGTCGAATACAACGCTCTCCGTCAGGCGATTGAAAATGTGAAGGACGAATCCCGTCCGCAGAGAATGGATTCGGACCTTGCCCGTAATTTTGCACCGCGCCGCGATAAGGAACCGAAGTCCAAGACTCCGATTCTCGATCATTTTGGCCGCGATTTGACCGCTCTCGCTCGCCAGGGAAAGCTCGACCCGATCATTGGACGTGCGGAAGAAATTGAACGCTTGATCCAGGTACTCTGCCGCCGCAAAAAGAACAATCCGGTTCTCATCGGCGAACCGGGCGTCGGTAAAACGGCAATCGTCGAAGGTCTCGCTCAGAAGATCGTCGATAAGAAGATTCCGGAACTGCTCGAAAACAAGCGCGTGATTACGCTCGACGTCGCCGCGATGGTGGCCGGTACCAAGTACCGCGGCCAGTTCGAAGAACGTCTGAAAGCCTTGATTATGGAGCTTCAGAAGAACGAAAACGCGGTGATTCTCTTTATTGATGAATTGCACACGATCGTCGGCGCAGGCGGCTCGGAAGGAAGCCTCGACGCTTCGAACATCTTTAAACCGGCTCTTGCCCGTGGGGAACTCCAGTGCATCGGTGCAACGACGGTGGATGAATACCGCAAGTACATCGAAAAGGATGCGGCTCTCGAACGTCGCTTCCAGAAGATTTTGGTGAACCCGCCGACTGTCGAAGAATCCATTAGCATTTTGAACGGCCTCGTGGACCGTTACGAACAGCATCACAAGGTGAAGTACACACCGGAAGCGATCCGTGCGGCTGTCACCTTGGGCGACCGCTACCTTTCGGAACGCTTCTTGCCGGATAAGGCGATCGACGTGATTGACGAAGCGGGCGCACGCACGCGCCTCGCGAGCATGGCGGTTCCGCCGGAACTCCGCGACATGGAAACCCGCCTTGCCGAAGCGACTTCGAACAAGGAAGAAGCCCTGCGCACGGAAAAGTTTGAAGACGCCGCCAAGTACCGCGACGAATCCGATGAACTGCAGAAGAAGATTGCGGAAGTCAAGGAACAGTGGCTCGAAAAGCGCAAAACGGAATGCTTGACCGTGGACGAAGATGTGATCCGCGACGTCATCAGCAAGATGACGGGAATTCCAATTTCCCGCTTAGCAGACGAAGAAACGAAGAAGCTGATCAACCTCGACAAGGAAATCAAGCTGCGCATCATTGGACAGGACCGTGCCGTGGAATCGGTCGTCCGTTCAATTCGCCGTTCCCGCGCGGGCATTCGCGATACGCGCCGTCCGATGGGAAGCTTCCTCTTCCTCGGCCCGACCGGTGTCGGTAAAACGGAACTCGCCAAGGTTCTTTCGCTTTCGCTCTTTGGCGCCGAAGATTCCATGATCCGCATCGACATGAGTGAATACATGGAAAAGCACAGCATTTCCCGCTTGATCGGTGCGCCTCCGGGATACGTCGGTTATGAAGAAGGCGGTGGACAGCTCACGGAAAAGGTGCGCAAGCACCCGTACTCGGTCGTGCTCCTCGATGAAATTGAAAAGGCGCACCCGGACGTCTACAATCTGCTGCTGCAGATTTTGGACGATGGTCAGCTCACCGACAGCTTCGGCCGCAAAATCAACTTTAAGAATACGATCATCATCATGACGTCGAACGTCGGTGCCCGTGAAGTAAAGCACAGCACCGGTATGGGCTTTACAAAGCTCTCCGAATCGGATGATTACGAACGCATGGAAGCGACGATTCATGAAGAAGCGAAGAACGTGTTCTCGCCGGAATTCTTGAACCGTATCGATGACCAGATTGTTTTCCGCAGCCTGAATAAGAAGGACTTGATTCAGATTGTGGACATTCTGCTTGGCAACGTGCAGAAGAACCTTTCGGAACGCGGCGTGCTGCTTGAATTCTCGGAAAAGGCGAAGGAAGTGATCGTGGATCACGGTTACGATCCGGCGCTCGGTGCAAGACCGCTCCGCAGAAGCATTCAGCAGCTCGTGGAAGATGAACTTTCGGAAGGTCTGTTGATGGGAACCTTCACAGACTTTTCGACGGTGAAAATCGACGCGGATGCGGACGGTAAAAAATTGACATTTACAAAGGAAGATTTGCCCGGCAAAAATTCCTAAGGTTGGATCAGTCTATGGCTAAAGTGGATCTCCTGGAGTTGGCCCAGAGGATTATCGACGGTCATCGCATTGTGCGCGGTGACGATCTGTCCTTTTTCCTCACTTGTGACCTGGATGAACTTTTAAAAGGTGCTGGCTGGATTCAGAAGTATTTTTGCGGTAACCGCGTCGATCTTTGCACGATCATTAACGCGCGAAGCGGCCGTTGCCCGGAAAACTGCAAATACTGCGCCCAGTCCGCCCACAACCACACGGAATGCGAAGAATATCCGTTCCTTCCCCCGGAAAAGATCGTCGCGGAAGGCGCGCGCAATGCAAGTCTTGGCGTGAACCGTTACGCGCTCGTAACCGCGGGCCGCGCTTTGACGGGTAAAGAATTCGACATGGCGATCGAAGCCTACGAAGAAATGCATCGCACGTTAAAACTTGGGCTTTGCGCGAGCATGGGATTCCTTTCCCGGGAACAGATCGAACGTTTGAAGGCGGCGGGCGTAACCCGTTACCATCACAACATCGAAACCAGCCGTCGCAACTTCCCGAACATTTGTACGACGCATACTTACGAAGACAAGATGCGCGAAATCCGCATGGTCAAGGAAGTCGGCCTGGACGTTTGCTCGGGCGGTATCATCGGCATGGGTGAAACCTGGGAAGACCGCTTGGACATGGCGATCAGTCTTGCGGAACTTGAAATCGATTCGATTCCAATCAACGCGTTGATGCCGATTCCAGGTTCGCCGTTAGAACATTTAAAACAAATTTCCGCAGAAGATCTTCTGCGGACTTTGGCGTTCTTCCGCTACATCAATCCGACGGCAAATATTCGCATGGCTGCGGGCCGAAAGATTCTGAGCGACTTTGGCGAAAGAGCTTTTGTTTCGGGAGTCAGCGCTTGCATCACCGGCGATATGCTCACCACGAGCGGCACCACGATCCGTGGCGATATCGAAATGGTGCAAAAGCTCGGGCTTACAAACTCGGTTTAGGCTCGGCGATCGGCGCAACGGTTGCGTTCACCGCTTTCACCAAATCCTTGGGGTCGAGCTTGAGCTGTAAACCGCGCTGACCCGCGCTCACGTAGATGTAATCAAAATTCAAAGCCGTTTCATGGATAAACACCGGGAACGGCTTTTTGAGTCCAATGGGGGAGCAGCCGCCGCGAATGTAACCGGTGAGCGGTAAAAGTTCCTTGAGCGGAACGGTTTCGACGCTCTTGTTTTTGGAAACTTTGGCGAGTCCCTTCAAAAAGATTTCCAAGTGTCCCGGTACAACGCCGATGATAGGACCTGTTTTGTCGCCGCGGACGAGGATCGTTTTGAACACGCGTTCGACGGGCTCGTTTAACGTGGCGGCGACATGCTCTGCGCCAAGATCGTTTTCGTCAACGGGATATGGAATTAATTCGTACGCAATGTGCTTTTGGTCGAGACTGCGTGCGGCGTTCGTCTTTTTAATCTTTTCCATTTTTACTTCTTGATCTTTTTCAAAAATTCTTCACACCAGCGGGGAACGATTTCGGTCGCTTTGCCCTGGATGTTCGTATCGGTATTCGGATCGCCCGGGTTGATTTCCAAGTTGAGGCAGGTGACGTGTGCGCCGAAATGCTTGGCAATCTGCTTGAATCCTGCTGCGGGGTAAACGACGCTGCTCGTGCCGATGTAAACAAATTCATCGGTGTTCTGCAAGGCGTATTCGATTTGGTCCATGTACAGGGGAATTTCTCCAAACCAGACGATGTGCGGGCGGCTCATGGCGCCGCAGACCGGGCATTTGGTTTCCATCGTTTCTTCGCCGGTAAAGTCAAAGACGTGGTCTTCGTTCTTTTCGCAGCGGAGCTGGTTCAGGTAGCCGTGCATGTGCAGAACGCGTTTAGAACCGGCGCGTTCATGCAGATCATCGACGTTCTGGGTGATGAGCAAAAAGTCTTCGCCGAGTTCTTCTTCGAGCTTGGCAAGGGCGATGTGGGCTGCATTCGGTTGGAACTTGGGCAGCCCAACGCGGAGTCCGTTGTAAAAATTCTTCACGCGCTTTTTGTCGTGAAAATAGCCTTCGGGAGTTGCCACGGCTTCGATGGGTTCGTTTTCCCAAAGACCATCATTGCCGCGGAACGTGCGCAGCCCGGATTCTGCGCTAATGCCTGCACCGGTCAGAACGACGAGTTTCATTTGGAAAGTCCTTCAAAGAAGAGTGCTTCGGCGATGATGCCGCTTTCAAAATCCTTCAGTCCCAAGCTTTCGTTTTCGCCGTGGGCGTTGCACTTGGGATCTTCAAGCCCGGTCATGAGAATGGGGACGTCGCCGAACGTGTTGCGGAAGAGCTGTGCTCCCGGAATGGATGCGCCGCAGCCGATGTACTTGGCTTCGGTTCCGTAGGCCTTTGTCATGGAGTCGCGCATGAGAGAATAATACGGATGCGAAACGTCCGTGGTGAACGGATTTGCGCCATCTTCCGGGAAAACGGAAAGTTCAAGACCGTCCGGGCAGTGCTTTTTCAAATGGTTGATCAAACGGAGCGTGCAGCGATCTGCCTGCATGCCCGGTGCAAGTCGAATGCCGATGCGGGCGTAAGCGGAATCCTGCAACACGTTGCCCGCCTGGGTGCGGGAACCGGCTTCAAACGCGGTGACGACAATCGAAGGCTTTCTCCAGAGCGTCGTGAGAATTTCATCTTTGCCGCAGTGCAGTTCGGTATTCGGAAGAATGCCCGCTTCCTTGCGGAACTTTTCTTCGGTGTAATTCAAAGCGTTGTAGCTTTCGAGTTCTTCCTTGGTCGGCGGGGTAATGCCTTCGTTAAAGTTCTCGACAAGAATGTTGCCTTCGCTATCGGTGAGCGATGCGATCATTTTGCAGAGAGCCTGTACCGGGTCTGGAATCGGGCCCGACCAGGATCCGGAATGGAGCGGCGTCTTGATCGCCTTGAGAACGACCGAGACCGCAGACATGCCGCGCAGAGTCGTGGTGAGCGAAGGCACGCCTTCATCAAAGTTCGAAAGGTCCGCAATGATGACGGCGTCGCACTTGAGAAGTTCCTTGTTCTTCGTCAGGATCGATTCAAAACCCGAACTTCCACATTCTTCTTCGCCTTCGATCAGAAATTTGATGTTCGGCATGCGGTTTCCGCAAACGGCAAGGGCCTGCGTCACGGCGGCCAAATGCAGAACGATGCCCGACTTGTCGTCGGCAGCGCCACGGCCGTAAAGACGGTTGTTGCGGATTTCCGGAACGAATGGGGAACTGATCCACAGGGCTTCGCGCATGGTCGGCTGCACATCGTGATGCGCATACAGGAGAATCGTCGGATTCTTCGGATTCGTCTTGAGTTCGGCAAAAACGGACGGGCGACCGCTGGGCGGTGTTAAAAACTGGGCGTTTTCAAAACCGTTGTTTTCAAAAAGCTCTTTCACCGCGTTTGCAGAACGCAGAACTTCATTCTGGTCAAAATTGTCAAAACTGATGGACGGAATTCGGATCAAATCTTCCAAGGTCTTGACGTAACGCGGGAACATCTCGTGAATACGAGTCGGTAGAGTTTCATTCATTTTGGTAACCTGGTATTCTTGTTTGTTTTTTTATTAATTTAATCAAATATGACAGTTGAGTGCGAAAATCACGATTATTATTTATTGAAAGGCGATAAACTTCTCGCCTTGATCCGTAAGATTTTTAAGAACTCTCCGGAGTTCCGGCATGATTCTTTGAAGCATGTTGCCCGCTTTGCTCCTTGGATTCCGCTTATTGGTGGCAAACCGGATTATACGCCGGAACTGAAAACGGTCATCGAATTTCCGGACCGCAGCAATCCGATCACTTTGAGTGCTCCGATCATTCTTGCCGCCGGTGCAAACAAAACGGCCAAGCGCGTCGCGGACTATGCGAACCTCGGCTTTGGCGGCGTCTCGGTGGGAACGGCCACGCGCAATTACCGCGAAGGCAATCCGCACCGCCCGCGCGTGGGATTCTTGGAAGACGACCGTTCGATTTACAACAGCATGGGCTTAAACAACGACGGTGTTGAAGTGATTTCAAAGCGCGTCGATGAACAGCTTGGACGCATTCACCGGAGCGGCATGAGCGTCGGTATATCGGTTGCAGAAACCCCGGGGCTTACGACCGAAGCGGAAAAGCTCAAGGACGTTCTTGAAAGTTTTGCCATCGCCTACAAGGCAGCGGATTACATCGAAATTAACGTGAGCTGCCCGAACACCGGTGAAAACCGCTTGGATCTCGACACGCGTTTCGTGGAAATGCTCTTTTCGGAAATCATGAATTACCGCAAGTCCCAAGCGATCCGCAAGGCTGTGTACGCAAAGCTCAGCCCGGACCTTTCGGAACATCAGCTGATTTCGACTCTCGATGTGCTTGTGCGCTACGGCGTAAACGGCGTCATTGTGGGCAATACGTTCCCGACGAAAAAGATCGGGGAACTGCCGATGTTTGCCAAGTACGAAGACCTGAAGGTTTTGCGTGCGGACGGCGACAAGGGCGGTATCAGTGGACGTCCGCTGTACCTGAACACGTTCTGGATGACGCAGCTCGTGAAGTCACGATTCCCGCAGCTGAGCGTGATTGCTTGTGGCGGTATTGACCACGGCATGAAGGTCCTGGACCTGATGCGCGCCGGCGCGGATGCGGTTCAGTGCTACAGCGTGTGCGCCTTCCGTTGGATGCCTGCCCATGCGATGCGCCGTGAAATTTTGGAAGGCTTGCGTGCAGCAAACCTGAAAGATATTTCGGAACTGCGTACAAAGTAAAGAAGGTGGACGATGAAACGCCTGCTTCTTCTGTGGTGGATCTTTTTGGTGGCTTCGGCACATGCGGGCTACTTTTTGGAAAAGGACGCGGCAGAAGAAGAGCAGAAGGCGTTGGACATCAACCGCGGATTCTCTTTTGGATCGGGCCTTTCGGCAACGTACTACTTGGGCGCTTTTGATTTAGGGCTTGAGGGGCTTGCCGCATACCGCTTTGAAAATGACTTGGGAATTTCTTTGGATCTTTCGCTCGGCATTTCGGAGGCGGTGCACGAAGCGGCTTTGGCCGGTCGCTACTATTTTTCGGAAAGCGATTTTTTTGATCTCGGATTGAGCGGGGTCTATTTTAAGAAAAATTCCGAGTGGAAAAAAGCCCCGCGGATTTTTGTAGATTACGGGCGAAACATGAAGCCTTGGCCCCATGCCCATTTTGCGTTGCAGGCAAAGATTCGCTTGGCGTATTTGGTCGGCGAAACTTTAGGCCGTGAAACGGTTTATACGACAAAGACCGTTTACACCACAATTTCGGGACAGGTCGCCTTGGTCTTCTTTTAGGAGTCCATGATGCGTTTTTTCTTCTTTTGCCTTTTACTCGTGAGCCTTGGCGGTTATTCGTTTGCGGCTCCGTGGCTCGGTCTTGCGTTTAAGCAAGAGCCTTACCAAAAACAGATCGCGTTGAAGGTGGCGGGAGTGCATCCGAGTTCCGGTGCGGTACAGGCGAATATCCAGAACGGCGATTTGATCGTGGGAATCAACGGGAAGAAAATTTTGAACCTGGGAGTGGTGAAGTCGGAACTTTCCACGGCAAAGACCGGTCAGAAAGTTGCGCTTGAAATTGTGCGAAACGGCAAAGTGAAAAAGGTGCAGGTGAAGCTCACCGAACGCCCGGACGATATTTCGAGCCTGACAGGTTCTTCCATCGGAAGCAAGGCTCTTGCGTTCCAGCAGAACTTTTACCGCAACGGCGAAAAGAGAAAATCCAAGCCGAAGGTGACCCTTTTAGACTTTTGGGCAACTTGGTGCGGACCATGCCGCCAGACGCTTCCCATTGTGGGACGCTTGTACGAAAAGCTTTCCAGCAAAGGCTTTGAAGTTATCGGCGTTTCGACGGAACAACTTTCCGTGCTTGAACAGTTTTACAAGGAGCATCCTTCGCCGTATCCGCTTTACCGCGATGCGACCCAGGAGATGAACCGACGCTATGGAATCTCTGCGATTCCGACGCTGATGCTCTTGGACGAAAACGGCTACATCCAAAAAGTTTGGCCCGGCGTCCCGAGCGAAAAGGCTTTGGAAAAGGCGATTCTCGAAGCGCTGGGGGAGTAAGGCGCTCCACCACTTAACAAGAAAAAAGGATATGCTTAGTTTAACCGGTAATGAATATCGTCGTTCATGAATCCACTATTAAAAAAACTACAAATCCAAAATTCCGCCAAAAATGTGTTGAAATTGTATTTTAGTCCATTATAATGAATTATTTTCTGTATTTTAGTCCATTTTGGTGAACGAAAATATATATTTTAGTCCATTAAGAGGTGTCTTATGGACGAAAAAAAGCTACTGCAGGTTCTTGCGGAACAGAAAGAAGAAATCACGACTAGGCGTAATTCTTGGGTGTCTCGTAGTGAAGAAGCCCTGTTTGAAATGGATAGTTCGCTTGCACAGGTGGTCATCGGTGTTCGCCGTAGTGGAAAATCGACGATATGCCACAAGGTGCTGCAAGATCACGACATCAACTACGCTTATGCGAACCTTGACGACGACCGTCTGATGTCGCTTTCTGTTGAAGACTTGAACACGCTTCTGCTTTGCCTTTATCAGCTCTATGGTACGGACCTGCAGTACATACTCCTCGATGAAATTCAAAATGTCGATGGTTGGCATTTGTTTGTGAACCGTCTTTTGCGACAGGGATTGCACGTGTTTGTTACAGGCTCCAACGCAAAGCTGCTGAGTAGTGAGCTTGCTACGCACCTGACAGGACGATACAACGAAATTCGCCTCTACCCGCTTTCGTTTGCGGAATACTGCACCTTTCATCAGGTGAATCTGCAAGATGTTACGACCAAGGCAGAAGCTGCTCGTAAATCGGCCTTCCTTGAATATCTGCAATATGGCGGGTTCCCGGAACTGCAAAACATTAACAACAAACGCGCTTACATACAAAGTTTATTCGATTCTATAATACTAAAGGATATCGCGGGTCGATTCAAAATTCGCCATGCCGAGGTACTCCGCACCATCGCGAATCACATAATCAACAATTCTTGCCAAGAGGTCAATTACAAATCCCTGGCTGAGAATTTTGGACTGAACAGCACCACGACCGCTATAAAATATGTGGACTATCTTAAACAGGCTTTCTTGATTGGGCTGTTGAGCAAGCATTCGTTCAAGAGCAAAGTCCGGCTCCGTAACAGTAAGGCCTATGTGATTGATACGGGATTTATCGCCAATCGTGAAAACGCCCTCTCGCAAGAGAATTTGGGCTGGCGACTTGAAAATATGGTTTACATCGAACTGTTGCGACGAGCCGCGAAGGCGTTCGATGACGTGTATTATTATAAGCCGTCGTCGCAATCTAAAGAAGTCGATTTCGTTGTTTGCAGACAAGATAAAGCAAAGGAACTCGTGCAAGTCGCTTACGAGATTGATTCTGCCAAGACATTTAATCGTGAAACCTCGGCCTTGGTCCAGGCTTCGGACGCGCTCAAGTGCAATGAATTGACTTTGGTTTGCTTCGACGAAAGTCGGGATGAAGTCGTGAAAGACAAGACCATTCACATAAAAAATGCACTGGAATGGAGTCTTGGCTCTGGAAAGGCGTAGAAATTGGCTTTTTTTGATGACTGGACTATGCAGGAGACCGTTTTCAGGTACATCGAGCTGTTCTACAAC
>JAILDK010000103.1 GCA_024689485.1 Fibrobacter sp.
CGTCACCGGTCTCAAATTCGGCAAACGCGAAGCCTCTTTCTTCGAAGACCTCGTCTGGTTCAATCAGGCCGAGACGATGGACGAAAAGAACAGCTGGTTCCAAAAAATGCAGAACGAGCTGAAGATCGTCCGTTTTACGCAAGGACAGCATCAGCTCGCCTTTTATCAGTACCAGGTGTATTCGCACTGGCGTCACCTCGTTGTACGCTCTCTCATCGGCATGTACGGCTTTACAGGCGACTTCGCAAGCCTCGCCAAGTCTGTTCACCCGGCCATTACAGTCGATGAAGCCAAGGAATCCGTAGAACTTCTCGAAAAGTGCAACCTGATCGAGAAAAAAGAAGACGGCTCCTATGTTCTCGTGAGCAAAGACATCACGACAGGCGACCGTACCTCGAAAATCGCGCTCCGCGGCTTTCACCAGCGTTGCCTCGCCCTCGGAGCGGAATCCATCGACCGCGATCCTCCGACCATGCGCAATATTTCGGGCTTAACGCTCGGCATTTCACAGGCAGGCTACGAAAAGATCGTGGAACGCATGAGCGCCTTCCGCAAGGAAATCGCCCAAATCGCCGACGAAGACAAAGACGCGGACAAGGTTTACCAGATGCAGCTTTTGCTCTTCCCCATCGGCGGCAAGCTTTAAATTTCACCCCAATTTTTTACCCCAATAAAAAGAAAAAATCCCAGGCGCAAGCTTGGGATTTTTTTTGCTTTCAAATTTAGTTTCGGTTTTTCTTAAAGTTTTCCGCCTGCTCAAAAATTTCATCATAAACTTCATCACGCTCAACAGGCGGATAATCATACTTATCCAGAATCAAAATCAAATCTACCTTCAAAGAGGCTTTGATGTCGTCTCGTTTATCCCAATCTGGGTAAGCGGCCTGATGATCGACAATCGCTTTCACTTCACGAGATAGAACAATCAGCTTATCTTCCGGATATTCAAAATGATATTTTACACAGAGCATTTTCAGAATATCGTAAAAAGCTTTTTCTTCAAAGTTAATGCCCAAAGCATCGCCAGCGTTGAATTCCTTGCGGACTTCCAAAATCATCTCGGTCAGCTTGTCCGCCATTTCTTCATAGACTTCCGTTCGCAAAATATCTTTTTCGGAACGGTCGTTGTAAATCTCTACCAGGGAACGCATCTTTTGCGAAAAATCGATTCCCTTGACACGATTCACCTTATGAATTTCACCGATTGCACGTTGCAAAAGGCGCTGTAAAAGCTTGATCTTCGTATTCGGCAGCTTGATTCGATTAATATGCTCCAAGTATTCCGCATCAAAAATATTCTGCTTGTCCGCAGAATCGCTGCCATCGCTCAGCTGTAAAACTTCACTGACACCGTCGCTATTCAAAGCTTCTTCGACAAGCTTTTGAACGCGTTCGTTCATCTGCGAAACATCCGGCGCATTTCCCTTGGTCAGCTTAAAAATAATCGAACGCACGGCAAAATAAAAATGAGCCCGGTCGCGTTCCTTTTCAGAGATCGCTTCAGAACCGACACAGATATCATACGCAGCTTTCAAGCGTCGAGAAAGTCCCATAAAGCGGGCTTCCTGATCCTTGGTCTTTTGCACAAATTCCGAAGCCAAATTGAGGACTTCCAGCTTTTGCAACTGCGTGCCCACGTAATACAAGCGTGCATCAAAGCCATACATCAAGCGGTCCAGCAAATCCAAGTGATTGCGGAATTCCACAATCGCCGATTCTATATCTTCCACGTTCTGTTCAGAACCCGCCCCATACTGTTTCAAGGCGAGATTCATTTTTTTGCGGATTCCGATATAATCGACAACAATTCCCTTTTCCTTTCCTTCATAGGTGCGGTTCACACGGGAAATCGTTTGAATCAGGGAATGCTGCTGAATCGGTTTATCAATATAAATCGCATCCAGGCACGGAACATCAAAGCCCGTCAGCCACATGTCCACAACAATCGCAATCTTAAAATTGGATTTTTCCTGTTTGAACAAGCGGTCCAGTTCCTTACGGTCTTCCTTTGTTCCCAGCAAATCGTAAAGTTCTTTTTCGTCATCCTTGCTGCGGGTCATCACCATTTTCAGGCGTTCAACCGGCTTCAGCTCTCGCTTTTCTTTATCCGTTAAGCCTAAGCCATCCACAGAAGATTCATCAAAAGCCTTGGAGACGCCCCATTCCGGGCGTATCGCCAAAATTTCTTTATACAGGGCAAAAGCAATGGAGCGGTCGCAACATACGAACATCGCCTTTCCCTTCACAGAAGACTTTTCTTGAATGCGAGCCTCGTAATGCTTTACAAAATCCGCAGCCACCACTTTCAAGCGCTGAGGATTTCCCAAAATGGCGCGCATCTGTGCCATCTCTTTTTTACTTTCGTCAATCTGATATTCGCTTGCGCCTTCTTCAGCGGCCTGATCGTAATACTTTTCAATTTCCGCCAGCACGGAATCATTCAGCATTACTTTTGCAGCACGACCTTCATAAACAATCGGAACGGTAATGCCGTCGCGCACCGATTCCGTCATCGTGTAAACGTCGACTTCCTTACCGAACACATCCAGAGTCGCATCCACAGGCGTTCCCGTAAAGCCCACATAAGTCGCATTGGGCAAGGAATCATGAAGATAACGCGCAAATCCGTAAGTCGTGCGAACACCCTTGTCCGTCACCACGACCTTCTGATCCAAATTGGTCTGGGTGCGGTGAGCCTCATCCGAAATGCAGACCACGTTATTCCGGTCCGTCAAAAGATCCAGATCTTCGCTAAACTTTTGAATGGTCGTCAAAAAGACGCCGCCGCTTTTTCGGCCCTGCAACTTTGCACGAAGATCGGCGCGGCTCTCCACGCTCTGAACCAGTTCATCCCCGATGAACTTTTTCGAATTCACAAAAAGTCCCGAAAGCTGGTCATCCAAATCCGTTCGATCGGTAATCAAGACAATCGTCGGACTGCCAAAGGATTTGGAACGCATCAAAAGGCGCGCCAAAAAGAGCATCGTAAAGCTTTTACCGCAACCAGTCGCCCCAAAATAGGTTCCGCCTTTACCATTGCCCTGCGGACGCCGAGCCTTAGAAATACTGCGGAACAAAGCGCGAGCCGCATAATATTGCGGATAACGACAAAGAACTTTCAGTTCCTTTTTACTAGAATCCGGGAAGTACACAAAATTGCGGAAAATATCCAGTAAGCGCTTGTACTGGAACATTCCCTGAATCATCGTATAAAGACTTTGAATTCCATCCGACTCTTTTTCGGAGCGGCTTTCCACACGGCGCCACGCATAGTAATAATCGTACTTGGCAAAAAAGCTACCCGCCCGATTATTCACGCCATCGCTAATGACGCAAAAAGCATTGTACAAAAAGAGTTGAGGAATATCGCGACGGTAACGGATTGTCAACTGATCATAGGCATTGCGGATTGTCGCTTCTTCTCGCGTCGCACTCTTGAATTCAAACACGACCAGCGGAAGGCCATTCACAAATAAAATACCATCCGGAATACGCTTTTCGGAACCCTGGATTTCGAACTGGTTCACGAACTTGATGATGTTGCAATCAGAATTGAAAACGGCCTTCGAATCAGCCGCCAAAGCGACAGTGCTTGAATTTTCCGCAGAATCCGCATCCTCCAGGCAAGCAAAATCGACAAGCTCGATATGGATATCTTTAGCCTTGCGATCTTCCCTTTTTAAGATAAAGCCGTTCGACAGCCAATCACAAAATTTTCGATTGCTTTCATAAAGATCACTGGTCGAAAGCGTCTTCAAATTTTGAAGGACCATGCGGATTTCGTTATCGGTAATCCCTTCTTTTGCATAGCGGGACTGCAAATAGGCTCGCAAATCGCTTTCGATAATCACCGAATCCGGATCGCGAACGATACGTTCCCCAGGAACGTAACTGTAGCCTTCGTTCACCAAAAGGTCTTTGATCGCAATTTCTAAATCCGCTTCCTTGAATGCCATGCAGTAAAAATAAATTTATCAGGCATAAAAAAAGTTCGGTTGAAACAAAAGTACAGATATTTTCATTCGTTAGAATTTATTCAAATCCCTTAATTCTTCTTTATTTTCCGGATTACCTTGTCGAAATCGGAATCAATCTTTTGCGTGCGATTGAAAATCTCGTATTCTCCGAAAGATTTCTCGTCTGCCTGATCCCGGCTGACTTTTCCGTTACCATCGAGAATATCGTAGCGCCTGAATTCCAGGAACTCGTTCACGCTTGCGGCAAACTGCTCCATGTTAAAAACAATCTCCCGCTCTATCAAGTCTTCGATGTAGTCAAAATAGCCGCTCACGGCGCGTTCCAACTGACGGATCTGCTTCTCCGACAAATAATTCTTGGCAATGTTCACATCGCTTTTCAGCACACGGCCGCTCGGAGAATTTTTCCAAGTCGTAAGCCCCATGTGCTCTTTTTTGTGGTCGGCCCTCTCGTACACGATTTCCGCAGCAGTCTGCCCTGTTATCGCATAGTGGAACTTGTTCTGAACCGTGGCGAAAAACTTTTTCGTTATTTCAGAATCCTTGTCGTAGTCTATGGAACACTCGGCAAAAATATCCGTTATCTGCTGCCAAATGCGGCGTTCGCTCGCACGGATAGATCGGACTCTTTCCAAAAGTTCCTTGAAGTAGTCCTTACCGAAAACAGCGTTACCCTGCTTTAAGCGCTCGTCGTCGAGCACAAAACCCTTCTTGATGTATTCCTTCAGGATTCCCGTAGCCCAGATGCGGAACTTTGTGGCCTTCGCAGAATTTACACGGTAACCGACGGAAATAATTGCATCGAGATTGTAGAAAGAGACATTGCGCTTTACGGAACGGCCATTTTCATTTTGAACTGTTTCCAAAATGGAAACAGTTGCGGAT